>JBHEMT010000137.1:0-37647 GCA_046262435.1 Candidatus Dormibacteria bacterium | reverse complement strand
ACGGTCGCCACCAGCTCGCCCCGCCGCGCCGCCCTGGTTCACGACGTCCGCGCCGACCTGCGGGTGGTGGCCATGCGCGGCAACGTCGACACCCGGCTGCGAAAGCTCGCCGCCGGTGCGGTGGACGCGCTGCTCGTGGCGGCGGCCGGGATGGACCGGCTCGGCCTCGGCGACCAGGTGAGCGAGCGCCTCGACCCACGCCACTTCGTCCCCGCGCCCGCCCAGGGGATCGTCGGCATCGAGGCGATGTGCGGCTCCATCGCGGCCGACCTCTGCGCCCGTGCTCAGGACCCGGCCAGTGCCACGGCGCTGGCCGCTGAGCGTTCTGTGCTGCGGCATCTGGGTGGTGGCTGTCTGCTTCCCCTCGGTGCCTGGGCCAGGCCGGAGGGCGCCGAGCTGGTGCTGTCGGGCGCGCTGGGGGTGGGCAGCGGCGAGGTGCGCCGGGCGGAGGTGCGCGGGCGGCCCGAGCAGGCCGAGGCGCTCGGCGCCGAGCTGGCCGAGCGGCTGCGATGACCCCCGAGCGGCCGCTCCACGGCCGCCGGGTGCTCGTGACCCGGGCTCCCGACCAGGCGCAGCCGGTGATCACCGCGCTCCACGAGGCCGGCGCCGACGTCGTCCATGTCGCGCTCATCGAACATGTGGTCCTCGTCGATGACGCGGCGGTGCGCGGTGCCTGTGAGCGGCTCGCCGCCCACCATGGGCGACGATGGTTGGTCCTGACCAGCGCCACCACCGTGGCGGTGATCGCGCCGGGCGTAACCGCGGCCGGCGGCCTGCCCGAGCACACCCGCGTGCTCGCGGTGGGGCCGGCCACCGCCGCCGCGCTCGCCGCCGCCGGCCTGCCGGTGGACGTCGTGCCCGCTCGCGCCGACGCAGCAGCCGCAGCCCAGGCGCTGGTGGAGGACGGGGTGTCGGGTGCCCGGGTCTGGTTCCCGCGTGCGGCCGCGGGTCGCGACGTGCTCCCCGAGCGGCTCCGCGCCGCGGGGGCGCTGGTGGAGCTCCAGGCCGTCTATCGAACCGCACTCCCGGCGCAGGCAGCCGCACAGCTCGCCCAGTGTCTCGAGGTGGCCGAGCCCGCGGCCATCGTTCTCTACAGCGGCTCGGCTCTTGCGCACCTGCTCGAGGCCCTGGGCAGGCGCCCCTACCCGGCCGCAGCCGTTCCCGTCTGTGTCGGCCCGGTGACAGCCGACGCCGCACGGCGTGCCCACCTGCCGCGGCCGGTCATGGCCCGGGCCACCGACCCCGCGGCGGTGGTGCGCGCGGTCGTCGCCGGGCTCACTCGTGAGCCGCTACCCTGACCCGCCATGCCCTTTCCCGTTGACCGTCCACGCCGGTTGCGGCGCACCGCGGCGCTTCGGCGGATGGTCCGGGAGACCCGGCTGCGGCCTGACGACCTGATCTACCCGGCCTTTGTGCGCGAGGGCATCGATGCGCCGGTGCCGGTGGCCCTGATGCCCGGCGTCGCCCAGGAGACGCACGACTCGCTGCTCGCCGCAACGGGCGATGCCCTGGCGAAGGGGTGTGCGGCGGTGCTGCTGTTCGGCATCCCCGCGGAGAAGGACGCGCAGGGCTCGCAGGCGTGGGCGGAACGCGGAGTGGTGCAGACCGCCATCCAGCGACTTCGCCACGAGCACGGCGACAGCGCGGTGATCATTGCCGACCTCTGCCTCGACGAGTACACCGACCATGGCCACTGCGGCGTTCTTCGTTCCGACGGCTCGGTGGACAACGACGCCACCCTTGACCTCTATGGTCGGATTGCGGTCGCCCAGGCCGGCGCCGGTGCCGACGTCGTCGCCCCCAGCGGGATGATGGACGGGCAGGTGGCGGCAATCCGCCAGGCCCTTGATGAAAGTGGCTTCGTGGACACGGCGATCCTCGCCTACAGCGCCAAGTTCGCCAGCGTCATGTACGGGCCCTTCCGCGAGGCCGCCGACTGTGCCCCCCGCGAGGGAGACCGACGCGCCTACCAGATGGATGTCGCCAACGGTCGCGAGGCGCTTCGCGAGACGCTGCTCGACATCGACGAGGGCGCCGACATGGTGATGGTCAAGCCGGCGCTGACCTGCCTGGATGTGGTCAGCGACGTGCGCCAGGCCACCGACCTGCCCCTGGCGGCCTACTGCGTGAGTGGCGAGTACGCCATGCTCGAGGCGGCAGCCAGTGCGGGTGCCTTCGACCGCCGCGCCGCGGTGCTCGAGTCGCTCACCTCGGTCCGGCGGGCCGGCGCTGACCTGGTGATCTCCTACCACGCTCGCGATGCCGCGGGCTGGCTGGCCGAGGGTGACTGACCGATGAGCGACGCCGACCCGGCTGCGCTGTCCCGCGAACGCCTGGCCGCCGTCCTCGCTCTGGGCCTGGTGTTGCTGATTGCCCTTGTCGCCGGGGCGGTGGCGATCAACCGGGTGAATGGCCCCGGCGTCCCGGTCGCGGTGGCGGTGCCCACCCAAGCCCCCTCGGAGGTCGCCACCCTGCCCAGCCCCACAGTGTCCGCGGCAGCTCCGATCCCCTTCGCTGACTGCACCGGAGCCACCTTTGGTGCGGCGCTGCAGCCGCTGAACCCGCCCCCCTCGGTGCACGCCTACGCCGCCGCGCCCGCGATGTCGATCAACACGGGGCACCTGTTCCAGGCGACGGTGACGACGGCGCGCGGCCCGATTGTCCTCTGCCTGCAGCCCAGCCTGGCCCCCCTCACCGTCAACGTCATCGTCACCCTGGCGCGCAACCACTTCTATGACGGTCTCACCTTCCACCGGGTCGAGCCCAACTTCGTCATCCAGGGCGGCGACCCCAAGGGCGACGGCACCGGCGGTCCCGGTTTCCAGTTCGCCGACGAGCCGGTGCGGCAGCGGTATGTGGACGGCGCGGTGGCGATGGCCAACAGCGGTCCGAATACCAACGGGTCGCAGTTCTACGTCTGTATCGGCCCCCAGTGCGCCTCGCTGCCGCCGAAGTACAACCTGTTCGGCAAGGTGGCGAGCGGGCTCGACGTCGCCAAGCGGATTGTCAAGGGCGATGTGATCCAGACGGTGGTCATTCGTGAGCAGCAATAGCGGCAGCGGTGCAGGACAGAGGCGATCGGTGAACAGCAGTCACTCCGGCGGGACCAATCGTGGCGCCTGCGTGAGCGGCATCAGCGGGGGAATGCGCGGGTGATCAGGACGACGTGGCTCGGGTCCGGTGCTGTGGCGCTGCTGCTGGTGGCGTGCGGCAGCAGCACGCCGCCGCCCACGCCGACAAGCACCCCAACCGCGAGCGGGCCCGCTGGGGCGGTGCCATTTGCCGACTGCTCGAAGCACCACTTCGGTGACGTGCTTGCGCCGCAGAGTCCCCCCGCGGACCCGCACGCCTATGCGAGCGCGCCCGCCACGGTCGGCGACTTCGGCAAACTCTATGAGCTGACCATCACCACGGCCAAGGGCGACATCGTGGTCTGTCTCGACCCCGCCCTGGCGCCGCACACCGTCGGGGTGATCACCACCCTGGCGCGCAACCACTTCTATGACGGGCTCACCTTCCACCGGGTGGAACCCAACTTCGTCATTCAGGGTGGTGACCCCAAGGGCGACGGGACCGGCGGGCCGGGTTTCAGCTTCATGGACGAGCCGGTGCACCAGGCGTACGGAGTGGGCGTGATCGCCATGGCCAACTCCGGCCCCGACACCAATGGCTCGCAGTTCTTCATCTGCATCGGCGAGGGCTGCGCCCCTCTGCCACCCCAGTACAACCTGTTCGGCAGGGTGCAGAGCGGGCTTGGCGTGGCCAAGCAGATCGTCAAGGGTGATGTGATCCAGCACATCGTGGTCCGCGAGGAGCAGTGAGCCGGCCCGTCGGTGGCGGGGGAGAGCGTTCTGCCGCGGTGATGGCCCGCGCCCGCCAGCTGATGCCCGGTGGGGTCAACAGCCCGGTGCGCGCCTTCCGGGCGGTCGACGGGGCGCCGCCCGTGTTCGTGGCGGCGGCCGGCGCTCACCTGCGCGACGCCGACGGCCGCGAGTTCGTCGACTGCGTCCTGGCCTACGGGCCGCACATCCTCGGCCACAACCCGCCCGCGGTGGTTGAGGCGCTGCGCCGGCAGCTGGAGAGCGGCACCGCCTTCGGGGGCCCCACCGAGCTCGAGGTGGAGCTCGCCCAGCGGGTGGTCGATGCCATTCCCTCGGTGGAGATGGTCCGCTTCGTCAACAGCGGGACCGAGGCAACAATGTCGGCGTTGCGACTCGCCCGCGGTGCCACCGGGCGTGACCGCATCGTCAAGTGCGCCGGCGGATATCACGGCCACGCCGACCTGCTTCTCGTGGAGGCGGGGAGCGGGGTGGCCACCCTGGGCATTCCCGGCTCCCCGGGAGTGCCGGCCGGCGCCACCCGTGACACCAGCGTGGTGCCGTACAACGATCTGGAGGTGATACGCGCCCTGTTTGCCCAATCCGGCGCCGATATTGCCGCGGTGATTGTCGAGCCGGTGGCGGGCAACATGGGCTGCGTGCCGCCGGAGCCCGGGTATCTCGCCGGGTTGCGCGAGCTCACCGCGGCGCACGGCGCGCTGCTCGTCTTCGACGAGGTGATGACCGGTTTCCGGGTTGCCTACGGGGGGGCCCAGGAGCTCTACGATGTGCGGCCCGACCTGACCTGCCTCGGCAAGGTCATCGGTGGCGGCCTGCCGGTGGGCGCATACGGGGGGCGGCGGGAGCTGATGGAGCAGGTCGCGCCAAGCGGCCCGATCTACCAGGCGGGCACCCTGAGCGGCAACCCCCTGGCGATGGCCGCTGGGTGTGCCGCGCTCGACAGCCTGCGCACCGGCGACGCCTACACGCGGCTCGAGCGGCTCGGCGCGTCGCTCGCGACTGGCCTTGGCGCGGCCGCGGCCGGCGCCGGGGTGGCGGTGGCGCTCAACCGGGTGGGCAGCATGCTCACTCCCTTCCTCGGCGTGGAGCGGGTGCGCGACTACGCCGAGGCGCGCCTCGCCGATGGCGCTTGCTTTCGCAGCGTCCACGCCGCGTGGCTAGCGGGCGGTGTTTTCTGGGCGCCATCCCAGTTCGAGGCGGCCTTTCTCAGCACAGCGCACAGCGACGCCGACCTGGAGCGGGTTGTCGACGGGTTCACCGCAGGGCTGCGCCGACCCTTGGCGCTTCAGGACTGAGCAGCGCGCGAGCGGTCGTTTTGGAAGCGCCGGCGACCCGGTGCTAGACTCGATTGCAGTTCCGCCCGGCGCCCCGGGCATCAGGCGACAGGAGGCCAGTCCTCGATGGGTTTTTCCGGCGGCCACCTGCTCCTGATCATTCTTCTGCTGGGGATCGGCCTGATCATCTTCGGTCCCAAGCGGCTGCCCGAAATCGGCAGCGGTCTGGGTCGCGCGATCCGCGAGTTCAAGGTCGGGGTGAGCGAGGTGCACAACAGCACCACCCAGTCGCCACCGAGTCACGATGCTCAGACGGTTGCTCCGCCCAACCTTCCTGGTGGCGCCCAGGCGCCCCAGGCAGCCGCTCCGGGCGCTCCGGTGGACCCGCTGGCCAGTGGGGATCGTCCGGCCGTCTGAGTCGGACCCGCCGGGTGCAGCGCCGGCAGGCGATTCGCGGTTCGGCAGGCGGACGGCGGACCTGCGGGTGATCGGCCGGCGTAACCAGCCGGCTGCGGACACATGGGCGCGGGGAGACGCTGAGTGAGCAGCGGAGCGGTGACCGACCGCGAGATGACCCTGACCGAGCACCTCGAGGACCTTCGCCGCGTCCTGATCATCGCCGGGGGCAGCTGGTTCGCGGTCGGGCTGGTGCTCTTCCTCCTGCTCCGCCACCAGCTGCTGACGGTGGTGATCGCGCCGATCAATGGGGTCCTCGCCCACGGCGGCCATCTGATCAAGACCACCGTGGTGACCAGCGTGACCGAGACCCTCACCATCCCCCTCGAGGTGTGTGCGGTGGCCGCCTTCGCGCTGGCGCTTCCGGTGATCCTCTGGCAGGCGTGGACCTTCGTCTCGCCCGGCCTGCGGCCGGTGGAGCGGCGCTTCGCCGGCCCGTTCATGGCCTCTGCGCTGGTGCTCTTCACGATCGGGGGCGCCTTCGCCTACTTCGTGATGCCGGTGGGCCTGACCTTCCTGGCCAACTTCCTCGGCAGCGACGTCACCTTCCTCCCCGACCTGGGGTCGTACCTCTCCTTCTTCCTGATCCTGATCCTCGTCTTCGGCGTCGCCTTCGAACTGCCGGTGGTGGTGGTCCTGCTGGCCCTGCTCGGGCTTGTCTCGTCCAGGTCCCTGCGCCAGCGGCGTCGCGGCATCTACTTCGGGATCATCCTGGCGTCGCTGGTGATCACTCCTGGAGGCGACCCGTTCACGCCCACGGCCCTGGCCATCCCGCTGATCCTCCTGTTGGAGCTCAGCGTGCTCATCGTCGACCGGGTGCTGAAGCGGTAGGCGCGGCGCAGGTCGCTGTGGCGCCGAGATGGCGTACACTGACGCCATATAAACGCCATGCTGCTGCCGCACCTGACCCCCCACCCGCCCCGCGCCGAGCCCGGCGTCAGCCATCGCCTGGCTGAGGCGGCGACCGCTCTGGCCACGGCGATCGCCGAGCGGGGGCCGGCCGCGCCCTTGCTCCTCGAGGCATCCGACCTCTGCCAGGCGAGCGTCCGCCTGGCCCGCGCGGCCGCCGACGACGCACCGAGCGCGGCCTTCGCCCTGATGGACGGCTGCCGGCACCTCGTCGAGGCGCTGGGATCGGACGTCGCGGCCGGAGCGACGGCGATGGAGGGGGAACTGCTCGCCGCCCTGGACGAGATGCATCTCGGATTGCTGGCGATCATCGAAAACGCGCCGATCTCGGCCCACCGCCCCCTCCGTGAGGTCGTCGGCTGGCTGTGCGCCGTCCTGGGCGTCACCCAGCGGGAGTTCGCCGCCGGGGTCGGAGTGCCCGAGCGCACGCTGCAGCGCTGGCTGCTTGACGAGGCGGCGATCCCGGTGCCTCAGCGAGCCCGGCTGGAACTGATCATTCGCGCCCTCAACGAGATCCGGTTCGTCTTCCGCGGTGGCCTGGCGATGAGCTGGCTGACCCGGCCCAACCTTGGCGCCGGCGGCCGCGCTCCCCTCGAGCTCGTTGAGCAGCCGGCGGTCTTCCTCCAGCTCGCCGCCGCCAGCCGCTTCTGACCCGGTGCTCGACCAGGCGGGACCCGGATCGCTGGTGGCCTTCCGGGGCATCTCCGGGGTGCAACCCCTCTGGCGAGCGGCCAACCCTCTGCCCGGCCGCTTCAACACCGCCGGCCGTCGGCCCACTCAGTACCTCTGCCTGCATCCGCAGGGTCCGATGGCCGAGCTGCTTCGCCATCAGCCGCTGGCGGCAGCGGCCCCGGACCAGGTGCGGCGCAGCATCTTCGTCGTGCGCCTGGGCATGCCCCTGCTGGCCGTCTCGTTCGCGGCGGCACGCCGCCTGGGAATCACCGCCGCGGCGCTGGTCGGCGACGATTACGCGCCGTGCCAGGCATGGGTCGAGGAGCTGCTTGAACGACGACCCGGACTGGCCGGCATCCGGGTGCCGAGTGCGGCGCTTCCCGGCACCGACAATGTCGTGCTCTTCGGACCTGCCACCCCGATCGGCTACGACTCCCTTCCCCGCAGGCCCGAGTACCTGCCCTGTGCGGTGGTCGCCGTCGACGGGCGGCCGCCGGCCGACCTGGACGCCGAAGTGCATCCGGTGGGCGCGGCGCGGCCCCACCCCGCGCTGGCAGCGTTTCTGGGCGCCCGGTCCTGAGCGACCTGGCGGCTAGACTCGGGCTCGATGCGCCCCGATGGACGACGACCCGACGAGCTGCGTCCGACCACGATCGAGACCGGCGCCGTGGCCTACGCCGAGGGCAGCGCGCTGATCTGCGTCGGCGACACCCGCGTGCTCTGCGCGGCCAGCGTCGAGGAGAGCGTGCCACGCTTCCGCAAGGGGAGCGGCCAGGGCTGGCTGACCGCGGAGTACGCGATGCTTCCCCGGGCCACGCAGACCCGCAACGACCGCGACTCACGCAAGGGCCGAACCGACGGTCGGGTCACCGAGATCCAGCGGCTGATCGGGCGCAGCCTGCGCGCTGCGGTCGACCTGAGCGCGCTCGGCGAGCGCTCGATCATCCTCGACTGTGACGTGCTCCAGGCTGACGGCGGGACCCGGACGGCGTCGATCACCGGCGCCTACGTCGCCCTTGCCATGGCCATCGAGAAGCTCCGCGCCGCCGGCGTGCTCACCGGAGAGCCGCTCCGCGTCCCCGTCGCTGCGGTCAGCGTCGGCATCGTCGCCGGCGAACCGCGGCTCGACCTCTGCTACCTGGAGGACCACGTCGCCGGCACCGACATGAACGTGGTCGGGACCGACGATGGACGCTACATCGAGCTGCAGGGCACCGCCGAGGCGGAGCCCTTCACCCGCCCGGAGATGGACAGCCTTCTCGGCCTCGCGGCCGAGGGGCTGGGCCGCCTCTTCGCGCTCCAGCGCGAGGCCATCGCCGGCCCTGCCGGGCGGTGATCCCGCTGCGGCCCAGTCAGGCGCTGCGCGATGTGCCCGCGCCACAGCTCGTGGTGGCCACCCGCAACCCGGGCAAGCTCGCCGAGTTCCGCCGCCTCCTTGCCGCCCACCCGTGGCGGGTCATCTCGCTCGACGAGGCCGGGTACGAGGACGAGCTGGAGGAGCCCGGCCCGGGCTACGCGGAGAATGCCGCGGCCAAGGCGCTGACCGTGTGCGCGGCCACCGGCCTGTGCGCTTTGGGCGATGACTCTGGGATCGAGGTGCGCGCGCTGCGCGACTGGCCGGGGCCGGCCTCGGCCCGCTGGCTGGGTGCGGAGGCCACCGACGCCGATCGGCTCCACGGTCTGCTCGCCGAGGTGGAGGGCCGGGCTGGCGGCGACCGGCGGGCTCGCTACGTGGCCGTGCTCTGCCTGGCGCGCCCGGACGCCCAGCCCACCCTCGCCCATGGCATCTGCGAGGGCGTGCTCGTCGAGCCGCGTGGCAGCGGCGGCTTCGGTTACGACCCAGCCTTTTACTCCGCCGACCTGGACATCACCTTCGGCGAGGCCGAGGTGGAGGCCAAGGACCGGGTGTCCCACCGGGCGAGGGCGTTGGCCAGACTCGCCGAATCCGGGGTGCTCGACTGGAGCATCGGTCAGCTGTGAGGCTGCCCCAGCACGACCACCCGGCTGCGCGAGGCCGCTCCTCGGCCGGCCCGAGGACGGCGGTGGCCGGACTGGCGCTGCTCGCCGCAGGCTGCCTGGCCGTGGGCGTGCTCGCCAATCGCCACGCCGCCGTCGAGGCCCATCCTGTGCGGCTCGCGCCCGTGGCGGTGACCCCGCCGGCGCCGCCCTTGACCGAGGTCGGGGCGACGCTGCTCGGCAGGGTGGTCACTGTCGAGGTGCAGCGCGCCGACGGTGAGGAGCTGGGTACCGGGTGGCTGCTGGACGGCCACGGGGACTTCGTCACCAACGCCCATGTGATCGAGGGGCACCTCGGCATCCGGCTGCGTGACCGGCGGGCAGACACCCACGTGGGGGTGGTGCTCGGCGTCGACCGCGAGCAGGACGTCGCGGTGCTGCGCTCCACCGACGGTTTCCCGGGCAGCGCCCTGGTGGTCGCCCCACCCGGGGACCCGGCCCTGTCCACCGCGGTCGTGCTGGTGGCCGCCGGCCGCGCGACCGAGCATCCCGACGTGACCCTCGAGCAGGTGGTGGCGCTGCATCGGACGGTGCCGGTCCGGGACAACCCCGGCGTCGATCCGGGCAGCAACCCGACCACCCTGGTGTACCGCGACATGATCACCCTGCGTGGTGCCGAGGTCTTCGCGGGCAACAGCGGTGGCCCGGTTCTCGATGCCGAGGGGCGGGTGCTGGCCATCGTCACCCTGAAGAACCGCTCGCTTCCCGAGGCCTACGCGATCCCGGTCCACCGGGTCCTCGATGAGCTGACCGCCTTCGCGTCTCGTTCCCCGTCGGCATAGCGGCGGCTGCGTGGTGCGGCGGAGGGGTGGGTATTCTCTGACCGACCGCCGGCCATTTCATTGACGCCGTCAGCCAGGCCGCCGCGCCTCCCATCCCAGTCCGTCACCGAGGAACCCGTGAACGACGACAGGACCTACGACATCGCCATTGTTGGCGGGGGACCGGCGGGGCTCACCGCGGCGCTCTACGCCGGGCGCAGCAAGGTGCGCACTGTGCTCATCGAGGCCAAGCTCCCCGGAGGTCAGCTCACCAACACGGAGTTGATCGAGGACTACCCCGGCTTCAAGAGCGTCCTCGGCAGCGACCTCGCCCAGGCCATGGTCGAACAGGCGGAGCACTTCGGGGCCCAGCTGGTGTACACCCCGGTGACCAGCATCAGGGTCGAGCCGGACGGGATGAAGGTGATCGAGACCGACGGGGGAGGTGAGTACCGCGCTCCGGCGGTGATCATCACCGCCGGGGGCAACCCGCGCAAGCTCGACGTGCCCGGGGAGCAGGAGTTCGCCGGCCGCGGGGTCTCCTACTGCGCGGTGTGTGACGGGGCCTTTTTTCAAGGCGCCCACCTCGCTGTGATCGGCGGCGGCGACGCAGCCCTTGAGGAGGCGATCTTCCTCACCCGCTATGCGAGCCGGGTCACCCTCATCCACCGACGTCAGCAGTTCCGCGCGTCACCGCTGGCCATCGCCGAGGTGCGCGAGCACCCGCAGATCGACCTGCTGCTCGACACCGTGGTCGACGAGATTGCCGGGGAGGGCAAGGTCACCCACCTCAGCCTCACCAATGTGCTCAACGGCGCCAGGTCCACTCTCGAGGTGGGCGGGGTCTTCGTCTTCGTCGGATTCATCCCCAACACCAACCTGGTCGCAACCCACGTCGATCATGACAAGGGTGGCTATTACACGACCGACCCGTACACGCTGATGACCAGCGTTCCCGGCATCTTCGCCGCCGGTGATGTGCGCTCGCAGCTGACGCGGCAGATCACCACCGCGGTGGGCGACGCCACCACGGCCACCCTGGCGGCCACCAAGTGGGTGGAGGAGCGGGCCAAGCACGGCGGCAGCGAGCGCGCCGCCGGCGAGGGGCTTGCCGCCCTGGAGACGGCAGCCACCAGCGAAGGCGGCTGGCTGGGGTGAGCATCGTCACCCGTCACGGGGACGGGGGGGAGACGGGCCTGCTCTATGGTGGCCGCGTCCCCAAGGACGACCTGCACACCGAGGCCTACGGAGCGCTCGACGAGGCCATCTCCGCCCTGGGCGTGGCCCGCGCGCAGGCGGACGGCACCTCTCTGGCCGGGCGGCTGCTGGCGATGCAGCGCGAGCTCTTCACGGTGGGCGCGGAGCTGGCCACCGGCCGCGGCCACCGCGCCGACCTCGCCAAGCACTTCGACGTCGTCGACGCCGCGCTGACCCAGGCTCTGGACCGCGAGATCGCGGAGCTCGAGGCACGGGTCCCGTTGCCCCGCGCCTTTGTGATCCCTGGGGGCTCGGTGGTGGGAGCGCACCTGGACGTTGCCCGCACCCTGGTCCGCCGGGCGGAGCGTCGCGCGGTCAGCCTGCAGCGGCAGCAGCTGCTCGAGAACCCCGAGGTGCTGCGCTACCTCAACCGGCTCAGCGACCTGATTTTCCTGCTTGCTCGGGAGGCCGAGCTGGGCCGGACGACGGCCAGGTAGCAGCGACCAGGAGGCTGCGATGGAGCCTCCCGGAGTCATCCCGTCCCTCCGGTCGCCGAACATCAGCCGCCGGTCGCCTCCGCCGCGGACCGCAGCAGCCGGCGGGCCTGCAGCGCCAGCCACAGACGGTGCCGTTCGGAGGGGTTGTCGAGGTCGACTCCCAGCAGGTCGCGCAGGCGCTGCTGGCGATAGACAAGGGTGTGGCGATGAAGCCCCAGCCGGCTGGCAGCATCGGTGAGCGAGGCAGCGGAGAGGAGAACCTCGAGGGTCTCGAGGAGCACGACGTGCTTCGCCGACTCCGGTGCCAGCAGGGGCCCGATGACGCGTCGAACGTAGGCGCGCAGTTCGTCCGGGTCCGACGCGAGGCTGGCGAAGATGCCGAACTCGGCGTGATCGTAGACCCGCTGTCCGGGAGCCAGCCGGGAGCCGACCTCCAGCGCTGAGCGAGCTCGCCGGGCCGCGGGGGCCACCTCATCCAGCGACTCCGCAAGGGGGCCGACTCCCACGCGGAGGCCGGCATGGCCCGGGATCCCAGCTGTGGACTCGTCCGCTCCTCGGCCCGGTGGCAGCAGAACGATCCAGCGCCCCGGATCATCCGGAACCAGCAGGGCACCGGGGCGGCGGAACAGCGCGCTCAGAGTGGTCTCGGCCCGGTCATCCTCGAGCGCGCAGGCGAGAACCCGGTAGCGCGGCGACAGGTCGACCTCATGCAGGGCGGCCAGCCGGCGGAGCTCAAGCGTGGCGTCGCCCGCCAGGAGCCGCTGGAGGATGCGGTCACGCTGCCGGTCGCGCTGGCGCATCCGCAGCTCGCGCGTCTCCAGATAGGCGCGACCCACCGCGCCGCTGATGGCATCCAGGTACTCGAGCACATGCTCGGTGACCTGGACGGTGGTCACCGGGCTGAGCTCGCTGCCCCGCATCGCCTCTCCGATCACCTCCTGCCAGACCACTCGTGCGGCCAACCGGTAGGCGCTGAGCAGCACCTCCAGCGGAACGCCGAGCTCCGCCTGGCGGGCACCCGCCTCACCCAGCCGCTCCAGCTCGGCCGTGCCGGGGCCGCGGCCGTCGTGGAGCAGCCGGAGGAGCATGCCCAGACCGTCGCGACACGCCTGCATGACTGCGCGCAGGTAGGGGACGGTGCGGAACTCGGACCCGAGGGGCACCTCGTCGCCGAGCCGCTGGGTCATCCGCCGGGCGAGGACATCAACCTCGCCGAGCAGGCGGGCGGTCAGTTCTCGGGGCAGGGTTCCGGGGGAGGGATGAGAAACCTTCACGACGGACAAAAACTGGTCCTCAATTGGTCTCTGGTGGCCGATGCCTTGGACCTACCGGCCAAAGGAGAATGACACACATGCTGTACGACGATCTCTTTGACAGGCTCGAGCGGGCCCGCTGGAAGCTCACCGACGACATCCCCTTCCACCAGGTAGACCCGTCGAAGCTGACTCCCCAGTGGATCAGCGACCTGCGCCAGATCTGCCTCACCGAGCTGAGCGCGCTGTATGCCACCGAGATGTTCCTGCGGGACTTCTATGCGGACATCGACTTCTGCTCCTTCGTCTCGATCTGGTTCTACGAGGAGATGAAGCATCACCTCACCCTGCGCCGCTATCTGGAGCGTTGCGGTGAGACGTTCGACGAGCAGGAGCTGCCCAAGCTGCGCCTCACCTTTGCCGAGGGTCCGGCGATCGAGACCCTGACCATGCACTTCTGCGGGGAGCAGCGGCTGGCCCACTGGTACACCGCGTTCAGCAGGGAGGCGCCCGAGCCGGTGCTCCGCCAGATCTTCAAGATTCTTGCGGCTGATGAGCTGCGTCACGCGGCGGCCTACGCGAAGTACCTGCGCAAGGCGGTGAAGAACAATCCGGCCTGTCTGCCCGACATTCTCAAGATGTCGCTGTGGATGCTGCGCAGCACCAACGATGCTCCCAAGCACCCAACCACGGTCACCGAGCCGTCAGTGGTGGGCGGCCTTGAGGATCCCGAGTACATCAGCCGGATGCTCAACTGGTACCTGCCCGGTCGCGACCACGAGGCGCCGGTCCGGCGCCGGGTGCTGGCCCTGATGGGGGAGCTGGCGGGCACCAAGATCGACTCGATCAAGGATCTCCTGCCGCTGATTCGCGAGACCACGGTCGCCGCCTGAGCCGAGTCGCCCGAAGAGCCCTGCGTTCAGCGCGGCGCCTCACGATTCGCTCCTGAGCTCCGCCTCCTCAGCCTCGCGGCCGGCGACCCGGCCGGCGGTTGCGACTTCCTCAGA
Source organism: Candidatus Dormibacteria bacterium (assembly GCA_046262435.1). Lineage (GTDB taxonomy): Bacteria > Chloroflexota > Dormibacteria > Aeolococcales > Aeolococcaceae > JBHEMT01. Next base: position 23,766 of record JBHEMT010000137.1, on the reverse strand, counting down.
CGGACCGGTCGCGGAAGCGCCATACGACGCGCGCCGGAGCGAAACCGAGCCGCTGATACAGCAGCCGCGGCCAGTCGTGTGCGTCGGTGACCAGGAAAACGTCGCGGGCGCCCGCGACTCCGGCGGCGGCGCGCGCCGCCGCCACGACCGCGCGGGCGTACCCCTTGTTGCGGTGCAGCGGCGAGGTCACCACATCCTCGATCTGGGCGACATCCTCGCGCTGGAGCAGGCGGCAGTAGCTGACCACCCGACGCTCAAGGTGCACCGCGAAGCAGCGCTCGCCGAGAAGATCGCCCAGGCGCCGGTCGTGGCGCAGGAACTGCTCGACCAAGGCCGGGGCCGCCCAGTCGTTGCTCTCCAGCCATTCGCGGCGCGCCGCGACGACGTGGGCGGGCTCGACCTCGGCGACGGGCGCCCAGCGATGGGGGGGACGGTCGGCCCCCTCCGCGGCCAGCATCATCACGTGCTGCTCCTCCACCCACTCCAGCGCCGCGAAGCCGGGCGCGAGGGCCCGCGCGCGTACCGGATCGTCGGTGGTCACCGTGACGCTGGTGAGCGCGTGTTCGGCGGCGAGCCTGGCCGTGGTTCGCACCAGCTCGCTGGCCCCGGCGTGGGCCCGGGCGATCAGCCGGAGCAGGTTGGCATCGAAGAGCTGCGGCAGGCTCGGGCTGAGCAGCGCAGTGCCGCCGTCCACCGGAAGCACCAGCTCGGCGCTTTCGCGCTGGACGGCTCCGAGCACACTGAGGCAGCGGCGCGCAGCCTCCGCCTGCGACCTCTCTGCCGTTCTGCCGCTCACCGCCCAAGCCTAGGCAGCAGGCACGCTCCGTGGGGTCACGACCCGGTGACCAGACCATGGGCGACGCTGCCTCGGGGCACTCGGGGCCGCTGCGATAATGCGGCCGTGCCAGAGCAGGACGCGATCAGGGTGCGGGCGATGGTCCACGGCCGGGTTCAGATGGTGGGCTTTCGCGCCTGGGTGCTCGACGCCGCCCACGGCCTGCGGGGGACGGTGGGCAACCGCCCTGACGGCAGCGTCGAGGTGATCGCCGAGGGTCCTCCCCCCGCGCTCGAGCGGCTGGTGCGCCGCCTCCATGACGGCCCCGGAGCGGCGCGGGTGGAGCGGGTCGAGGTGGAGCGCGGTCCGGCCACCGGCAGCCTGCCACCGATGCGTATCGCGTGATGCCGCTGCGCCTCGCCTCGCGTCTCGAGCGGCTGGGCACCGAGAGTGCCTTCGAGGTGCTTGCCCATGCCCGCGCCCTGGAGGCAACGGGGCGCGACATCATCCATCTCGAGATCGGTGAACCGGACTACGCGACGCCGCAGAACATCATCGACGTCGCAGTCAAAACGATGAACAGCGGGGCCACGCACTACACGCCGGCGAGTGGCATCCCCGAGGTGCGCGCGGCGACCGCCGCGTACGTGTCAGAGCGCACCGGTGTCCCCGGACTGAGCGCGGAGAACGTGGTGCTCGTCCCGGGGAGCAAGAACATCCTTCACTTCGCCCTGCTCGCCCTCGTTGAGAAGGGAGACGAGGTGATCGTGCCCGACCCCGGATACCCGATCTACCGCTCGCTGGTGGAGTTCGTCGGGGGCACCGCGGTGAGCGCGCCGATCCGGCAGAGCAACGACTTCCGTCTCGACGTCGCCGAGCTGCGATCGCTGGTCACCGAACGGACCCGGATGCTGATCGTCAACTCTCCGGCCAACCCCACCGGCGGCGTGCTCACCCGCGCCGACTGCGAGGCCATTGCCGAGCTGGCGATGGAGCGCGACCTGACGGTGCTCAGCGACGAGATCTACGGCCGAATGATCTACGAGGGTGGCCACGTGTCCCTGTACGGCGTCCCGGGGATGGCCGAGCGAACCATCCTGCTCGACGGCCTGAGCAAGGCGTGGGCGATGTGCGGCTGGCGGCTGGGCTTCGGGGTGATGCCCGTGGAGCTGGCCCGCTGGATGGACACACTGATGATCAACAGCTCCTCGTGCGCCGCCGCGTTCACCCAGTGGGCGGCAGTGGAGGCTTTCGAGTCCGCGGAGTCCGATGCTGCCGTGGCGGCGATGGTCACCGAGTTCCGCCACCGGCGCGACGTCATCGTGGACGGGCTCAACCGCCTCCCGGGTGTGCGCTGCCATCGTCCGGTGGGCGCGTTCTATGTCTTCCCGAACATCGAGGAGACCGGCTGGAACGAGCGCGACCTGGCCCGCACCCTGCTCGATGACGTCGGCGTGGCATGCCTTCCGGGCACGGCATTCGGCGCCCACGGCAGGGGGCACCTGCGCTTCTCCTACGCCAACTCGGTGGCCAACATCGAGCGGGCTCTCGATCGGCTCGGCGCACATCTCGCCGCCGCCCAACCGGTGGCCGCCGGCTAGGGTCGGCGCCCTCGGCCCCGCGGAGCCGCGAGAATGGCCAGATGCCTGACGCCAGCTCCGCCGCGCGCCTCGGTGCTCTGGCCCCGATCCGTGAACGCAAACTGGCGGAGGCGGCGCAGCTGCGCTGCGGACGTGGCGCGCTGTGGGCGACTGTCGAGCGGATGGCGCCGGCGGCCGACCTCGCCGCGGCCCTGCGCGGTGGCAAGGTGATCGCCGAGATGAAGCGGCGCTCGCCCAGCGGCGGTGCCCTGCGCGGCAGCCTTGATCCCGCCGGGCTGGCGCGTGACTACGCGGCCGCCGGAGCGGCGGCGCTGTCGGTGCTGACCGACGGGCCGGACTTCGGCGGCAGCCTGGCCGATCTGGTTGACGCCGCCGCCGCGGTGACGGTCCCCGTGCTGCGCAAGGACTTCGTGCTCGACCCCGTGCAGATCGCCGAGGCGCGGCTCGCCGGCGCAGCCGCTGTGTTGCTGATCGTCGCCCTGCTCGACGCTTCCGGTGCGCTCGAGGAGCATCTCGCGGCCGCCGCACGGGCGGGCGCCGGCGCCCTGGTCGAGGTCCACGATGTTGAGGAGGCCGGCCGGGCGGTCGACGCCGGAGCCGCCGTGGTGGGGGTGAACAGCCGCGACCTTCGCACCCTGCGCACCGACCTCAGGGTCTTCGCCTCGGTGCGGGCTGCCCTGCCCGCGGAGGTTGTGGTGGTTGCGGAGTCGGGGGTGCGCAGCGCGGACGACGTCCGCCGGCTCCGCGGTGAGGGGGCTGACGCCGTCCTGGTCGGCGAGGCGCTGATGCGTGCACCCGACCCCGCCGCGCTGTGTCGCGACCTCGTGGCCGCCGCCCGTGGCTGAACGCGGCCGCGCGGTCAGGTCCCACAACCGGGACACGCAGTGCATCGCCGCCGCGGCGGCCCGCCCGTGATCGTCAAGGTCTGCGGGGTCCGCAGCGCAGCGATCGCGGCGGCCGCGGTGGAGGAGGGGGCGGACTGGATTGGGGTTGTCCTGGTGCCCGGCAGCGTTCGTGGCGCCGACCTGGCGATGGTTGCCGAGGTGCGCGCCGCGATCGCCGGCGAAGCCGACCTGGTGGGGGTTTTCGTGGATGCCGATGCCGCCACCTGCAATCGCGCTGCCGCCCGTCTCGGGCTGGACGCAGTCCAGCTGCACGGCCGCGCCGATGCCGGGATGGCGGCCGGTCTCGATGTTCCAGTCATTCGCGGCATCAACGTGGAGGTCGCGGAGGCCGCCTACCGGGACCAGTGGTGGCCGGCACCGCTGCTCGTCGACGCCGCCAATCGCCCGGGGGAACTACCCGGCGGGACCGGAAGGGCGGCGCCCCTCGAGCTCGCCACCGAACTGGCACGCCATCGCCGGGTGGTGCTCGCCGGTGGCCTCAACGCCGCCCGGGTGGGGAGAGCGGTCGCCACGGTGCGCCCCTGGGGGGTCGATGCCTCGAGCCAGCTGGAGAGCGCGCCCGGCGTCAAGGACGAGGCCCGGGTGCGCGCCTATGTTCGCAGCGCGCGGCGCGCCCTATCCGCGCTCACCGTGGCGGGCACACGATGAGCCGCACCGATCCGCTCGCCTCCGAGCTGCCGGGCCGCTTCGGGCCCTACGGGGGGGCGTACGTGCCCGAGACGCTGGTCCCCGCCCTCGACGAGCTCAGCGAGGCCTTCACCGCCGCCAGCGCCGACCCCGGGTTTCGCGCTGAGCTGGCCGGCTGGCTGCGTGACTATGCCGGTCGGCCCACGCCGCTCACCCACGCCCACCGGCTCAGCGCCCACGCCGGAGGCGCCCAACTGTGGCTCAAGCGTGAGGACCTGCTCCACACCGGAGCGCACAAGCTCAACAACGCGCTCGGCCAGGTGCTTCTCGCACGCCGGATGGGCAAGCCGCGAATCATTGCCGAGACCGGCGCCGGCCAGCACGGTCTGGCCACGGCCACGGCATGCGCCGCCCTGGGCATCGAGTGCGTGGTGTACATGGGCAGTGAGGACGTGCGCCGCCAGGCTCTCAACGTCGAGAAGATGAAGCTGCTTGGGGCCACGGTGCGCACCGTCGAGAGTGGTTCGCGGACCCTCAAGGACGCCACCAACGAGGCGATTCGCGACTGGGTGACCAACGTTCGCAGCACCCACTACGTGATCGGCAGCAGTGTTGGGCCTCACCCGTATCCCACCCTGGTGCGCACCCTGCAGCGGGTGATCGGTGACGAGTCACGCGAGGAGGGGCTGCGCCGCTGGGGCCGGCTGCCTGATGCGGTGGTCGCGTGCGTCGGCGGCGGCAGCAATGCGATCGGCATCTTCACCGCCTTCGTTGCCGACAAGGACGTCAGGCTGATCGGCGTGGAGGCCGCGGGGGATGGCATGGACGGCGAACGGCACGCGGCGCCGCTGGCGGCGGGGCGTCCCGGAGTGCTCCACGGGGCGCTGTCCTACCTGCTCCAGACCGCGGACGGGCAGGTGCGCGAGACGCACAGCGTCAGCGCCGGCCTCGATTACCCGGGGGTTGGCCCCGAGCACAGCCAGCTGCGCGACAGTGAGCGGGCCGACTACACGGTGGCCACCGACGGGCAGGCGCTGGCCGCCTTCCACCTTCTCTGCCGGTTGGAGGGAATCATCCCCGCGCTGGAGTCGTCGCACGCGGTGCATACCGCCATTGAGGTCGCCGCCGAGCTCCCCGCCGACGGGATCGTCCTGGTCAACCTGAGCGGACGCGGCGACAAGGATCTCGACAGCGTCCGCAGGGCCGGGGAGTCCAGTGCTGCTTCCGCGGGTCCTGCTTCCCCCGGTACGGCCGCCGCCGCCGACCGGTGAGCGTCGCCGGGGAGTTGGACCGCGGGGCCGGGCGTCTGACGGCGGCGCTGAGCACGCCCCGCCGGGACGGACTCCCGGCGATCATCCCCTACCTCACCGCGGGTTTTCCCGCACTCGGCGACACCGCCGCCTTGCTCGCCGCCGCGGAGGCGGCCGGCGCGGCAGCCGTGGAGGTCGGCCTGCCCTTCAGTGACCCGCTTGCCGACGGCCCCACCATCCAGGCGAGCAGCCAGCGGGCCCTGGAGAACGGGATGAGCGTGGCTCTTGCCCTGGAGCAGATTGCCGCGGCACGCAGCGCCGGTCTGCACCTGCCGGTTGTGGTCATGACCTACATCAACCCGGTGCTCGCCCACGGTGTGCAGCGCTTCTGCGACGCGGCGACCAACGCCGGGGTGGACGGACTGATCATTCCCGACCTTCCCTGGGGCGAGGGTGCTGAGCTGCGCGCCATGGCGGCGTCCGCGGGGATCGCCGCCATCCCGCTGGTGACGCCGCTCACCGCGCCGAGGCGGCTCGATGAGGCGTGCTCCGGTGCCCGCGGGTTCGTCTACTGCGTGGCGGTGGCCGGGGTCACCGGCGCTCGCCGCGAGCTTCCCGCCGAGGCGCTTGACCTCCTCGAGCGGGTGCGTTCCCGGACACCGACCCCCCGAGCGCTGGGCTTCGGGGTCAGTCAGCCGGAGCACCTCACCGCGTTGCGCGGCCGCGCCGAGGCGGTGGTTGTCGGCTCGGCCCTCCTCGACGAGGTGGGCCGTGAGCTGGGCAGCCCGGCGGAGACCGTCGGTCGCTTCCTGCGCCGCCTCGCCGGGGGCGGCTGACCGGCGCAAGCCTGCTGCTGGATTGCTGGGCCGGGGAGGCATAGGATTGGCGGCCCCGGAGCCGGCTGTCGGGTGACCGATGCCCGTCACCCATGCAATCTGAGTCCGGCAGCGGCGGGTGAGCAGGAGGGTGGCGACGATGTCGGCTCTGGCACCTCGGCAGCTGCGCTCGGTGGTCATCGTGGGTCACAGCCATGACGGCAAGACCAGCCTGGCGGAGGCCGCACTCCACGTCGCCGGGGCCATCCCCCGGCTGGGTTCGACGGACGCCGGGACCGCGGCGCTCGACAGCGAGCCTGAGGAGCAGCAGCACGCGATGAGCATTGTTGCCGGGGTGGGTACCTGCGAGTGGGACCGACACCGCATCACCCTGATCGACGCTCCGGGCTTCCAGGACTTCAGTGGCGAGATGCTTCGCGCGATGGCCGCCGCCGATGGCGCGGTCCTGGTGGTCAGTGCCTCGGGCAGCGTCCCGGTCGGTGCCGAGCTCGCCTGGGCCGAGCTGCGCGCCCGGGGACTGCCCACCCTGGTGGTGGTCAACAAGATGGACAAGGACAACGCTGCCTTCGAGGCGACCGTGGATGCGTTGCGCGCTGCCTTCGGCCGCACCCCGATCGCGGTGGCGGTGCCGATCGGCTCGGCCGGCTCCCTCCGCGGCTTCGTGGACCTGGTCGACGACCGGGCCTATGCCTTCGACGACCACGGCGGCGGGATGGAGGTGGATCTGCCCAACGAGCTCCGCGAGGAGGTGGAGCGCGCCCATGTCGCTCTTGTGGAGGCGGCCGCAGAGACCGATGACGCACTCATCGAGAGGTATCTGGCCGGTGAGGAGCTCGGCGATTCCGAGGTACGGGTGGCGCTGCACGCCGCCGCGCTGCGCGGCCGGCTGGCGCCGGTGATCTGTGCCGCGGCGACATCGGAGCGGGGCGCTGCGCTCCTCCTCGACTCAATCGTGCGCTACCTCCCGGGTCCGCAGGAGATGCGCCACCGCGCCATCGACACCGCCGGCCGCGACGTCGAGGTCGAGTGTGACCCCGCCGGTCTCCTCTGCGCCCAGGTGTTCCGTACCCAGGTCGACTCCTTTGGCAAGCTGAGCTACGTCAAGGTGCTGCGCGGCACCCTCGTGGGTGACCGGCTGCCGCGGAATGCGCGGACCGGCCAGGACGAGCGCATGGCCCAGCTGGGCCGGGTCACGGGGAAGGTGGTCACCCCGGTGGCCGAGCTGTCTGCGGGCGATATCGGGGCTGTCCTCAAGTTCCCCGGCGCACTCACCGGGGACACCCTGTGCAGTCCCGACGGGGTGGTGCGGGTGGCGGGACCGCCCCAGCCCGTGAGCAGTTTCTGCGCCGCCCTGGTTGCGCTGACAAAGGGGGACGAGGACCGGATCAGCGTTGCCACAACCCGGCTCCACGAGGAGGATCCTGGCTTTGTGGTCGACCGCGACCCGGTGACCAACGAGGTGCTGGTCCATGGCGCGGGCGACGTGCACCTCAGCGTGACCCTGGAGCGGATGCGGCGCAAGTACGGTGTGGCCGCTGAGCTGCGGCAGCCGCGCGTGGCCTATCGCGAGACGGTTGCCGCCCGCGCCCGGGTGCAGCACAAGCACCGCAAGCAGTCGGGGGGCGCCGGGCTCTACGGCGACTGCACCATTGAGATCGAGCCGATGCCACGGGGTGAGGGGTATGCCTGGGAGGATCGGATCGTCGGCGGCTCGGTGCCCCATCAGTTCCGACCGTCCGTGGAGAAGGGGGTACGCCAGACCATCGAGCAGGGGTCGGTGGCCGGCTATCCCATCGTCGACGTCCGGGTGCGCCTGGTCGATGGGTCGACCCATCCGGTGGACGGCAAGGACATCGCCTTTCAGATCGCCGGTGCGATGGCGATGCGCAAGGCGGTGCAGGAGGCGAGCCCGATCCTCCTCGAGCCGGTGATGACCGTGCGGGTGACCGTGCCGGATCGCCAGGTTGGTGACGTCATCGGCCTGATCACCGGGCACCGTGGCCACGTCGAAGGGATGACCCCACTGGGCGACGGCAGCACCGAGTTGACCGCGCTGGTGCCGCAGGCCGAGATGTTCAGCTTTCCCATCGACTTGCGTGCGCTCACCCAGGGGCGCGGACGCTACGAGTCACAGCACGCGCACTACGACACGGTGCCCGCCCAGGCGGCGACGCGGCTGATCGACGCCCACCGTGCCCATGCCCACGAGCACGCGGGGGTGGGCTCCTAGCTGCCGCGGGCAGCACTCCCGCGTGGACCGTTCAGATGAAGCGGCTGACCACCAGGCCGAGAGTGAGGCACACGCCGGTGAGCGTCACCAGTTTCACCGCCGCGATCAGTGCCATCGTCCACCCCCGGCCGTCGGTGGTGACCGAGACCGCGAGGGCGGCGCGCAGGGCCATCGCCCCGGGTAGCAGGGCGATCAGGCAGGGCCACGGCAGGCCGTGGGTGGCCACGCCGAGCACCACCACGGGAATGATCCCCGCGGTCAGCAGCCGGTACTCGAGGACGATCACCCCCCGGGGCAGGTAGGTGGCCAGGGTGCGCTTGCCGACGGCGCGGTCGTGCCCCCGGTCACGAGCGTTGTTGGCATGGAGCACGGCCGCCGTGAGCAACGCGAGGGTCGCGCCGGACCACCAGACCGAAGCAGGGATGGTGTCGGTCTGCGCGGCAGCGGTCCCCCAGGTGACGCCGAGACCGATGGGCAGGCCGGAGGCGAGTTCGCCGAGGGGGCGGTAGGCGAGGCGCAGCGGGGGGGCGGTGTAGGCCCAACCGACGAGAAGAGCGGCCGCGCCGAGTGCGAGCAGTCCGGGCTTGTGCAGCGACACGACCAGAGCCACCCCGAGCAGCGCAGCGGCGGCGAAGCACGCGACGGCAACCCGGCGGGCACCGGCGGGGTCGATCCAGCCCTGGCGAAGCGACAGCGACGGCATCGCCGTGTCGGTGTCATCAGCACCGGTGGCCGCATCCTCGGCGTCGTTGAGGCTGTTGGTACCGGCGAGGAGCAGCGCGGCAAGGACGATGCAGCCGAGCGCCACCAGCGGGCGGGATCGGTGGGCAGCGAACAGCGCGGCTGTTCCCACCACACCGGGTACTGCGGCGACCACCAGCGAAAACGGACGCACCGCCTGCCACCACACGGCAAGGGTTCCCGGACGCCGCAGCGGCGCGGATGCCACTGACATCAGTCCGAACCACCGAAGTCGAGGAGCAACGGGGGGCCGCCGTCGGTCTCCACGACCTTGAGACGCTCGACCGCGAGAATGACCGGGGTCACCCGCAGATCCTCGACGAATGTCCGGGCTCCGGGGGCATGCTCGAGGAGTCGCAGGTACAGCCGGTGGTGCTCCGTCTCGTCGGCAACCGGGACCGCCCGCCCCGCGCCCTGCACCCAGCGGGTGGGGTTACCCGGCGAGCACATGAAGGCGACCCGGGGATCGGCGGCGATATCGAGCTGCATGCGGCTGCCGCGCAGCACCGCGAGGAGCAGCCGGAGGCCAGAGCCCACGCGTTCCGGCGCGAAGAACACTCCGGCGACGTGGGGACCGGCGAAGCTCACCGTGGCCAGCGCGGTGGTGTCATACGCGCGGAGCGCCCAGAGCGCCTGCTCCAGCCCGGGCACCGGCTCCGGCGCCGGCGTCAATGCCGGCCCGGCAGGCGGCAGCGAGGCGGTGGTCACCGTCTCAGTATGCCGAGACGTCGGGCGGGCACAGCGTCGGGAGATTCAGCGCAGCAGCCGGGACAGCCGCCGGTCCTTGAGCGGCACTCCCCCGGTCTGGCAGGTTGCGCAGTACTGCAGTGAGCGAGAGCCAAGCGACACCTCACGGACGAGGTCACCGCAGGCGGGACAGGCCTGGCCGGTGCGGCCATGGACCCGCAGGCCACTTCGCTTCTCCGCCTTGAGCGCCGCCGCGGGCAGGTCGGCGGCGCGCAGCACCGCCGCCTCGAGCACCGCGCGCAGGGCGGCGTGGAGACGGGTGAGTTCGTCGTCGGCCAGGGTGGCGGAGCGCTTGAAGGGCGACAGCCGGGCCAGATGAAGGACCTCGTCGGAGTAGGCGTTGCCGATGCCGGCGAGCACGCCCTGGTCGGTGAGCAGGGACTTCAGCTGTCCCGGCTGAGCCCGCAGCAGCCGGGCGAGGGCGTCGCTGTCGAGTTCTGGGCTGAGCGGGTCGACTCCAAGCCGGGCGATGCCGGGAACCTCGGACGGGTCGTTGACCACGTAGATCGCCAGCCGCTTCTCGGTCCCCTGCTCGGTGAGGTCGAATGCGCCCCCACCCTCGACGGTCACGCGCATCGCCACCACGCCGCGACCGGGGCGCGGCATGGTCAGCCTGGTGACGTCGTCGTGCCAGCGGACCCATCCGGCGCGAGCCAGGTGGGTGACCAACCAGCCCCCGCCATCGGTCCCAACGAGCAGGAACTTGCCCCGCCGGCCCACGTCATCGACCACGTGCCCGCGCAGGCTGTCCAGCGCCGGCGCGTAGGTCTTCAGCGCCGCGAAGGAGGCCAACTGGAGGCTCGCGATCCGCCGGCCCCGAAGCCGGCTGTCGAGAAAGGCTGCCAGCGCGGCGACCTCGGGAAGCTCGGGCATCGCAGCATCATCTCCGACGGTGTCGCGGGCCCACCCGGTCCGGTCTGGTTGAGCCGGTCGATACAATCCCGGCCCATGCCGGTCTGCCAGGCTCCCCGCCCAGGCCCCCGGCGGAGCTCGTGACCGGTCCGGCTCGGGCCGCCCCGGCCGTCCGCTCCAACCCGGCTCGCACCGCTCGCGAAGAGGTGCTGGTGGTGCCGCGGCGCACCATCTTTCCGGACGGCGCCTGGCACGGGTTGGTCACCACCGGCCTCACCCGGGTGCTGCGCACCATCGGCGCCTCCAGCGAGTACCGGCCGCGCGCCCTGGTCGAGGACGACCCGTCGTTGCAGCAGATCATTCCCTACTGCGTGGTGCGCCACGCCGACGGCTCCTACCTGATCACCAAGCGCCTCCGGCACTCCAGCGAGCGCCGGCTCCACCACCTGTACTCCCTGGGCATCGGTGGCCACGTCAACCCGGGGGACGGCATCGTCGACGACCCGGTGGTGGGAGGGCTCCGCCGCGAGTGGCTCGAGGAGGTGCGCTGCGCCGCGCCCGCGACCGCGAGCCTGGTGGCTCTGCTCAACGACGACTCCAGCCCGGTCTCCAGGGTGCACCTCGGCCTGGTCTTCCTGGTCGAGCCCGCCGAGGGCGCGGCGGCCGCGGTGCGCGAGACCCACAAGCTGGACGGGGAGGTGGTCGACCTCGAGGGCATGCGCCGGCACTACCTGTCGATGGAGTCCTGGTCGCAGATGGTCTACGACGACCTGGTCGGCGGTGCCCATGAGCGGGCGGAACGCAGCCCGCTGGTCGTCGACCTTCCGGCCGCTCCCTGACGGCCATCGCCGCCGGCGCGGCAACCATGGGTGCGGGCGTCCGTATACTCGACTCATGCCAGTCACGGTTCGCGTTCCGGGTCCGCTTCGGCGGCTCACCGAGGGCAGTTCTGAGGTCCAGGTCGAAGGCGACACCGTCTCCCAGGCTCTGGCCGACCTCGAGGTCAAGCACCCGGGCTTTCGCGACCGGCTGTACGACCCCAGTGGCAAGCTCCGCCAGTTCATCAACATCTACCTGAACGACTCCGATATCCGCTTCGGGCAGGGGCTGGACACGCCGATCGGCGAGAACGACGACCTCTCCATCGTGCCGGCCGTCGCAGGCGGCCGCTAGCGGTTTCAGTGGCGGCCCGGCCGGCGGATCCGGCGCGCGTTCCCGAGGACCCGCTCGACCTCCTCCCCGCCGGCGCGGTGGTTGCCGTGGCGATGTCGGGAGGGGTGGACTCGAGTGTTGCTGCTGCGCGTCTGGTGGAGCGCGGGGTCAGCACCCTGGGGATCACGCTGGCGATGTGGCCGCGCAGTCCAGCGGTGCAGCGCGACCGGGGCTGCTGTGGGGTCGATGCCGTTGACGACGCCCGGCGCGTGGCCGTGCAGCTGGGCATCCCTCACTACGCATGGAACCTTGAGGGGGACTTCAAGGCGGCGGTGATCGCCGATTTCGAGGACGGGTACGCCAGCGGGCGAACTCCCAACCCCTGCGTGCGCTGCAACGAGCGCATCAAGTTCGGCGTGCTGCTCGACCGTGCGGAGGCCGTCGGAGCCACCCATCTCGCCACCGGTCACCATGCCCGGACCGGCCGTCGACGGGGGCTCGCCACGCTGCACCGCTCGGCCAACCGCGCCAAGGACCAGGCGTACACGCTGCACCGGGTGGCGGCAGAGCGGCTGCAACGCGCCGTCTTCCCACTCGGGTCGATCTCGAGCAAGGAGCTGGTGCGCGCCGAGGCTCGCCGCCTCGGTCTCAGAACCGCCGAGAAACCCGACTCACAGGAGCTGTGTTTCGTCGACGCGCGGCTGTCCGATGAACTGGAAACGCGCCTCGCCGGGCGCTACCGGCCGGGCCCCATCGTCGACGGTGGTGGCCGTCAGGTCGGGCAGCACCGCGGCCTGCCCTTTCTCACCGTCGGCCAGCGGAGCGGTCTCGGCCTGGCCCCGTCCCGACCGGACGCCCCACCGATGCACGTGCTCCGGCTCGACCCGAGTACCAACACCGTCGCCGTGGGGCCGCGCGAGGCGTTGCGCACGACGCAGGTGGTGGCGGGTGAGTGTCGCTGGGTCGATCGGCCCCCACCGGTGGGCGGCACGGTGGGCATCCAGCTGCACGCTCACGGCGAGGAGCACACCGCCCTCGTCGAGCAGTCGGGGCCGCAGCTTCGGCTGCGCTGCGCGGTGCCGGTTAGCCGGGTCGCCCCGGGTCAGGCGGTGGTGGTCTACTCAGGGGACGAGGTGCTCGGCGGTGGGTTGGTCGCTCCGGAGATGCGGTGAGCCCCTCCCCGGGACTGATCGTCGCGGGGGTGCTGGCCGCGGTCCTCGCCGCTCTCGCGGCCAGCATCGCCGCGGTGCTCGCCCGCCACACCGGCAACTGGCTGTACTGGCTGTGCACGGCCGGAAGCAGCCTCTTTCTGCTCGGCCTGGCAGGACAGCGCGCCTTCCCCAACGAGGATGACGTTCACCGCCTCGGCGCCGCGGTGGCTGCGGCACGGACGCCAGGGCCGTGGGATGCCGGTGTGTCCATCCCCGTGATTCATATCGCGCTCGACCCGGTGGCCCTCGCCGGACTTCTCCTCGCCGCAGCCGGGCTCTCTCTCAGCCTGCTGTTCGAAGGCACCGCGGCGGCCGGGTCGCGCCCCGGCGTCATCCTGCCACCGCTCGACGAGGACGACGCCGTGTGAACGGACTGCCCGCGACTACAATGCCGCGCGATGCACGGCGCCGGTAGCCCCTGTCCGCTCTGGCGTCCACTCAACCGCACGGATTGGGGTCGAGCGCTGGTGTCCCGACGGCGCCGCGGCGGCGCGTGACCCTCTCGGCTGCGGCAGTCGCCCTTGGGGTCCTTGTCGTCCTCGCCTCCGCCGCGGCGGTGTTGCTGCCGCGCGTCGATGCCGCAGTGGTCGCGCTGCTGGTCGCGGTGGTGCTGGCGGCCGCATTCGAGGCTGCTGCCGGTGCCTCTCTGCTCGCTGCGGTGCAGCTCCTCGCCACCGGTGGTCCGATCGCGGTAGCACTTCTCGCTGCTCGCCGGTCCGGCCACCCGCTGCTCGCTCGACCGCGGCAGCTGCGGCCCGCCGTCCCGGGGGCAGCGGCCGCCGTCGCGCTCGGGGTGGCCCTGGTGGCGATCCTGGCGCTTGGCGGCGCTCACTGGGCGGCGGGGATCGACACCGGGTCGGTGGCCCGGGCGGTGCGCCACAGCGGCCTGGTCGGTGGCCTCGCCGCCCTTGCCGGCCTGCTCGTCTGCGCGGCCGGAACCCTGGCCGTGGGCAGGGTTGACCCGGAGGAGCAGCGTCATGAGCGCGGTCGCGAGGAGCGGCTGCGCCGCGAGGAGCGGGCGCGGCGCCGTCGCGAGGACCGCGTTGCGGCCCGGGCCGCGCGGCCCCAGCCGTGACCGCGCAGGGTGAGGTGGCCGCGATCGGAGCGCTGCTGCTGGCGCTGGGCGTCTTCGGCGCCCTGGCCCGGCGCCACTCCCTCGGTGCGCTGATCGGCGTGCAGGTGGCCCTGCTGGCCGGGACGGTCACCCTCGCCGGGCTCAGCCGGCTTGACTCCAGGCCACCGCAGGCCTTCGGGGGCGCCGCCCTGGCCGTCGTGGTCGCATTGCTCGCCGGCGGCCAGGCGCTGCTGGGTGTGGCGCTTGCGGTACTGCTGCACCGCCGCCTCGGCGACGACAGCCTTGATCCGGGAACCGGCTGACGTGGCGGCAACCGCCCTTCTCTGGATCGCCGTGATCGCGCCGCTGGCCGGCGCAGGCGCATCGTTTCTGGTCGAGCTCCCCCGGCGCGCAGCCCAGGTGTGCCTTGCCTTCAGCCTGGTGGCGCTGGCGGCGGCGGTCGCGACGCCCTTCCTGTACCTCCATGCCGGCGGCCGCCCCACCGAGTCGGCGATCACGTTCTGGACGTTTGTGCCCAGCTACGCGGGCAGCCCCGGCAATCCGGCGGACCGCTCGCTCGTGGGTGCGGTGACCGACTTTCATCCCCAGGTCGGCGTGGTCGTCGACGCGGTGTCGTGCGCTCTGGCGGTGTGCGTCAGCGCCATCGCGGCCGCAGCTCATCTCCACGCTGGCGCCTCGCTCCGTGGAATCGCCGAGGGCCGCCGGCAGCTGTGGTTGATCAGCGTGCTCACCGCGAGCGGGATCATGGTTGCCGCAGCCGCCAACCTCTTCACCCTGCTCCTCGCCTGGGGTGTGGGGGCCGTGGCCACGTACCTGGTGGTGCATCCAGAGAGTCCGGAGCTCCGCCGCGCCCGCACCGCGCGGCGGGCCTTTCTCCTGCTGCGGGTCGGCGACCTGGCGCTTCTGCTTGCCGCGGCGGTTCTCTGGGCGCGCTTCGCTCCCGACCTCGCCGCCCTGCCGCCGGCGGCCGGGCGCGAGATCTCGGACCCCTACAACTTCGCCAACCTCCTCACCGAGTGGCACCGCGCCGCCGCGGGCGGCGTACCCGGCGTCGGCCCCCGAACCCTGGACCTGCTCAGTGCCCTGGTGCTGCTTGCCGGGGTGGTTCGCCTCGGCCTGGTTCCGCTGGGTGGCTGGCTGGTCGACAGCGTGGAGAGCTCCCCACCGGCCCTGGCCGTCCTGGCCCCGGTGGCGACCACCGCGGCGGGCGGGGTCCTGCTCCTCCGGTTCATGCCTTTGCTGGCGGAAACACCACATGCGCTGACCGTCCTTGCCGCCCTCGGCGCACTCACCGTCCTGGTGGCGGGGATGTGGGCGGTGAGCGAGAGCGACGTGTTTCGCAGCCTCGCGTGGATGACCGCGGCGGGCTCCGGCATGGTGGCGATCGCGCTGGGCAGCGGCGGCTACGGGGCAGCCCTGTTTCAGCTGATCACCCGCAGCCTGGCGGTGGCGGCGATGGTGCTGGCGGTGGCCAACCTCGCCGGCGCCTACCGCAGCCGCACCGTCGGCGACTTCGGTGGCGCCTGGTCGCGGCTGCGCCGCAGCAGCCTGGCGCTGGTGGTCGGGGCGCTCAGCGCGGGCGGATTGGTTCTCCTCGGTGGCTTCTGGTCGCTCCGCTCGGTGGTGGCCGCCGTGCTGCACAACCGCGCCTTCAATGGCGCCCGCCACCCCGTGTGGCTGGAGGGCCTTTTCCTGGGCATCACCGTCCTCGGGTTGGTGCTCATCAGCGTTGCCCCATTGCGGCTGGCGTTGCTGCTCTGCGCCGGAGAACCGGCCCGGCGCCGCGGATTTCCCGTGCAACGGCTGCGGGATGCCGAGCGACGCTGCCGCATCGCGGCGCTGAGCCTCGCCGCCGCCGCCGCCCTGGTGGGCTTGGTGGGCCTGCCCGGGGTGCGGCGCAGCCTGTTCCGCTACGCCGTGCTCCCCGGCCCGGGCTCGGCGCAGCCGCTGTCCCTCACCGCCTACGCGATTGCCGGCTTGGCCTGCACCGCCGGCCTGCTCCTCGCGGTCCTCGCCTACAGGCCCCGGGCTCCGCTTGCCGCGGCCGGGGCGCGCACCACTATGCGTCTCACCGACTGGCGGGGGCGACTGGCGCGTTGGCCGCTGCCCCGCCGGGCTGTGCCTGCCCTGGTGCTCGGTCCCGCGGGTCTGCTCGCGCGCTTTGACGAGCGGGTGCTCGCTCGCGCCGCCGACGAGGCGGAGACCAGCCTTGGCACCCTGGCCGCGGGCGCCGGCCGGCTGCGCCTGCGCTCCGGTCAGGTCACGGTGGCCGGTGGCCTGGGGGCGCTGGTGGTACTCCTCGTGGCCGTCGCCCTGGGCGCCTCCGGCCATGGCTTCGGGAGCGGGCGATGAGCGGCCTGCTGCTCCCCGCGCTGCGTGGCGGGATGGTGGCGCTGCAGCTCGCGCCCCGCCTCGTGGGTGCACTCGCCGCGGCGAATCCGGCGCCGGCGCCCGCGGCCCCCGGGCAGGGCTTACCCGGGCAGGGATTGCCCGGGCAGGGGTTGCCCGGGCAGGGGTTACCCGGCCAGGGGGTGCCGGGCCAGGGGCTGCCAAGTCGAACTCCAGCACCGGCCCCGGTCAGCGCGGACCTCCCCGAGGTGCTGCTCAGCTTCGTGGTGTGGTTGACGGCCCTGCTGGCGCTGGTGATCGTGCTTCTTCCGGAACGAACCGCCGAGCAGCGCAACCGCATCCGGGTGGCCGCGGGGGCGGGCGCCGGAGGCAGTTTCCTGATCGCCCTCGGCGCTCTGTTCGACCAGGTCCGCCAGGACAGCCTGGGTGGCTCGCCGGGCAGCTACGAGGAGCGGCACGCCTGGCTGACCGGCCTCCCGATCCACACCGACTATCACCTGGCGGTGGACGGCATCTCGCTGCCCCTGCTCACCTGCACCACGCTGGTGTTCCTGGTCGCGGTGGCAGCATCCTGCCGACTCCAGGCGCGCACCCGGCTGTTTTTCGCCATGCTGCTCCTGCTCGACACCGGGGTGAGCGGCATGCTGTCCGCCGCCGACGGTCTGCTGCTGGTGCTCTTCGTGGGGCTCCAACTGGTCCCCCTCGCCACTTTGCTCACCATCTACGGAGGGCCCGGGGCCGGACGAGCGGCACGCCACTATCTGGCCCAGGCCGGTCTGGGCGTCGTGCTGCTGCTCGTCGCGATCACGCTTGTCGCCACCCGGGCGGGCCAGGGATCGACCGACCTGACCTCGCTGACCAGCTCGGGAGGTGGGGTTGCCAAAGCCGGTTTCTGGCTCAGCCTTGCCGCCGCCGGCCTGCTGCTCGGTGTGGTTCCGCTGCACGGCTGGGTCGTGGATGTGCTCGAGCATGCCCCCGCGGGAGTCGCCGCGGCGGTTGGCGGGGCGGTGCTGAGTACCGGGGCCTACTGTCTGCTGCGGATCACAATTCCGCTGTTCGGCGGCCTCGCCTGGCACTACTCGCTGGTGATCGTGACCGTGGCCGTGCTCACCACCGTGTACGCCACCGTGGCCACGCTCCGGCAGCGCACGGTGCGCCGTCTCGCCGCCTACACAGCCGTCAGCCACACCGGGCTGGTGCTGCTTGCCCTCGGCGCCCAATCGACAGTCGCGCTGGTGGGCGCGGTGGTAGCGCTCATTGCCAACGGGCTGGTGGTGGCAATGGCTCAGCTGCTCGCCGGACAAGTCGAGGAACGGGCGAGAACCGGGGTTCTCGACGCCCTCGGCGGCCTCGGCCGACGCGCCCCGCGGCTTGCCGGGCTGTGGCTCCTCGCCGGCCTGAGTGGCGTGGGTGTGCCGCTGCTGGCCGGGTTCACCGGCGAGCTCCTGGTGGTGACCGGCGCGTTCCCGGTGCACCGGATCGCGACCACGGTGGTGGTCGCCGCGCTGCTCGTCTCCACCGGCTGGTTGCTGTGGACGGTTCAGCGGGTGTTCAGCGGGCAGGCTCGAGAGGCCTTCGACAGGGTGCGCGACGTCGGCACCTTCGAGCTCTGGCAGCACGTTCCTCTGGCCGCGGCGGTGGTTGCCTGGGGAGTGGTTCCCGGCCGGGTGCTGCCGATGATCGGCAACGGCGTGATCAGCGGGATTGTCACCCACCTGGGTGGCAGAGGGTGACCGGGTTGAGCCACGGGGACCATCTGACCGCGGGCCTGCTCGCGGTGCTCCCCGCCGCCGTGCTGCTGGTCACCGGGCTGGCGACCGTCCTGCTGGATCGCGGCCGGCCCGCGGCACCGGGTCTGCTCCGCGCGGTCGCCGCCTCAGGGCTGGTTCTGGCGCTGCTGGCCCAGCTGGCCGGGCTGCTTCCTCTGCAGCCATCCCGCGCGGCGTTTCTGGCCGCCCAGGGTGATGCCACGATCGACCGCTTCGGCATCCTCGCCGGGGCCATGGTGCTGGTGCTCGGGCTGGGTGGTGTGCTGGCGGTCCCCTGGGCGCTGGGCCGGCTCCGCCCCCACCTGGGCACCTACTGCGCCGCTCTGCTGGGGCTCAGCGCCGGCGCCGACATCGTGTGCAACAGCGGCAGCCTGCCCGGCCTCTACGGCGGCGCCGAGCTTGCGGGAATCTCGGGGGTGCTGATGATCGCCGTCGACAAGCGCGCGGCCGGGAGCAACCGTGGTGCCCTGCGTCTGCTCATCTCCGGCGGAGTCGGTTCGGGAGTGGCGCTCTACGGGATGGCCCTGCTGGTCGGCCTCAGCGGGCATCTTCGGCTGACCGACCTGGCGGCCACGCTGCCGGGAGGGGCGCTCGCTGCCACCGCCGTCACCCTGGTGCTCGCTGGGCTGCTCTTCAAGCTGGCCGTTGCTCCGCTGCTCCTGGATACCGACGATCCCCGGGGTGGCGTGGCCACGGGGACGCTGGCGCCTCTGGTGGCGGTCAGCATCGTTGCCGGGTACGCCGGGGTGGCCCGGCTCGTCGCGGTGCTGCCCGCCGGCACCCGGGTGCCCGTCGAGGGAATCCTCGCCGTGCTGGCGGCCGGAGCGCTGCTTGGCGGCGGTCTTCGCGCGCTGCAGGCGGGCACGGTCGCCGGGCTTGCCCGCGCCCTGGCCGGATCCGGAGTGGGCCTGCTCCTGGTCGCCCTCGTCGGGACCCGGGCCACGTCCGGGGGCATCACCGCCGGCTTGCTCCAGGCGGCAGCCCTGGGGGGCGGGCTGCTAGCCATGGGGGCTCTAGGGGCACCGGTTGAGGGCGCGGGCCACAGCCACAGGCTGCGCGGCCTTGGTCATCGCCACCCACGGGGCGCGCTGACCGTTGCCTGCGGAGTGGTCATCCTGGCCGGCGTCCCTCCCCTGCTCGGGGCCCTGGCCAGGGCGGCCGTGATGGAGAGCGCACTGCTGAGCGGGTTCGGCTGGCTTGCCGTGGTCACGGCGGTCGCCTGGTTGCTCAGCCTGATCGCCTGCGCTCGTGCCCTGAGCGCGGTCTACGCGGGCGGCGCAGAGGTTGATGCCCAGCTGCGCGACCGCCGCCCGCAGGCGGGGGGGCGATGGGCCCTCGGCTTTGCCGGGGTCCTGCTCGCAGCCCCGCTCTTCCTGCAGCAGCTGACCGGCATCGCCGGCCGCGCCGCCAGCGCGGTCCTCCGCTGAGGCAGGCGGCACCTGACGCCCGTCTCCGTCGGCCGGCAATGACACCAGAGGGTGAGCCGGTCCAGGCAGCCCCCCCTCGCCGGCCCCGCCGGCGCACGCTGGTGGCCTTGCTCGCGGCGCTCATCCTCGGTACCGTCGTCGCGGTTGCGCCCCGGGCACTGGCGCCCCCGCGACTGTCGCTGGGGACGGCGGCGCCGGCCATCCGGCTCAACGACGCCGATGGACTCCGCCGGGATGTCCAGGGCACAGCCCCCGGTCGCCCCGTCCTCGTCGAGTTTCTCGACACCGGTTGCGCCGTGTGCCGGCAGGAGGTTGCCGCCGTCTGCCGCCTCGCGGTCGTGCACCCCAACGCCCGAGTGGTCGCCGTCGACGCGGTCGGGGAGGACGGGGTCCGGCTGAGACAATTCCGCCGTGACCAGGGCGCCGGCTGCATTCGCTTCCCGCTCCTGGTCGACCCGGGGGCGATGGTGACCCACGCCTATGGCGTCAGCGCCGTGCCCACCATCTACCTTCTCGACAGCGCCGGCCGGGTGGCGTACTCCGGGGTGGGTGCCGCGGGCGTCGAGGGTGCGGCCGCCGCCCTGGCCCGGATCGGTGTCTGACTCTCCCGATCCGCCCAGGCAGGTCAAGGTCGCGTGGTTCGGCTTCGTGCGCATCATTCGCGCGCTGGGGGAGGGCCGCTACCGGCTGGCCGACGCGGTCGGCCTCACCGCGTACCTGCTCCAGCCCGGACGTCGGCGGCGGACTGTCGCGAACCATCGACGCGCCGATCCTGGCGCGTCCGCTGACGTGATCCGGCGGCGCAGCCGTGCCTGCTTCCGCGAGTACGCCCGGACCATGGCCGACTTCGTCTGGGCCAATGGGATGCCCGCTGCGGAGGTTCGCCGCCACTCCCGCGTGCTCGGCATGGAGCACGTGTCGCCCACCCTCGACGCCGGGCGCGGCGGCATCCTCGCGCTCAGCCACGTCGGCAACTGGGACATGGCGGCCAACATCGCCCTGGCGAACGGGTTCAGCCTGACCACGGTGATGGCACCGCTCGGACCCGGCTTGGTGACCCGGTTGATCACCTGGGCGAGGATGCGCAACCAGCTGGAGGTCTTCACCCCCGACCGGGCGGCGCGCGGACTGGTCCGCGCCCTGCGGAAGGGACGGTTCGTTGCCCTGCTCTGCGATGTCTCCCAGGGCGGTCCCACTGTCGCGGTGCCGTACCGCGGAGGGCGGGTCGACTTCAGCACGGTACCTGCGTGGCTGCACCTGCACACCGGGGCTCCCCTGTTTCCGGCGGTCTGCTGCCGGGAGGCGGGCGGGTACGTGGTCCGCGCGTATCCGCCGGTGAGCGGCGGTCCCGGGGAGGATGAGGCCGCGGTGATGGGTCGCGTCGCCGAGGCACTGGAGGACGGGGCTCGCCGCCACCCCGAGCAGTGGTACCCGTTCGGTTCGGTGTACGCCGACGATGCGTGAGCGGGGTCCTGCGTCAATCAGCCCACAGAATTCGCCAAGCACGGCCGAAACACGCGACGCCGATATCACCGGCCGGCTGCGGGTGGCATGGTTTGGCCACGGTGACGAGAACCGCGGGGATGGTCTGTCGACCTACACCCGCGACCTCGTCGGTGGGCTGCGCGCCCGGGGTGCGGAGGTGTTGCTGGTCACCAGCGCGTGCGACGGGCGCCCCGGGGCGAGCGCCGCGGGGCGCCTGGTCCTCGACGGTGTCGCTGCGGGCGCGCTCACGGTCTCCGGTCCAGGTTCGATGCGGCGGGTGGAGCAGGCTCTCGGCGACTTTGCTCCTGATGTGGTCCACGTCTCCTGGAGCTTCTCCACCCTGGACGGGCCGATCTGCCGGGCGGCGCATGCACTCGGCGCGGCCACCGTGGCCACCTTCCACCTGCCCTACGCCACCCCCGGCTCTTCGCGGGCCCGGCTGCTCGCCGGCCTCTACCGCTACCACCGGGCGGCGCTGCGCCACGTCGACAGCCTGATCGCGCTCAGCACGACCCAGGCGGCGCTGCTGGTGCGCGCCGGGGTGCCTGCCGAGCGCATTCTGGTGGTCGCCAACGGCGTCGATGTGAACGCGATCACTCCGGGGCGGTCGCGGCTTCGCGACCAGCTGGGTGACGCCTTCGTGGTGGCCTATCTCGGTCGGCTCGACCGGGAAAAACGCGTCGGCGCCCTGATCGAGGCCGTCGCGAAGCAGGCCTGGCCACCCCACCGGCTGCTGATCGCTGGGACAGGGTCCCAGGCCGGACGTCTGCAGCGGCTCGCCGGGCGGTCCGCCGCGGTGCGGCTGATGGGACGCCTGGCGACCTTCGAGGAACGGCTCGACCTGCTTCGCGCCGCCGACGTCGTGGTGCTGCCCTCGACCGCCGAAGGGCTTGCCCTGTCCATGCTGGAGGCCATGGCCGCGGGTTGTGCGGTGGTGGCCACCGATGCCGGCGACGACGGTGAGGCGCTCGGCGACGCCGGAGTGGTCATCCCCGTTCACCCGCTGGAGCCCCACCTCAGCAGAGCCCTGGCCATGCTGCAGGCGGATCCGCCGCTGCGGCACCGGCTGGGTCGCGCGGCCCGGCAGCGCTGCGTGGACCGGTACCCGCTGGGCCGCGTCATCGATGACGTGCTCGCGGTCTATGCCGGTCTCCGCTCAGGGCGCGCACCATCGCCGCCGTTTCGTCACGGTGGGGCCGTACCCCCGCAGCCATAATCGGGGCGGTGAGTCCTGGAACTCCCGTGACGCGTCAGCGGAGGCGACACCGGTGAGCGTGCATCCGGTGGTGCAGCCCGCTATCCGGCTCGACCGGCTCACCAAGCACTACGGCGACCGGGTCGCGGTCGACGCGATGAGCGTCGAGGTGGCCCCCGGCGAGCTGTTCGGGTTTCTCGGCCCCAACGGCGCGGGCAAGACCACGTCGATCAAGATGCTGGTGGGCCTGGTCCGGCCAACCCTGGGACGCGCTCTGCTCTGCGGCTTCGACGTTGTCGACGAGCCGCTCCAGGCACGCGCCGTCGCGGGGTACTGCCCCGACCAGCCCGCGCTCTACGACAAGCTGAGTGGTCGCGAGATGCTGCGCCTCTCGGCGGACCTGTATGGCGTGTCCCGGGCCGTGCAGAACGCCCGGATCGACCCGATGCTGGAGACGTTCGCGCTGGCCGGCCACGCTGATGAGCTGATCCAGTCGTACTCGAGGGGGATGAAGCAGAAGCTCTCGCTGTGCGCCGCGCTGATCCACGACCCGAGAGTGCTGTTCCTCGACGAGCCAACCGTCGGCCTTGACCCCGCGGGGGCGCGCCAGCTGCGCGACGTGCTGCGCCGGCTGTGCGATCAGGGTCGCACGGTCTTCCTCAGCACCCACTCGCTCGGCGTCGCCGAGGCCCTGTGTGATCGTGTCGGCATTGTCCAGAACGGGCGGCTCTTGGTGGTCGGCGCCCCGTCCCAGCTGCGCTCGGGAAGGGACACGTCGCTCGAGGACACCTTCCTTCGTCTGACTGGCGGCGACGGCGGCGAGGAGGATGCCGGCCCCCTGCTCCGCGCCCTGCGGTCGTGATCGCGGGGCGTGCCGCGGCTCCCAAGCCGCGGCTCCAGTTGGCGGCGCTGCTGCGCAGCCGCTTGCGCATGCTGGGCAACGGGGCACTGCGCGCCGGCGGCGAGCGGCGTGGCCGCAGCCTGGTGGTCGCCGTGCTGGTGGCCGGGGCCATGCTCGGGTCGTTCCGCTTCACCGGGGTGGTGCTGAGCGCTGACGCTCCCGGGGGGGCGCCCCTCGAGCGGCTGCTCAGCGGCGGCCTGCTCGTGCTCTGCGGTTTCACCATGGTCACGTCGGTGACCTTCGCGATCTCGTCGCTCTACTTCGCCAAGGACCTCGACGGTCTGCTCGCCTGCCCGGTGCCACCGGCCACCGTCCTGCTCAGCCGGGTGTACGCCCAACTCGGTCTCGGAGCGGCGCTGGGAATCCTGCTCGGCGGCCCGCCGCTGCTCGCCTATGCGCTCGGTCGCGGAGCCGTGCTGGCGCTGCCCCTGGTCCTGGTGGCCGTGCTCGGGCTGGTCAGCCTTCCGCTGGTGGGCGGAACCGCGCTGACGATCGCGGCGGTGCGCTTGATGCCGGCACGCTACGTGCGCGACGCCGGCGGCCTGGTGGTGACCGTCGTGGTCTTTGCCACGGCCGCGCTCAACCTGGCCCTGCGCGGGCCGGAGGGCTTCACCTCCGGACGCCCGGGAGTCCTCGAC
>JBHEMT010000136.1:0-3307 GCA_046262435.1 Candidatus Dormibacteria bacterium | reverse complement strand
ACGCCGCCGGTGTCCATCCTCCGAGCGAGGGCGACGCCACGCTCGACGTCGGCTGTCCAGATGTTGCCGCCCAGACCGAAGTCGGAGTCGTTGGCGACGCGCAGCGCCTCCTCGGCGTCACGCACCCGGGCCACCGCCGCCAGCGGGCCGAAGGTCTCCTCGCGCATCGCCGCCGAGTCGGCGGTGCAGCCGGTTAGCACGGTCGGCTCGAAGAAGTAGCCGCGGCCCTCGCGGCGATGACCGCCGGCGACCACCCTTGCGCCATGGCTGACCGACCGCTTCAGCTGGTCCTCGAGATCGTCGCGGAGGTCATCGCGGGCGAGTGGGCCCATCTGGGTGTCCCGCCGCATGGGCTCACCAACTCGCAGCGAGGTGGCCTGCTCAGCGAGCCGCTGCTCGAACTCCTCGGCCACACCCTCAACAACAAGAAACCGCTTGGCGGCGATGCAGCTCTGCCCGGCGTTCTGGAAACGCGACTTGGCGGCAACCTCGGCGGCCTGAGCGATGTCGGCGTCCTGGAGCACGATGAAGGCATCGGAGCCGCCCAGCTCGAGAACTGTCTTTTTGAGGTGCTCGCCCGCGGTGGCCGCGACCTGGCTTCCCGTCGCATCACTGCCGGTGAGGGTGACCGCTCGCACCCGCGGATCGGCGATGACCCCGGCCACCGTGGACGCCGGGATCAACAGGGTGCGGAAGACGTCGTCAGGAAACCCGGCGCGGCGGAAGACGTCCTCGATGTCGAGCGCGCAGCGGCTGACGTTGGTCGAGTGCTTGAGCAGACCGACATTGCCGGCCATGAGCGCCGGCGCAGCGAAACGGAACACCTGCCACAGTGGGAAGTTCCAGGGCATCACCGCCAGCACCGGGCCGATCGGCTCGTACGCGACAAAGGAGTGGGGCGAGTCACTGGGTGCCGGCTCGTCGCCGAGAAAGCGCTCCGCGTGCTCCGCGTAGTAGTCGCAGCCCAGGGCGCACTTCTCCACCTCGGCCTCGGCCTCGGTGATCGGTTTGCCCATTTCGCGGGTGATCGACGCAGCGTAGTGGTCGCGGCGCGAGCGCAGCTCCGCTGCCGCCGCGGACATCAGGCGCGCTCGCTCGCTGAAGGACGTCGTCCGCCAGCTTCGGTAGGCCCGGTCTGAGCCGGCGATGATCGTCTCGACCGCGGCCTCGCTCGGCGGGCTGAAGCGCTCGATTGTCTCGCCCGTCGCGGGATTGATGGTTTCGGTCTCGCGCACCTGGGTCGCCATGGGGTTCCCTCCTGCCTGACCTGGGTCAGCGCCCCATGCTACCCCGGGCTACTCGACCAGCCGGAGCACCTCGGGAACCGTCGGGTTGACACCGGGCGCATAGGTCACCACCGGGTTCGGATGGTTACCGCTCTGGACATCCCAGGTGTAGACGATGCTCTGTCCGGTGATCTCGATAGCGGCGTTCTTGCGGGCCCGCAACGTGCCCGAGGGCATGTATACAGCGCCGCTCAGGTCGTACTCGCGGCAGCACCCCGGACTGGCGACATCTTCCAGGATGGTCGCGGCCGTCGGTGCCGCCCACACGATGCTGCGGTTCGCCGCGGCTCCCTCGCCATTGGCGTTGGCCGGGCAGGATGGATCGCCGAACGAGGTCATCGACGCCGGGGCCACCGGCTGCTGGGGGCTGGACTGGGTGGCCCCCTGCAGGGTTGCCGTGGCGCCGGCGTCGAGCACGAGCGAGACACACTTGATGTCGCCAGAGCTGAAATCGACGGTAAGGCTGCTGCCACAGCCACCTGGGCCGCCAACCTCGTAGACGCCCGGACTTGTCGATTTGTTGATCGTGCAGGGGGCTGGCTGCATCGTGGGTCCTGTCCGCTGTGCCGGTTCGGGGAAGGTCGGCGGCTGGATCGGAGGATTGGCAACGCAGAGCGAGACCGTGGGATCCCAGTTGGAGCCGGCACCCGCTGGGCATGCCGCGGCGGCGCCCGATGCGGCGGAGCCAGACGGTGCCATGGCATAGATCAAGCCTCCGCCGACGGGGCAGCTCGTGGCCGGAGGCGGAGGCAGCGGTCCCGGGGGAGCGCCGTAGTTCACCAAGGGCGCGGTCCCGGGAAGTTGCGGTGCCCCGAATACGACGTGACCACCGGGCGCGGCGGTTCCGTCAACGAACTCGGCGCAGAGGGCTGCCTGGCCCAGACTCTGGGGCGCGTAGGTGGTTCCGATGTAGACATCCCCGCGCACCTCCTCCACCTGGTTTCCGGTGGCCACCAAGGTCTGGGCGTAGAGAGCAAACCCGTAGGAACCACCCGGGCCCCAGTGGTAGGCGACCGAATGGCTGCCGGCCGTCCCCTGGGGCTGTCCGACAAAGTTGCCGAAGGCGTTGGCGGAGCGCAGGCTGAGATCCACCTCCACGTAGTTGGCCGTCAGGTACGTGGTCTGAAAGGCCGGGGCCGGGTTCGGGCCCGGGGCCGGAGGAATCGTGCTGGTGTTTCTCGGCGTCAGCGGCGGGGTACTGAAGTTCACCGAGTAGCTACCGTCAGCCGTCGTGTAGCTGGTGGCAAAGCAGTACCCGCCCAGCGCCCGGCCGCCGCAGCCGTTGTTCGCCGGGGTGCCGCCACCACCCCAGATTCCCTGAGTCTTCAGCGAGCGCACCGCATCGTCGGCCGCGCTCTGCTGGGCCGCTGCCAGCGCCCCGATGCCGGGCACGTCGCGGGCCGCCGCCAGCGCCGCCATGTCAGAGCTGTTCTGCAGCGAACGCCGGTGGTGGGTCTGCACGCCGAGGTCGACCGCCAGGGCGACACCGCCGAAGATGACCGCCGCCATCAGCGCCAGAATCAGAAGCATCTGGCCGCGCTGGCGTACCCGTGGTGCTGGTCGGGAATGCCGCGTCATCGTCATGGTGGTGGTGGGTAGCTGATCGAGCAGGGCGCAACCCGCGAGGTCACCTTGGTGGTGATCGTGCGCACGTTCAGCCCGGGCGTCTGCAGCAGTTTGTCGACGAATGGCACAAAGATCGGCACGTCGTACTTGACCATCACGCCGATGTACCCGTCGCCGGTGTGGCTCGAGTTGTCAACGCAGGCGGAGCGACCGCCCTCGGGCGAGATGACCGTGCGCATCGAGGTGCCGTCAAGGCCCCCCGCGGCGTTCTCCACCGCGAGGCACACCGGGTTGCCGCTCGGGGAGGCCGGGCAGGTGACCGTGTTCCCCCCACCGCCGCCGCTGTACACCCCCGATGTATCGGGGTTGGACGACGCCGCACGGGCTCCCTCGCGCGCCGCGGTGTCCACGGTGATCTGGCCGTAGAGGATGGCGCCAACCTGAGCGGTGCCGAG
>JBHEMT010000135.1:0-4926 GCA_046262435.1 Candidatus Dormibacteria bacterium | reverse complement strand
ATCACCGTCTTGATGTTGCCGCGGACGTTGAAGTCGCCGACCACCTCGCAGTAGCGCGGCTCGAGCAGCGCGACAAGGTCCGCGAGGATGTGGTTGGTCACGTCCTCATGAAACACGCCGCGGTCGCGGAAGCCGTTGATGTACAGCTTGAGCGACTTCAGCTCGACGATCCGCGGCCCGGGGACGTAGCGCACGTGCAGGGTTGCGAAGTCGGGAAAGCCCGTCTTCGGACAGAGGCAGGTGAATTCGGGAATGGTGAACTGCACGGTGTAGTCGCGTTCGGGGGTGCGGTTGGGAAACGCCTCGAGGGTGTTCTCGCGGATGGCACGGGTACCCGGCTGGTCGTCGGCCCCGGGATTCACCTCACTCATGTCGGTCGGCTCCGAGATCCGGACAGGTTGCGCCACAGCGTGGTCGGCAGCGGGGAGAGCGAGGTGTGCCGGTCGTACACGTCCACGCCCTCGACGTGCTTCAGCCAGGTGACGATCGCATAGGTCAGCGGGGTGGCGAGCACCTCGTAGGCCACCTTGACGATCACCAGGTCGCGGATGACGGTGCCGATCACCGGCCAGGGCAGCACTCCGGCGAAGGCGGCGACGATGAACACCGTGCTGTCCACGCTCTGGCCCACCAGGGTGGAGCCGATGGTGCGCATCCACAGGTAGCGCCCGGCGGTCGCCACCTTGAGCCGGGCGAGCACCGCGGAGTTGAGAAACTCTCCGGCCAGGTAGGCGAGCAACGACGCGGCGACCACCCGCGGTGTATGGCTGAGCACCTGCGTGAAGGCAGCACTGTCCCGGCCCGGGGTCGCCGCCGGCAGGGCCACCGCCAGGGCGATGAAGCCGGCCACCACCGCGTTGGCAGTAAAGCCGGTCCAGATCACCAGGCGGGCCACTGCGAAACCCCACACCTCGGTGAGCACGTCGCCGAAGAGGTAGGCGAGCGGGAACAGAACGATCGCTGCGGGCACGGTGAAGGGGCCGAGCTGGACGAGCTTGGTGACGATGATATTGGAGGTCACCAGCACGGCCACGAAGAGTCCGGCGACAAGGAGCAGGAGCGGGCTGTCCCCGGCTGAACCGCGTGTGCGCATGGGCGCGAGCCTAGCGCAGCGCGGCGTCGACGCTCAGGACCGGAGCGTCCTCATGAGCCGACCACAACACCGACCCGGCGCGCCGTTCGCGCGGTGCTCGCTCCACAGGCGGGGCAGAACGCCCCGGCCACCACCTCGCGCTCGCAGTGCGGGCAGCGCAGTCGATGCAGCCCGAGCCGGCCGGCCTCCTCGAGCAGGGCGGCGTGGAGCAGTAGGCGCATGGTCATCAGTAGCACGGTGACCAGCACCGCCTGGCTGACCAGCACCAACAGCTGGATCGCGGTTGAGGAGTTGACCACATGGGCGAGCGCGGCAAATCCCACGTGGCCGGCCACGGCCACGGCGATCGCACAGCGCTCCAGCGGGGTGACCCGGTGCTGACGCAGCGCCCACAGACCGGCGGTCAGGATCCCCGCACAGGTGGCGTGCATCAGCGGTACCAGCACCGCTGCCTCAACCACCACCGAGTACCAGCCGGCCACGGGCACCCGCAACGGCAGCGACGCCACCACCGGGGTGAGGCTGACCAGCGCCTCGCCCACCGCGAAGCCCAACCCCGCGCACACGCCGAGGGTGAGGCCGTCGACCGTGTCGCCCACGTGCACGTTGCGCAGAAAGGCGGCCGCGGGGAGCAGCTTGACCCCCTCCTGGAGCAGTGGGACCAGCACCACCAGTAGCAGCAGCGACGCGGTCCCCAGCCCGCCGGGCGGAGCCGGGTCGATGAGTTTGTCCACGATCCCGCTGAGCAGCAGCCCGCCGGCCAGGCCTCCGATCCCGGCCACCGCCATCAGCTGTCCCGGCTCGCGCTCGTACACCTCGGCGCGGCGGAGGGTCACCAGGTACACCGCGGGGACAAGGACGATCGCAACCGGGATGGCGACCACCAGCAGCCCGGCGGCGACCAGGACAAGCAACGCCAGGCCGCCGCCGAGCAGGGCCAGGCGGAAGGGCAGAGCATGCCGGTCACCGGCGTGGGGAAGCAGGCTGGACACCAGCGCCGGGGTCACCACCCCCTCGTTGGGCCGGCCGGCGAACTGGCTGAGGCGCAGCCGGCCGGTGCGCTCGTCGGTGTCCTGCACGGCGCCGCAACGGGTGCAGAAGATGCCCTCGGGCCCCGTCTCTCCGCAGTGCTGGCAGGTGACCGGCCCCACGACTCTCCTCAGCTCGCCTTCCAGCGGAAGGTGTTGAGCGCCACGTCGAAGGCCCGCCCGTCGACCACGCCGAGCGGAGCGTACTTCACATCTCCGGACCAGAGGCTCACCGCTCGCACCAGCACGGTGGTCGGTCCCTGGGTTGCCGCCACGAGCACGATGCGCACCTCGGAGCCGCTCCCCTGGGCGGGCAGGTAGGTGGCCGCGTACACACGACCGCGCCCGGCCACGTAGCCGATCTCCGCGCCACTGAGGTCGTTGAGTGGACGGACGTCGGCAAAGCTCGCCGAGGGGAGGGCGGCCGCCTCAGCGTCCAGTGCCGCGCCGGTGCCCTGGGCGGGGCCCGCACGCACCGCGAAGATGCCGTTGTCGGTTGAGTACTCCACCCCATCCGCGTTGCTCGTCGTCGCACTCCACTGGGCGGAGTGGTCGAAGGCGAAGCCGCGATCGGCATTGCTGTAGGTGTCCAGGGCGGTGCTCGCCCCCTGCGGCGGCCCGCAGAAGATGCAGCGGCCGACGTGAGGGATGCCGATGGCGCCGCCGAGCAGGCCGAGCAGCACCACCAGGGTCAGGAGCGTGCCGAAGCAGCCGCCAAAGCGGCGATGGTGCATCCGCGGGGCGAGCCATGGAGCGCCCTGCGCGGGCAGGCGGCCGTAGGGAAACGGGTAGCCGTAGGGCGGCGGGGGCAGGCTGCGCCAACCCCGCGGCGGCTCGGCCGGCGGCGGCGGCGCCGGCCAGCCCCAGCCCGAGCCGGCGGCGGGGCGAGCCCACGGCCCCCCGGACTGACCTCCCCAGGGAGCGGCGGAAGGACGGCGCCAGCTCATCGGGAGGCGTCCACCAGCTGACGTTTGGGTGCCGCCGAGCGGGCGACCCCGCACACCGGGCAGAACAGCATCAGCGGCACCACGCGGTGGCACTCGGGGCACGGGGTGGCCACGCCGATGCTGAACACCCCGCCCTCGTCGAGCACGGCGAGGTGCACCACCACCCGGAGCAGCAGCATCAACGCGGCGGTCACCAGCGCCCAGAGCACGACCACACCGAGCAGGTCGGTGAAGAGCAGGGCGTTGACGGCCACGCCGACCTGGGCCAGCACCGCGAGGGCGGCGGCAACCGCGGGGAGAGCGCCCAGGTGGCGGCGCAGCGAGCGACCGTGGCGGCGGAGCCAGAGCGGGGCGGTGATGATCCCCGTCGCCGTGGCGTTGAGCAGAGCGGCGAGCACACCGGCGCGGAGCACCCGCAACGCCAGGTCGGTGGCCACCACCGGGTGATCCGCCGAGCCAATCAGCAGCGGCGCCAACCCCACCGCCGACGAGGTCAGCGAGAAGCCCAGCGCCGAGGCGACGCCGAAGCTGAGCCCGTCGAGGGTCTCGTTGAAGTGGCCGCGACGGAGCAGGAGGAGTGGACCCACGAGCATCAGCGCCTGGGCGAGGAGCGGCAGCAGCACGCCAGCGAGCAGCAGTCCACCGGGCCGGGGGGCAAGCCCGATACGCGCCACCACCCCGCCGGTGAGCAGCCGGAAGACCAGGCCGAGCAGGCCGCCCACCCCAAAGGTGGCCGCCAGCACTGCCACCGGCTCGTGGCGATACACCTCCACCTCGTAGAGATAGAGGAGGTAGAGAAGCGGGACCACCACCAGCGCGGCCGCGGTGGCGGCGGCGAGCAGGTGAAGCGCGGCCAGCACGGCCACGGCCAGGATGCCGCCGGCAAAGGCCAGCCGGAAACGAGCCGCGTGGCGCAGCGGCAGGTGGGGCAGCAGGGTGCTCACCAGGGCAAGGTGGAGGACATGTTCGTGCGGCGCGAGCGTGTACGAGAACAACCGCTGCGCGGAGCCGTGGCCGAGGTGGCCCCCGCAGTGCCCGCAGAACTCGCCAGGGGGGACCTCGCGGCCGCAGTGGTGACACACGGTCAGGGTGAGCGGAGCCGAGTCCGCCGCCTGGTCTGCGCCCGCCGTCTGCCCGGTGCCCAGCTCAGCGTCGGCGCCCGTGACGCCGCCCTGAGCGTCGGCGCCCGGCGGCGGGTCCGCGCCGGGCTCCGGAGGGGTGCCCGGCCGCGGGGACCGCCGGCTCACGGCGTACTCCCGGCGGCCGCACGCGCCTCGAAGGCGGCAAGCAGCGCCGCTGCATCGGGGCTGCCCCAGCCGGTGGCGAAGTCCCAGCCGGACCCGGATGTGTAGAGAAGGTTGGTGCCGGCCACGACATCGTGGTACGGCGGCGGGGTGGCGGCGCCGAAGGCGTACAGAGCCGGGTTCATGAAGCCGACCGGAGGCTTGTTGTGACGGTGCAGGTCCTGGTCGATCAGGGCCACCAGTCCGGCCCAGAGCGGCGCCGCGGCGGAGGTGCCTCCCGCGCGAATCACGTTGCCCCCCTGAATGATCTGCCAGCCGGTGAGCGGGTCGCCCAGGGCGGCCACGTCAGGTACCTGACGGCTTCCGTTGGCACCGCGGTCCACGCCCGGGCCCCGCTGCCAGGCCGGCCGCGCGAACACCGTGCTCAAGCCCCCGCCGCTACCGGTGCGCTCGATCGGACCCGCCCAGGCCACCTCGCGCAGGTTCCCGGCGGGATCTCCGAGCAGGGTGGTGCCCCCCACCGCGGTGATCTCCGCGGGCGTGGAGAGGCTGCTGACCGACGGCCTGTCCACCTTGTCGGGGTCGGCCCGCGCACACCCGAAGGCGCCATCGTC
>JBHEMT010000134.1:0-8472 GCA_046262435.1 Candidatus Dormibacteria bacterium | reverse complement strand
CGTCGCTTGCAGGCGCACCCGCAGCTCGGCTCGGGCCCGGCGCAGCACCGCCTCCGCGTCGTCGGCGGTGGCGGCGTGGGCGGTGACGAACCCCAGATAGCGGTCGCCCTCAGGGAGGGGGACCAGCCGCTGACCTGGCGGGATGGTGATCACCACCTCATCCACCCCGGGGACCGCACGCGCCGCCTCCAGCCCGGCGACGCCGCCGAGCACGCCGGCCTCCGGGGTCGGCAGCATCAGCACCGCCGCTGCGCCGGGGCGCGGGGCGACGGCGTCCAGCGGCATCCCGGTGGCCCGGCGGAGGATCACCTCCTCCAGCGTCCTGCCGCCGCCCAGGTCCAGGGCGGCCGAGCAGAGGCCGCCGATGGAGCGCGCCGCAACCTCGAGTACCCGCACCCCCTCCCCGAGGCGCAGCTCCGCGTGAATCGGCCCCTCGCGCAGGCCCAGGGCGGCCACCGCCGCCTCGGTGACCCGGCGCACCTCCGCCAGCAGCGCCGGAGGGTGCCGGCTCGGGGTCACGAAGATGGTCTCCTCGAAGAACGGTCCGTCGAGCGGGTCGGGTTTGTCGAACACGGCGAGCACCCGCAGCCGTCCCGCCTCCACCAGCCCCTCGACGGCAACCTCCGGGCCGGCCGCGAAGCGCTCCACCAGCAGCGGCCAGGGGCCCCTCCCACAGTCGGGATCGGCCTCGAGCATCCGCCGCACCCGCGCCACCGCCGCGACCAGCGCGGGGGTGTCATCCGCCCGGATCACTCCCCGGCTGGCCGCCAGGTCGACGGGCTTGACCACCACCGCGGGCCCTAGCCGCCGATGTGCCCGACCCAGCTCGGCAGCCCCGGCGTCGGTACTCGTCTCCAGGTGCTCCGGCTGGGCCACCCCGGCCCGCGCCAGCAGCGCGCGCATCCGCCGCTTGTCACGGGTCGCCGCCACCGCGTCCAGCGGGTGGTGGGAGAGCCCCAGCCGCTCGGCGATCGCCGCCGCGGTCAGCACCGCTGTCTCGTCGACGCCGACCACCCCGTCGATGGTGCGGCGTCCTGCGAGTTCCGCGGCCCGGTCTGCTGCCTCCTCGGGCCGCCCCAGATCGAGGGTCAGGTACCGGTCGGCCATGAACGCCGCCAGCGATGAGGCCTCATCCGAGGCCACCACCACCTCGAGGCCGGCCCGTCGGGCGGCGCTCAGGAAGGCGTGGGCCCGGTAGGTCTGCACCGGCAGGACCAGCAGCACGGTGGCCATGGCTCGAGCCTACAGCGCGGCTGCTGACTGACCGGCGGACAGCGGAGTCATCGCTCGCTGCCCGGGCTAAGCGTCCCCGCCACACCCCCCGCGCGTCAAACTGATGTCCCGAAGGTCCCACGATCGCAAGGAGGCGACATCGTGCAGCAGCCCGCGATCCGCGCCACCGACTACGCGCTCACCCGCATCCAGCAGGTCCGCGACAACCGTAAGCAGCCCGATGCGGGGGTGCGCATCGCGATCACCGGCCGCGCCAACGGCGAGTTCCTCTACGACCTGGACCTGGTCTTCGCCGGCCAGGAGCGCGAGGGGGACATGGTGATCGAAGGGCCGCAGGGCATCCACTTCTTCGCCCCCCTGGCCACGGTCCCCTATCTCGACGGCATCACCCTCGACGCCGACAAGCTCAGCGGGGCGCTCACCGTGCGCAATCCCAATCCGCTCTGGGTGGACCCGCTCGCCGAGCAGGTGCAGTCCTTCCTCGACGAGGACATCAACCCCATGGTGGCCGGTCATGGCGGCCACATCGACCTGCTCGACGTGACCGAGAGCAAGGCCTACATCCACATGGGCGGGGCCTGCCAGGGCTGCGGGATGGCCGACGTCACCCTCGGCCAGGGTGTGCGCACCGCTCTGCTTGAGCGTTTCCCCGAGATCACCGAGGTGGTCGACTCCACCAACCACGCCCAGGGCACCAACCCCTACTACCAGGCGGCGAAGAAGTAGCTCGTCGCGCGGCGCAGCGGTCGTGAGGGTGCTGCTCGTCTCCTGCTACGAGCTCGGCCACCAGCCGCTGCACGTCGCCTCCGCGGCAGCCTTTCTGCGCGCTGCCGGACATGGGGTGAGCGCCGTCGACCTCTCCGTTCAGCACCTCGATGAGGCTGACCTCGACGTTCCCGACCTGGTCGCCATCGCGGTTCCGATGCACACCGCCATGCGGATGGCGGTGCCTGTCGCCCGGGCGGTCCGCGAGCGTCGCGGAGCTGCGGTGCGCATCGTCCTGTTCGGGCTCTACGCGCCGCTTTGCGGCGGCTCGCTCGAAGCCGGACTGGTCGATGCCGTGGTCGGCGGCGAGTATGAGCAGGCCCTGGTGGACCTCGCCTCGGGCGCGCCCGACTCCCGCGTGATCGTCCTCGACCGGCTCCGCTTTCCCCTCCCTGCCCGCGACCTGCTGCCGCCACTCGCCAGCTACACCACCCTGCTCATCGACGGCGAGGCGCGGCAGACCGGCTACGTCGAGGCCAGCCGTGGCTGCGTCCACACCTGCCGGCACTGCCCGGTGCCGGCGATCTACGGCGGCAGGATGAGGGTGTGGCAGCGCGACACCCTGGTGGAGGATGTCGGCGGGCTGTGGGATGCCGGGATGCGCCACCTCACCTTCGGAGATCCGGACTTCCTCAACGCGGTGCCCCACGCCCTCGGGGTCGTCCGTGCGGTGCACCAGCGCTGTCCCGAGCTGACCTTCGACATCACCACCAAGGTGGAGCACATACTCGAGCATCCCGAGGTGCTCGCCGAGCTGCGCCGGATGGGCCTGCTCTTCATCGTCTCCGCAGTGGAGTCGACCAGCCCGGGGGTGCTGGACATCCTGGCCAAGGGCCACACCGCCAACGACGTGCGCGCCGCCCTGCGCATCTGCCGGGGGCTCGGTCTCGAGCTTCGTCCGTCGCTGCTGCCCTTCACACCCTGGACCACCCTGGCAGACCAGATCGAGCTCCTCGACCTGCTCGCCGACGAACACCTCGTCGACAGCGTCGACCCGGTGCAGCTGAGCATCCGCCTGCTGGTGCCACCGGGCTCGCTGCTGCTCGGCCGCGAGGAGATGCGCGCCCATCTGGACGGGTACGACGCCGCCGGGTTCAGCCACCTGTGGCGCCACCCCGACCCCGCGATGGACCGGCTCCAGGCCGACATCGCCGCCCTTGTCGCCACCGACACCGACGCCGGAGTGGCCGCACGGGTCAC
The DNA here is from genome assembly GCA_046262435.1 of Candidatus Dormibacteria bacterium. Lineage (GTDB taxonomy): Bacteria > Chloroflexota > Dormibacteria > Aeolococcales > Aeolococcaceae > JBHEMT01. The sequence continues at coordinate 5,274 of JBHEMT010000134.1, read as the reverse complement.
CCATGCGGGAATCCGGCGCCTCACCGCCGCGGCCGCGGCGAGGGCCGGGGTTGCCTGGCCGCGCGCCGCCGACGAGCTTCCCCACCAGGTGCTCGCGCCTCCCCGGCTGAGCGAACCCTGGTTCTGCTGCGCGGAGCCAACCACCGCCCAGCTCGCCGGAGCCGGAGTGGCCCTGGGCACGTGAGCCGATGACGTGGGTGGTTGCCCCGCGCACATCGGAGAAGGCGAATCTGGGGGCGCGGGCAGATCTCCGCCGGCACATGTGGGGGCGGCCACATCAGGCGCGGGCAGGCGCGGGATTGAACGACCCGGCAGCGGGTACGCTGGCGGGATGAGTCCAATCGCGTCCGAGGGCCCCCGCTGATGCACCGCGGCGGCTACGACGGGCCTGCCGTCAGGACCCGGGCACAGGGGCCGGAACGGCGCCGCCTGCTCGGCAGAGTTGTCCGTCTCTTCCGCCCCTACAAGCGGCAGGTGGGCCTGGTCGGCCTGGCCATCCTGGTCACCGCGGGACTGGGGGTCGCCTCTCCGCTGCTCATCGGCGTGGTGTTCGATACCGCGCTGTTCCCCAAGGGCGCACATCACCAGGTGCTCCCGCCCAACCTTCCCCGGCTCTATGTGCTGGTCGGGTTCATGGTGGCCATCCCCATCATCAGCAGCATCATCGGTGTCGGCCAGACCTTCCTCACCAACAAGGTCGGCCAGCGGGTGATGCAGGACCTGCGCAACACCCTGTACCGGCACCTGCAGGACATGTCACTGCGCTTCTTCACCAGCACCCGCACCGGTGAGATTCAGTCACGCCTGACCAACGACGTGGCCGGTGTGCAGACGGTGGTGACCGACACCGCCTCGTCGATCCTGGCCAACGTCGTCACCCTGGTGAGCACCGTCGTGGCCATGACCATCCTCTCCTGGCAGCTGACCGCGCTGTCGCTCGCCCTGGTGCCCTTCTTTCTGGTTCTGACCTACCGCGCCGGCAACGCCCGGCGGGCAATCTCAGCCCGTGCGCAGGCGTCGAAGGCGGAGATGAGCGCGATCATGGAGGAGACGCTCTCGGTCTCCGGGATCCTGCTCAGCAAGGTTTTCGGACGCAAGGAGGAGGAGATCGAGCGCTTTGCCGGCGAGAACGAGCGGCTGGCCACCCTGGCGATCCGGCGCGAGATGATCGGCCGGTCGCTGTTCGCCATGGTCGGGATCTTCTTCTCCATCTCCCCAGCGCTGGTGTACCTCGTCGCCGGCCTGGTGGTGCACAGCAACGGTCTCGAGGCGGTCAGCGCCGGCACCATCGTCGCCTTCACGACCCTGCAGAGCCGGCTCTTCTTCCCAATCGGCTCGATGCTCCAGGTGTCGGTGGAGGTGCAGGCGTCGCTGGCCCTGTTCGAGCGAATCTTCGAGTACCTGGACATGAGGCACGACATCGTCGACGCACCTGACGCAATCGTGCTCGACCGCGCCGCTCTGCGCGGCGAGGTGGAGCTGCGCAAGGTCTGGTTCCGGTACGAGGAGGCGACCGGGCTGCAGCCGGATGCGCCCGGCGAGACCGCGGCGGAAGGCAGCGAGCGGCGCCGTACCGCAGCGGCCCGCGACGAGGCGGAAGGCAGCCGGGTGTGGGCCCTGCGCGACCTGTCCCTCCACGTCAGGCCCGGTCAGCTCGCCGCGATCGTCGGAGCCAGTGGCGCCGGCAAGACCACCATCTCCTACGTGGTGCCGCGCCTCTATGACGTGACCCGCGGCCAGGTCCTGCTCGACGGCGTCGACGTGCGCCGCCTCAAGCTCGGCTCCATCGCCGACATCGTGGGCATGGTCACCCAGGAAACCTATCTGTTCCACGACACCGTGCGCCGCAACCTCATGTACGCGCGGCCCGACGCCGGCGAGGACGAGATGATCGCCGCCGCGAAGGCAGCGTTCATCCACGAGCGCATCACCCAGCTCTCCGACGGCTACGACACCATGGTCGGCGAGCGCGGCTACCGGATGTCGGGCGGCGAGAAGCAGCGTCTGGCAATCGCCCGCGTGGCCCTCAAGGCGCCCAGCGTGCTGATCCTCGACGAAGCCACCTCCGCCCTCGACACCACCAGTGAGCGGCTGGTGCAGGCCGCGCTGCGCCCGTTGATGGCGGGACGCACCACCATCGCCATCGCTCATCGGCTCTCCACCATCCTCGCCGCCGACGTGATCTTCGTGGTCGACGCCGGTCAGGTGATCGAGCAGGGGACCCACGGGGAGCTGATCAGCCGCGGCGGCAAGTACGCCGAGCTCTACGAGCAGCAGTTCGGCGGTGGCCGGGTCGAGGCGCGCTGCGAGGACGGCGTGGTGATGAGCACCGGCGAGGTGGTCGGGGCTGCCGCCTCGCGCTGACCCGGGCCTCAGGCCACGTCGACCGGTTCGGTGCCGGGACGAAGGCCAAGCGCCTCCACAAGCCGCTCCCCGGCACTGCGGATTCCGTGGCGGTCGGCGAGGGCCAGCAGCCGCTCCGCGTCCGCGGATCGCGGTTGCGGCAACTCCAGGCGAAGGTCGGTGCGCACCGGGACGATGCGCTGCATTGCGGCGATGTAGTCGCGGCTCTGCAGCAGCGAGCCGCTCAGCCGGGTGGCACGCCGGTCCGCGTCCGCCAGCAGGTCGTCGAGCGTTGCGTGGTCGGTCACCAGCTCGGCGGCGCGCTTCGCACCCACGCCGCGCACGCCGGGGAGCCCGTCGCTGGGATCCCCGCGCAGGATCGCGAAGTCGGCATAGCGCGCCGCCGGGACCCCGTACTTGGCTCGCACCGCGGCATCGTCAAAGCGGTCGAGCTCGCTCACCCCGCGCCGGGTGAAGAGCACGGTGACCACCCCGTCGCGAATCACCTGGAGCATGTCCCGGTCACCGGTGACCACCTCGATGGGAGTGGCATCCGAGGCTCGCGCCGCCAGAGTGCCGATCACGTCATCGGCCTCGAACCCCGGGGCGGCGAGCACCGGAAGGCCGGCCGCGTCGAGGAACTCGAGGATGCGCTCGAACTGGCCGGCCAGCTCGGGGGGGTCATCGGCCCGCGTCGCCTTGTAGCCGGCGTACTCGTCGACCCGCCACTGCGGGCGCCAGTCGGCATCGAACGTGTGCACGGTGCCCGCCGGGCGGCGGTTGCTCACCAGGTACGACACCATGTCCAGATAGCCGCGCACCGCGTTGACCGAGCCGCCCTCGGGGCTGCGGATACTCGCCGGCAGGGCGAAGAACGCCCGGTAGACCAGGCTCGGGCTGTCGAGGACCAGGGTGGGACGGGCGGTCACCGGCACTTCCTACAGCATTGGCCGCCCGGGCCGCCCAGTACAGTGTTCGGCCATGCGCATCGGCAGAGCACTCGGCGTCGTCGGGATGGCCGCACTGGTGGGTGGCAGCGGCACCCTGCACCTGGTGTCGCCCCGCACCTACGAGCGGATCGTTCCCCGCATGCTGGGCCACCAGCATCTGCTGGTCACCGTCAGCGGCGTCGTCGAGCTGGTCTGCGCCGCGCTGCTGCTCGCCCCTCCCACCCGCCGCGTCGGGGGCTGGGCCACCGCGGTGCTCCTGGTGGCGGTCTTCCCGGCCAACGTGCAGATGGCCCTCGACGGCGGGGTGCGAGGAGCCGGCTTCCCCTTCGACAACGCGGCGGTTGCCTACGCGCGGCTGCCGCTGCAACCGGTGCTGGTCTGGTGGGCGCTGCTCGCCACCGGTGCACTCGACCCGGCGCCAAGCTGGCGCGTGCGGTTGCTCGGCACCTCATCCGGCCACTGACCTACGAGCAGCCCCAATGGCGCCACGCCGCGCCGTCGCGACCGGCGACGCATCCGCCGCTCGGTCAGCGCCGGCGGTGGCGCAGCCGGGTCACCAGACGCAGTCCCCGAGCCACCGCCGGGGGGTTGCCGAAGGCCATCACGTCGATCGGCAGTGCGAAGCGCAGCCGGGTGACCGCCTTGGCCCGGGTGAACTCCTTGAGGCCATCGGCGCCGTGAATGCGCCCGAATCCCGATTCCCCGGAGCCGCCGAAGGGCAGGTTGGGCACGCCGGCGAAGACGAGCACGCTGTTGATACTGGTCATCCCCGAGCGCAGCCGCCGCGCGATCTCGCGGGCGCGGCGCTTGCCGAAGACCGCGGAGGCAAGCCCATAGCGGCCCTCGTTGGCGAGCCGAATCGCATCATCGGCATCACGCACCCGCAGGATCGGCAGCACCGGTCCGAAGGTCTCCTCACGGAGCATCAGCGCGTCGGCGGGGACGTCGACGAGGACCACCGGGTCGACATACGGGGGGCGGACCGACTGGCGGCCGCCGACCACCGCGCGGGCGCCACGGTCGAGTGCGTCCTCGACATGCTTCCTGATGATGTCCACCTGCGCGGGCATGGTGATCGGACCGATGTCGGCCGTATCGCCACCTCCGGCGCGAACCGCTCCGGCGAGGGCTGTGACCCGCTGCACGAACCGGTCGAACACCGCGTCGACGACGTAAGCACGCTCCACCGAGACACAGGCCTGCCCCGCGTTTGACAGCGATCCCCACACCGCCGCCTTGGCCGCGGCCTCGACGTCGGCGTCCGCATCCACCACCAGGGCGTCGTTCCCGCCGCACTCCATCAGGACCGGAGTCAGGGTGTCGGCGCATGCCGACATCACCCGCCGGCCGGTGCGCGCGGAGCCGGTGAAGGCGAGCTTGTCGACTCCGGAACGGCAGAGCGCCTCTCCGGTGGGACCGAACCCGGTCACCAGCTGGATGACCGGCTGCTCGGGCACCGCCTCGGCGATACGGTCGACAATCCACCGGCCAATTCCCGGGGTGAACTCGCTGGGCTTGAACACCACAGCGTTGCCCGCGGCCAGGGCATAGGAGATGGACCCCATCGGGGTGTGGATCGGGTAGTTCCAGGGGCCGATCACCCCGATGACCCCGAGCGGCTGGTACTCGATGCTCGATGCGTGGTTGAGGGCGAGCAGCCCGGAGGCCACGCGGTGCTCACCGAGCACCCTGCCGGCGTGGGTGGCCGCCCAGCGCAGATGGTCGAGCGCGATCACCACCTCGACCAGCGCATCGGTCGCGGGCTTGCCGTTCTCACGGTGGATCAGGTCGACGATCTCATCGATCCGCGAGCTCATCAGGCCGGCAACCCGGAGCAGCCGGCGGCGCCGGCCGTCGAACCCGAGCTCGCCCCACCACACCGCGGCCTGCCGCGCACTGCGGACCGCCGCCTCCACCTCGGCTGCCCCGTGGACCGGAAAGCGCCCAACCTCGGCGCCGCTGTCCGGGTCGAGGGAGACCA
>JBHEMT010000133.1:0-24847 GCA_046262435.1 Candidatus Dormibacteria bacterium | reverse complement strand
TTGCTTCTTGCACTTGAGGCAGTAGCCGGAGACCGCCATATTTTTCGTCCTCGCGGGTGGGGTGGTGACGTCGGGCACGGCGCCCGCCGGCGAATACGGGCCGTATTCTAGACACAGGAGAGCCGAACGCAACCGAATTGGGTGCGCCGCTCCCGCCACACCGCGCTGCCATGGACCGGCGTTCACCCGGTCGGGCCGCGCGGTCGGCCGTGCAATCCGGGCCAGGAGTGGCGGCGCATCGGCCCCCCAACCGGTGAGAAAGCGGTCAGATTGCCCGGCGGTGGCGGGCGCGCCCTGCGTACAGGCGCGCTGCGAGAGCCCAGCGATGTCGTCCACGTAGTGCCACGCGGCCGCTGAAGACGTCGTAGTCGCGCTGGGCGAGACGGTCGAGAATCCCCCCATACGCGCGCGCCGCCACGGCGATGGGGAAACGGGTGGCCGCCGGGAGATAGTCGAGCCCGTCGAGGCCGCGGCTGTACAGCTCGGTGGCCCGGAACGCCAGGGCGCGCACTGCGGCGCGCACCTCGGGGCTGGCGCTGCGCTCGCCGAGCGCCCGATCGTCGCACTGCGCCGCGGCGCAGACGTCGACGGGCAGATATACCCTGCCGCGGGCCAGGTCCTCGTCGACGTCGCGACAGATGTTGGTGAGCTGCATGGCGCATCCCAGGTCGGCAGCATGCGCCCGGGCCCGCGGATCGGTGGCACCGAGCAGGCTCGCCATCACCACCCCGACCGACCCGGCCACGTCGTAGGAGTACTCCTCCAGCTCGGCCAGGGTGGCCGGCCGGCGGTGCACCAGGTCGGCGCGCTGCCCGGCGATCACACGGCGCAGCGCGTCCCGGTCCAGGGCTCTGCGAACGATGACCTCCGGCAGGGCGCGGTGCACAGCGTCACTGTCGCAGCGTGGTGTCCCCGCGGCCAGCCAGCTGTCCCAGGCGGTGAGCTGGGCCTCGATCTCGGCCCGGCTCAACGCGCCGGTGTTCTCGTCGACAAGGTCGTCGACGACGCGGTAGTAGGCGTACACCACGGCAACGTCGTCGCGGACATCACGGGGAAGAAAGCGGGCGGCAAAGGCGAACGAGCGGGCATGCCGCCGGATGACCCGGCGGCACTCACTGAGATCAGTGGCCGCTACCAAGCCCGATCTCCGCGGCGACCCGCTCGGCCACCAGCCGCGCGCCAAGGAACACCATGGGAATCCCGCCGCCCGGCTGGGTGCTGGCGCCCACGAAGTAGAGGTTGCTCACGCTGCGGTGGCGGTTGGCGGGCCGCATGATGCCCACCTGGAAGATGTCGTGAGCGATACCGAAGGTCGCGCCCTTGCGCAGGTTGTAGTCGCGCGCCCAGTCGGATGGCGTGACCAGGCGCTCGGAGACGATGCGCTCGCGGATGTCGGCCATGCCGAAGTGACGCATGCCGTCGAGGATGCGCTCTCGGTACAGCTCAGCTCCCCCCTGCTGCCAGGCCGCGGTGCCGGCAAGCGGTGCCGGCGCAAGCACGTACACGGTGTCATGACCGGCAGGTGCGAGGCTCGGGTCGGTGCGAGAGCTGAGGTTGACGTACAGGGCCGGGTCGTGGGGGATCGCTGGGTGCTTGAAGATGTCGTCAAAATTCTGCCGGACGTCAGCGCCGATGTAGACGTTGTGGTGGATCAGGCCGGCCGGGGCGCCCTTGACCCCGAGGTAGAGCATCAGCGCTGAGCTGCCGTAGCGGAGCCGCTCGAGCTTGGCAGGGCTGTAGGGCGCGCGAACCACGTCATCGAGCAGGTTGTCGTACGCCCACGGAAGGTCGGCGTTGCACACCACCAGGTCGGCGCCGACGCGGGTGCCGTCTGCGAGCATCACCCCCCGCGCCCGGCCACCAGCGGTGTCGATGTGGGTCACCTCGGCGTTGCATCGCAGCACGCCGCCGTCCCGCTCGAGGACACGCACCAGCGCCTCGACAATGGCGTACATCCCGCCCATCGGGTACCAGATCCCCTCGGTGAGCTCGGTGTACGGCAGCAGCGAGTACACCGCGGGGGCGTCGCGCGGAGCGATGCCCAGATACATCGACTGAAAGGAGAACGCGATCTGCAGCCGAGGGTCGTGGAAGTACCGCGCCAGGTGCGGACCAAGTCGGCGCAGCGCACCCGTGTCGAAAAAACGAGGCAGGTTGCCCGGGGTCAGGAACTGGCCCCAGTTGGTGAAGTTGCGCTCCACAAACTTGTCGCGCGAGACCCGGTACTTGTAGCCGGCGTCGGCGAGAAAGCGCACAAACGCGTCCCCTGCCCCGGCTTCGAACCGCTCGAGCCCGTCACGCATCTCCTGAACGTCGGAGCTGATCAGCAGGGAGGCGCCGTCGGCGAAGTGGATGCGGTAGTTGGGCTTCATCCGCACCAGCTCGAGCTCGTCGTCGAGGCGGTGCCCGGTCTCATGGAAGAGGCGCTCGAGGACGTCGCGCATCAGCAGCAGGGTGGGCCCCGTATCGAAGCGAAATCCGTCCTGCTCGTACCTGTTGCAGCGTCCGCCGGGAACGCTGTTCTTCTCCACCACCGTGGTGGCGTACCCCATGTTCTGCAACCGCAGCGCGAGGGCCAGTCCGCCGAGACCAGCCCCGATCACCACCGCGGAGCGGCGTGCCACCCCGGTCCGCGGGGGAGGCGGCAACGACCCCTGCTCGGGGGGGCCGAAGCGGGTCCCGGTGGGCTCTAGCAGGTCGGTCATGAGCTGGTCCTCGGGGTTCGGCGACGGCGGTGCAGGAGGCGGTTGGCGAGGCCGCGCATTTCAGGGGCGTTGAGCAGGATCACGCTCTGTACCACCATGAGATCGGTGAGCAGGAAGAACAACGCCTCCTCCAGCGGCACGTTGCCCAGGTACACCCCGATGATGCGGTCGGCGTGGATGTGCCAGATGCCCACACGTAGCGCCACCGCGTCGCTGAGCACCAGGTACAGGGTGGGCAGGACGGCGGACACCAGCATCAACCCCAGCCGGCGGCGCAGGGCTCTGCGGCCGGCCAGCCACTGGATCAGCAGCACCGGGAGCGCCCAGGGCAGCAGCATGCCGAAGTAGGTGAGGTGACCGAAGACGGCTCAGCCCTCCCCCGCCAGGCGCCGCCAGAGCAGCGCAGTGACCAGACCGGTGAGCACCGTCTGCAGGCCATAGAAGCCGAACTCCTCGAGGGGCACGCGCAGCACGGCGGGCCCGGCGACCTGGGCTCGGGGATAGGACCACACCCCGTTGGCGATCAGGCCTGCATCCCAGGGCCCGGTGTAGACCACCGCGACCACCACAATGGCGAGGAGCTGCCAGCCGAGAGCGCGATGCAGACGCCGGCGCCCAAGGACGAGCAGCAACGCGATCGGCGGAAGCAGAAAGATGGCGAGAAACTGCAGATAGGTCACGGGGGTCCCCTGGCGATGGTACGGAGGATCTCGTCCCGGAGATCTCTCGACCATACGCGGGGCCCCGGCACGCGGTGATCGGCCGGCAGGCGGCGGCGCTCTGGGTGAGCCTGGGGATCACGCTTGCCGAAGCACTCCGCCGCCGCACCCTGGCCCGCCTCCCCGAGCTGGAGCCCGTCCCAGCTGACGAGCCGGCCGCTCTCACGATCGACGTCGTGGTGCCGGCGCGCGACGAGGCGGCCACCATCGGGCGCTGTGCCGCCGCGCTCCGCCGGAGTACCGGGGTCGGCCGGGTCCTGGTCGTGGACGACGGCTCCGCCGACGCCACCGCAGCTCTCGCTGCTGCGGCGGGGGCGGAGGTGACCCGGCTCAGCGGTCCGCCGCCGGGCTGGATGGGCAAGCCCAACGCCTGCGCCGCCGGGGCCGCCCTGTCCAGCGCCACGTGGCTGGCCTTCGTCGATGCCGACGTGGACCTTCATCCCGCCGCGCTCAGCGCGCTTGTGGAGCACTGCCGGCGGAGCGGCGCGGTGGCCGCATCGCCCCTGCTCAGGCAGCGTTGCACCCTGCTCGGCGACGGGTTGCTCGTGCCCCTCGCCTGGTGGCAGTACCTGGTCGGCCTGCCGGGCGCCGGCCGCCTGCTCAACGGACAGTGCATCGTGATCTCGGCGGCCGCCTACCGCTCGTGCGGAGGGCATGGTCACCCCCGGGTGCGCGGCTCGGTTGTCGAGGACGCCGCACTCGGGGCACTGCTGGCCGACCGGGGCGGCCGGCCGGTGTTGCTCCGGGCCGGATGGGCCGGCGAGGTGCGGATGTACCGCGGGCTCCGCGAGGCGCGGGCCGGCTTCGCCAAGAACCTTGCCGGCTTCCTCGCCGGCAGCCCGGGCCGGGGGGCCCTGGTCGCCGGAGCCGGAGTGGCGGTGAGCGCACCACTGTCGCTGGTGCTCAGCGGGGTGCGCCAGCGGTCGCCGCGGGCCGTGGCTGCCGCACTGCTCCCCTGGGCTCTCGCCGCGGTGTTGCTGCGACCCCGCTACGCCGAGGCGAGCGTACCGCCGGCCCTCGCCTGGGCGGCACCGCCCACAGCCGCACTGCTCCAGCTGATCGCCCTCGAGTCGCTGCTGCGCCGCATCCTGGGAAGGCCACCGGCGTGGCGCGGCCGGCCGGCACGTGCCGCCCGCTGACCGCGATGCCCGGGTCCGAAGGCCGCGCTACCCTGCCGCGCGGATGAGCTCGTACCGCGTTCCCGCACGCACCATCACCCGGCTGGGCCGGGCGATGCTCCGGCTCGGCGAGACCAGCCTGCTCGGGGACGCCGCCGAGGTGGTCGGCGCCGCCCGGCCACCGATGCGGCTGTCCGGGCACGAGAACGTGCCCGGCGCGGGCCCCTTCGTGTTCGTCCCCAACCACTGTCAACGCCGCGGTTTGTGGATCGGGTTTCCCTCAGCGCTGCTCACCCGGGTGCTCGCCGAGAAGCGACCCCACGCGGCGCCGCTGCACTGGGCGGTGGTCGGGGAAACGCGCTGGGCGGCTGGTCGGCTGCCCATCCCGGGCACCCGCTGGGCCTACGCGGAGGTGGCGCGCTGCTATCAGATGGTGACCCTGCCCGCCCGCGAGGAGGACGTCGCCGGGCGCGGCCAGGCGCTGCGTCGCCTGGCCCGGCTGGCGCTCCCCCCGCCGCGGGGCCGGGGGGAGCCGATCGGCTTGTACCCCGAAGGTGAGCACGGCACCTCAGCCGCAATGGTCGACGCCCTGCCCGGGACCGGCGCCTTTCTGGCCCTGCTCGGCGCCGCCGGCGTGCCCTCGGTTCCGGTGGGCATCGCGGAGACGACCGGGGGCCTCGAGGTGCGCATCGGCAGCCCCTTCATTCCCCAACGGCGACGCGGTGCGGACGCCGACCTCCTGGCCCGTGTCGAGGTGATGAGCCGGATCGCCGCGCTGGTGCCCGCTCGCATGCGTGGCCCGCACGCCCCAAGGGTGGTCGAGTGATCGCGCGCTGGGGCCGCGCCCTAAGCCTTCTGCCACCGCCGCCGGCGCGAGTGCTCGACTGCGGCTGCGCCTTCGGCCACTTGACCCGTCAGCTTGCTCGCCACTACCAAACGGCAGCGATCGACCTCGACCCCGCGTACCTCGACCGCGCCCGGCGCCAGGCGCCGGGTGCCGACATCCGCCTCGGGCCGGCGGACGCGCTGCCCTGGCCGGACAGCGCCTTCGATGCCGCGGTGTGTCTTGACGTGCTCGAGCACTGCCCGGACCCCCCTGCGGCAGTTGCCGAGCTCGCCCGGGTGATCCGTCCCGGGGGAATCCTGGTGGCCAGTGTTCCCCACCGGGGCGCGCTTGCCGCGGCCGATTCGCTGAATGTCTACGCCCGGCTGCTGCCCCGCCGCGGTCCGCCCACCGACGACCCCTCATGGCCGCTGCGGCCTCACCATCGCCACTTCTCGCTGGAGGAGTTCGCTGAGCTGCTCGCGCCCGAGTTCACCATCGAGGCGGTGCACCGCACCGGACTCGGGCTGGCCGAGCTGGTCAACCTGCCGCTGCTGCTGCTCTCCCGGGCCATCTCCCGCCGGCTGCGGCCGGTGTACGCCCTGCTGCAGTACCTCTACTTCGGCACCTACATCCTTGAGGACCTGCTTCCGGCGGGCCGCTTCGGGTATCACCTGATGGTCCGCGCCCGCCGTCGCGGCTAGCGCGCGGCGGCCTAACGGTCGTTCTTCAGGTGGGTGCGGAAGAAGGCGAGGGTCCGGTCCCACGAGAGCTGGGCAGCGGCGGCGTCGAACACCTCGGGGCGTTCCTCGTTGAAGAAGGCGTGGTCGGCTCCTTCATACCAGTGAAACTCGACGGCCACCCCGGCAGCGCGCAACCGGGACTCGAGATCCTCGACCTTCTCCCGCGGGTTGGAGTGGTCGGCGGTCCCGTAGTGGCCGAGGACCGGCCCCGTGATGCGGTCCACCCGAGGCTGCGCCTGCTCCCACCGGACAACCCCGTAATAGGTCACCGTCGCCGTGACCTCAGGTCGGAGGCTGGCCAGGTACATGGCCAAGCCGCCGCCCATGCAGAAGCCCACGGTGCCCACGGCGGCGCCCTCGGCTCTGCCACTTCCCAGCAGGTATGTCACCGCGCCGCTCAGCTCGCGCGCGGCGGTGTCGATGTTGAGGGCCATCGCCAGCTTCTGGGCCTCGTCGGGCTCGCGAAGCGAGGCGGCGTCACCGTGGTACAGATCGACGGCGAGGGCGCTGAAGCCCTGGGCGGCCAGCCGGTCGCACACTCCCTCGATCTGCGGCAGCAGCCCCCACCACTCCTGGCAAACGACCACGCCAGGGCCGGGGCCACCATTGGGAGTGGCGAGGTAGCCGGAGCCGCTGTGCCCGTTGCTCGGGAAGTCGACGGTCTCTCCCATCCTGCTCACCTCCACCTGCCTCGCGGCGTTGCTCGCCTGCCTCGCGGCGGTTGCTCATCGGTCCGGCGGCGGTTGGCCCCGAGGCGCGGTCGGCTGGCGAGAATACGCCTCGGCGCTCCTCTACTCCGCTCGTTGCGCCACAACCAGCAGCGTGTCCGAGAGGGCGGTGGCCCGGTGCCGCGTCCAGCCGTCGTGGATCGCGATGACGCGCAGCCCGGCCCGCTCCACGATCCCGGGCACCGCCTCGAGGTCGAAAATGCGCGTGCTGGTCTGCTGGGCGAGGAGCCGGCCGTCGTCGAGCAGAGCGATCTCACGGAGCACGAAGCTTCCGCGCGTCTGGTCGTGGATGGTGTCGACCAGGAGCAGATGGGGGTCGTCGCTGAGCAGCGACCGCTCCACCACATCCCAGTTTGTGACGCGCCCCGGCGGCTGGTCGGGCCGGGCACGGAGCTCGGCGATCAGCCGTCCACCGGGCCGCAGGCTACGAGCCACGCGCCGCAGCACGCGGGCTCCGTCGCGCGGGGGAAAGCCGTCGACCACGAAGTAGACGAGCAGGGCAGCGTCGTAGCCCTCGCCGAGCGGGGCCTCGAGCAGGTCGCCCTGGCGCAGGTCCACGCTCACGCCAGACTCGGCCGCGAGGGCCCGGCCGTGTTCGAGAACTGCAGCCCCGAGATCGACGCCGACGACCTCGTACCCCGCCGCGGCGAGTCGGACCGCGTACAGACCGGGTCCGCAGCCTGCGTCGAGCAGCCGGGCAGGCGGACTCGGCAGGAGCCGGGTCAGCCGGCGGACATGGCGGTCGACCTCGCTCAGCCGGCGGCTGGCACCGTCATGGCGCTGGTCGAGGTGTTCGGCGAGCAGCCGGCGGCTGACCTCCGGGTCCCCCCAGTCGAGCTCGACCGCCGGGTCCCAGGGGTCCGGCCAGTCGGGAATCTGCGAGGGAACCCAGCGACTCACCCGGGGAGCGTAGTTGCCCGGGTGCGGCCGGCTCCACGAGGTGCGGGGTGCGGGCGGCGACCGGCAGAATCGGCCGCGTGTCTCATGCGGTGATCCGTCTGGTCGAGGGCGGCGGCCTGGTCGCCGTCTTCGTCCTCATGTTTGCCGAGAGTTGCGGGATTCCCGCCCCCAGCGAGGTGATCATGCCCTTCGCCGGCGCCTTTGCCGCCGCCGGCCACCTCAGCCTGCTGGGATCGATTCTCGCCGGCGCGCTCGGCAACCTGGGTGGCTCGCTGCTCGCCTGGGGACTCGCCGCGCGGTATGGCGAGCCGCTGCTCCTCGGCCCGGGGCGCAAGGTCGGGCTTCGCCCCGGGCATCTCGCCTCCGCCGACCGCTGGTTCCAGCGGCACGGCCTGCTCGCGGTCTTCGTCGGCCGGCTGCTTCCGGTGATCCGCACCTACATCTCGTTTCCCGCCGGGTTGGCCCGGGTCGAGCCGATCCGCTTCAGCGTGCTGACCTTTGCCGGAGCACTTCCCTGGTGTGCCGCGCTGGCCATCGCCGGTTATCAGGTACGTGACAACTATGACCGGATCTCGAAGCCGATCACCTACGGCGCCTATCTCCTGGCCGTGGTCGCGGTGGCGGCGCTTGTGGTCTGGTTCGTGCGGATTCGGCGCCGCGCGGCCGCGGGAGCGGCCTGAGCATCGTCAGGCAACGACCGGCTCGGCCTTGGCCGCCGTCAGGCAGCCACGGCGGCAACGGGGCGGCAGGCGGCGCAGGGGACATACCCGGCCGCCACCGCATCCTGAGCCGTCTGGAAGCCGACCTTACCGGGAGCGGCAACGGCCCGCTGGCCACCGCAGCTGGGAACGCAGAAGAAACCGGTGGCAACCGTGCCGTGATAGCGGACCCCGCTGCGTGCGAGCTCGTCGAGCAGGTCGGCGTCGAGGCCCTCGCGAGCCAGGACCGCCCGCTTCGCTCCCGGGCCGCCCCCGCTGTAATTTCCGAGCCGCCAGTCGCTACGCACCACCCGGTGGCAGGGGATCACAAAGGGAATCGGGTTGCGCGCCAGCGCCGACCCGGCGGCCCGCACCGCCAGGGGATGGCCGGCCTCCCGGGCCACCCAGCCGTAGGTGCGGACCTCCCCCCGTGGAATCGTCGCGGTGGCCGCCAGCACCGCCCGCTGAAACTCGCTCAGATGACGAAGGTCGAGGGGTGGCGACGGCTGGCCGGCAAGGGCGGCATCGAGCCCCGCGCTCAGCGCAGCCGGAAGGGCGGCGGCGCGACGCACACGGCGGTGGAACTCGGCTTCGAACCAGCTCTCGAAGTCGTCCGCCAGGTCGGCGCGACGGATGGCCATCAGCCCGCGGGGTCCGTAGCCGACGTGGACCGGGCCCACCGGACCGTCGTACAGGGCGTAGGCGCAGCCCAGCCCGGTGCGGTCCAGCACCGCCGCCCGCAACTCGTGCGGTGCCCGCAGGCTCTCCAGGACGCCGGGCCGCAGGCCGGAAATGGGTGACGAGGTCATGAGCACTCCTCCGATGGCTTGTCGGTCCGCCGGTGTCGTCGCTCAGGCGTCTCGCCCGCCCGCGGAGCGCTGACGGCGGAGCGCAGCTGCGCGATCCCGCGGTGGACGTTGGCCTTCACCGTGCCGACGGGTTGACCGAGCGCCTCGGCGATCTCGCTGTAGCTGAGGTCACGGCCGTACTTGAGAACGCACGCCGCTCGGAGGCGCACGGGCAGCCTGGCGAGCAGATCGAGCAACTCGCGCCGCTCGGCCTCGTGCACGGCCAGCGCCTCCGGCCCGGGGGCGGCGTCGGCCGGGTCCGGCATGCGCTCGGGGAAGACCAGATCAGGACGGCGTGACCGCCGCCGGTTGCGACACAGGTTGAGCGTGATTCGGTGCAGCCAGGGCCGGAGCGCCAGGGTCCGGACCCGCTGCGCATCGTAGCCGCGGAGGGCGCGGTGGGCGTTGACGAAGGCGTCCTGGACAACCTCCTGGGCGACGCCGGCCTCGCCGGTCATGCCCACCGCGAAGCGGAACAACTCGTCCTGGAAACGGACCACCAGGCGCTCGAACGAACCATCGAGGTCGGCGGCCAGCTCGGCGCTGAGGTTGGTGTCCGAGACGACAGCACTCGGCTGGGCCGCCGGGTGCGGGGTTGCTCGACCGGCCGCCGGGCCGGCGGCTCCATCGGCACCCGGCTGGGCCGGTGGGCTCCCGAGGCGCCGCCCGGTCTCCTCTGCGGTCAGCGGCAGCACGCCCACGAGGCTAACGAACCCGGTGGGCGCTGGGGCGCTCCAGCCCCTGGCGGGAGTCCGCCCCCAGCCGGAACACGAGCAGGTCCAGCAGGAGCAACGTCGCGAGCAGGACGGTCAGTGCTTCCATGCTCCAGAAACACCAGCGGCGGCTCGGGTGTTGCACGTCCGGTGGGGCGAAGGCCCCGGGGGTCGCTAGGACAGGTCGCTAGGACATGTCCGGCCACGCGGAGCCGGTGTCCGGAGTCTCACCCTCGTCGCCCTCGGCACGCTGCCGGTAGCGTTCCGCCACCAGCTTGTTGGCATGGCTCTTGGGTAGGCCCAGTTTCACCATCTGCTTGACCTCATCCACCATCACCTTGTCTCGAGCTGTCTCGATGGCGGTGATGACGTCGTCGATACTGACCGTGCCGCGCCTGCCTGCAGTTGCCATACCCGCTCGAGTCTACCATCGCCTCGGCGCGCTCAAACCTGGCGCCGCCGGCCTGGAAGCCGCGACTAGACGACCGGGCGGGGCCGCGATGATCCCCGCGCATTCCGCTCGGTAGAGGACCAGCAGGGCACCGGCGGTGCCCAGATGGAGCAGCACCAGGTGCGGAAGAAAGGATGCATCCACGCCGGTCACCGACCAGTGGAGCAGGCTGGGCACCACCACCGCGTGGCCCAGTGAGGAGGCCGGGAAGAGCGCGGTGCCAGCCTGCAGGAGCCCGAGCAGGAGCAGCTCGAGGGTGTGCATCGGCCGGGCGGCATACGGTTCCCTACGGCACCCACTCCGGGTTACGGCATCGCCCGCGAGGCCATGGGCATACTTGCCAACGTGGCCTATCTGCCCAACTCGGACGATGAACGACGGCAGATGCTCGACGCTGTCGGCGCCGGCTCAGTCACCGACCTCTTCTCTGCGGTTCCGGCCGCGCTGCTAAAGCCGCCGCTCGAGCTGCCGCCGCCGCTGGGCGAGCAGGAGCTGGTGGCCACCGTCAGCGCCCTTGCGGCCCGCAACCGCCCGCTGAGCGGGTGGGACGCATTTCTCGGCGCCGGCGTGTATCACCGCTTCTCGCCGGCGATCGTGCTCGGCACGATCTCACGACCCGAGTTCTACACCGCGTACACGCCGTACCAGGCCGAGGCGTCACAGGGCACCCTGCAGACGATCTTCGAGTTCCAGACGATGATCTGCGCGCTCACCGGGCTGGACGTGGCCAACGCGTCGCTGTACGACGGTGCCACCGCCGCCGCGGAGGCGCTGATGCTCGCCGTTGCGCACACCGGCCGCAGCCGCGTGGCGGTCTCGCGCGGTGTCCATCCCGAGACGCGCCGGGTGATCGCCACCTACGCGCAGGGGCGCGCCGTCGGCGTCGACTGGGTCGAGCCTGAGGCGGGGTCGACGACCGTGGCAGGAGCCCGCGCGGTGCTCACCGACCAGCACGCGGCGCTGCTGGTCGCTCAGCCTTCCTTCCAGGGCACCGTCGACGACCTACGCCCACTGGTCGAGGCGGCCCACGCCGTGGGAGCCCTGGGGGTGGCCGCCGTCGACCCGATCGCGTGCACCGTGCTCGCCAGTCCCGGCGAGACGGGCGTCGACGTCGCCGTGGGTGACGGCCAGCCTCTGGGCATCCCTGCCCAGTTCGGCGGCCCCCATGTCGGCTTCATGGCGGTGCGGCAGACGCTCCTGCGCCGGTTGCCTGGACGGCTGGTCGGGCTCACCGTGGACCACGCCGGCGACCGGGCGTACACCCTCACCCTGCAGACCCGCGAGCAGCACATCCGTCGCGAGAAGGCGACCAGCAACATCTGTACCAATCACGCCCTGATGGCTCTCGCCGCCACCGCCTACATGGCCCACATGGGTGCGGGGGGAATGAGCCGGGTCGCCGAGGTGAGCGCGCGCCGCGCGCACGCCCTGGCGGAGCGGCTGGCCGCCCTCCCGGGCTTTGCGCTGGCCTACCCCGAGCAGCCGTTTCTCTGGGAGTTCACCCTGCGCTGTCCGACCGACGCTCGGTCGATGGTCGAGCGGCTGCGTGAGCGTGGAATCATCGCCGGGCTGCCGCTCGTCGAGGTTGACGCGGGTGCGGCCGACCACCTGCTGGTGTGCTGCACCGAGCTCACCCCGCCGGACGCGATCAGTCGATACGTCGACGCCGCGGCCGACATGGCCCGGGTGGCCACCGGCAGCCCCGCATGAGCGACCCGCAGCCCGGCGGCGACACCCGGCCCCAGGCTGCATCGCGCCAGGACCCGGTTGACCAGATGCAGACCGCACCGGTTGCGGCCTCAAATGGCCACAACGGCTCGGAATCGGCGCTCGCCCACGGAGGTCCCGCCCCGCTCTCGGGTAGCACAGGCACAGGCACGGCGGCGCCGCCACGACCGGCGTGGGCAGGCGAGGAGCCGCTGGTCTTCGAGCTGAGCGCCGATGTGCTTGGCGGGCCACGGGTGGTGGAAGCCGGTGTCGACACCGCCGGCGTCGAGGCGCTCCCGGCGCATCTCCGGCGGCGGGCTCCGGCCGAGGTTCCCGCCGTCCCCGAGGCGGTGCTCGCCCGGCACTTCGGGCGCCTCGCACGGCGCAACCACAACCTTCACCAGGGCATCTACCCGCTGGGCTCATGCACGATGAAGTACAACCCGGTCGTCGACGAGCACCTCGCCGCCCTCGACGGCTTCGGCTCGCTTCACCCTTACCAGGACGAAGCCGACACCCAGGGAACCCTGGCGCTCATGTGGGAGCTGGACCGGCTGCTGGCCCGGGTTACCGGGATGTCGCGGATGTCACTGCAGCCCGCCGCCGGCGCCCACGGCGAATGGACCGGGCTGCGCATGATCCAGGCCTACCACGCGTCGCGCGGCGACACCGGGCGGGACAGCGTGCTGATTCCCGACAGCGCCCACGGCACCAATCCTGCATCAGCGGCGCTCTGCGGACTGCGCGTGGTCACGGTGAAGAGCAACCCGGACGGCACCGTGGACGTCGCCGACTTCGAGCGTCACCTCGACGACCGGGTCGCCGCGATCATGCTCACCAACCCCAACACTCTCGGGGTCTTCGAGCGCGACATCCTTGAGATCTCCCGGCGCACTCACGATGCAGGCGGTCTCCTTTACTACGACGGCGCCAACCTCAACGCCCTGGTGGGGATGGCCCGCCCAGGTGACATGGGCTTCGACGTGGTCCACCTCAACCTGCACAAGACGTTTTCCACCCCGCACGGGGGCGGCGGTCCGGGGGCGGGCCCGGTGGGGGTCAGCGCGCGGCTGGTCGACTACCTGCCCGTGCCCACCGTGGAGCGGCGCGCCGACGGCAGCTACTTCCTCGACGGCGAACGGCCCCAGAGCATCGGCAAGGTGCGTTCGTTCCACGGCAACGTGGGGATGCTGGTGCGCGCCTACGCCTACATTCGCGCCTACGGCGACACCCTGCCCGAGGTGGCTCAGAACGCCGTGCTCAATGCACGCTACCTGCAGAGCCGGCTGGCCGGGCTCTTCCCGATGGCCGTCGACTCACCCACGATGCATGAGTTCGTCGCGTCCACCAAGGGTGGCCGGGTGCCGGGCCTGCGCGCCATGGATGTGGCCAAGCGAATGATCGACTACGGGGTGTACCCGCCGACCGTCTACTTCCCGACCACGGTGCCGGAAGCGCTCATGTTCGAGCCCACCGAGACCGAGTCCAAGCAGAGCCTGGACAACCTGGCGGACATCTGTGCCGCGATCGTCGCCGAGGCGGACGCCGACCTGACCGATGTGCAGGCCGCCCCACGTCACGCACCAGTGGAGCGGGTGGACGAAGTTGCTGCAGCCCGCCATCCCGTGCTGCGCTGGACTGCCGGGGGATGACCGAGGCCGAGCGCGAGGAGCTGCGCGCCCTGCTTCATCGGCGCTCCTTCCGCTACGGCGACTTTCTGCTCAGCAGCGGACGTCGCAGCGAGTTCTACTTCGATGGCAAGCAGGTGACCCTCGACGCCCGAGGTCTTCACCTGGTCGGCCGCGCCGTCCTCGAGCGGTGCCGCCACCTGGACGTCGAGGCCGTCGGCGGCCTCACCCTTGGCGCCGACCCGATCGCGGCAGCGGTCGCGGCGCTGAGTGGTGGCGACGGCCCCGCGGTTCAGGCCTTCATCGTGCGCAAGGAGGCGAAGCAGCACGGCACGGGGCGCGCCATCGAGGGGCCGCCGCTGCTGCCGGGCACGCGCTGCGCCATCGTGGACGACGTGATCACCTCGGGCGGAGCCCTCCTCCGGGCCGTCGACGCGGTGCGCGAGACCGGCGCCGAGGTCGTGGAGGCAATCGTCGTCGTCGACCGGGAAGAGGGCGGGCGGGAGTCCCTCGCCGCCGGCGGGGTTCAGCTGCATGCCCTCTACCGGCGCAGCCAGTTCCCCGCCCCCTCGACTGCCGCGCAGAGCTGAGCATGGGCTTCCTGCGCCGCTCGCGCGAATCCCGGGAAACGGAGGAGACGATCACCGTCGGAGTGCACGAGCACCGGCTGGTGCTGCACGCGGAGGCCCCGGGCATCGCCCTGCTCAGCGAACTCCAGGGCTACATCGGGGCGCTCAGCGCGCGGGTTACCACGCCGCGTGCGGACGGCACCGACTCGGTGGCGCTGCAAAGCGCCAAGCTCGACCTCGCCGAGATGGTCGAGGAATGGACGTCGGTCAGCGTGCTCGCACTCGAGGAGCTCGAGCAGCGGTCAGTGGTCGACCCGGGAGAGGTCCCGGAACGCCCGCCCGCCACCCGGATCGACGGCGGTGGCGATCATCAGGCCTTCATCCAAGCCGCGTACCGCCGCGCTGAGCATCGCCTCCGCTGGCTCGAGCAGGTCGACACGCTCCTCCGCGAGCGAGACGCGGCACTCCTTTCCCCGGCTCTGCGGGCGCGTGACTAGTCCCTGACCTCTTCAGCAGCACCGACCCCGCCGCCAGGTCAGCCGGTGGCTCAGCGGGTCAGACCGCGCAGCACACTGCCCGCGATCCCCGCGGCCGCACCCGCTCCGGCGCCGCCCTCCACGTTGGCACCCACCAGGTAGGGGCTGAGGGCATGGGCAAGCCGCGAGATCGGTAGCGACTGCAGCCACACCCGCCCCGGGCCGGTCATCTCGGCGAGGAAGATGCCGTCGCCCCCGAAGAGCTTGTTTTTGATGCCTCTGACTGTGGTGATACCGAAGCGCACCGACTCCTGGAAGAGGCCGACATGGCCCGGGTGCACGCGCAGCACCTCGCCGGGACGCAGGTCGTAGACCACGACCTCGCCGGAGAGCTCCACCCACGCGCGTCCCTCGCCGGTGATGTGCTGCAGGCGGAAGCCGTCACCGCCGAAGATTCCCGCGCCGAGCCGCTGCTGGAAGCCGATGCCCAGGGCAACCCCGGGAGTGCCGCACACGTAGCCATGCCGGTGAGCGAGATAGCCCATCCCCTGCTGGGCGACGATGTCGATGGGAAAGATCTGCCCGGGCAGCTTGGCGGCGAAGGCCACCATTCCGGGCGCCTGCACCGCGGTGTAGCCGGTCATGAAGAAGGTGCCACCGGCCAGTGAGCGCTTTGCCGCACCGAACAAGCCACCCCCGCCACCGCCCTGGGTGGTGGTCTGCATGACCACGCTCTGGGTCATCCAGGACAGCTCGCCGGACTCCGCGACAATCGTCTCGTTGGGCTCGAGGGAGATCTCGAGCACCGGCATGGTGGTGCCGTGGATGCGGTCCTGCATGTCCATCTCCGAAGCGGCCGCGCGCACGGCCACGCGATTCCGAGTCTAGCCCGCGCCGGAGTTCACCCCGCCCGCGAAGGGCAACGCCGGTGACGCCACGCTAGCGGGCAGTTGCCGTGCCCGGGCGGAGGACGCGCACACCATGACGCGGCCCGGCGCCTCAGAGCCCCAGCGCGGTCTTGGCGATGATTTCCTTCATCACCTCGTCGGTGCCGGCGCCGATCCGGATCAGCCGAGAGTCGCGGAAGTAGCGCGAGATCGGCATGTCGTCCATGTATCCGGCGCCACCGTACAGCTGCAGGCACGTGTCCGCCACCCGCGTCACCGCCTGCCCCACGAGCAGCTTGGCGATTGAGATCTCCACAACCGGGTAGTCGCCCTTGTCCCAGCGCTCGGCCAGGCTGTACACGTACTGCTTGGCCACCGCGATCTCGGCGTACATGTCCGCCAGCTTGTGCCGGTTGACCTGGAAGGCGGCGATGGGGCGCCCGAACGCGTGGCGGTCCTTGCAGTAGGCCAGGGTCTGCTCGAAGGCCACCGCAGCTCCGGCGATGGCCCCGGCCACGCCGATCAGCCGTTCCCCCTGCAGCTCCCACATCAGCTGCTGGAAGCCGCGGCCCACCTCCCCAAGGACCGCGTCATCGGCCACCTCGACGTTGTCGAAGGCCAGTTCGGCGGTGTCGCTGGCGTGCATGCCGAGCTTGCGCAGCTTGCGCGAGACAGTGAAGCCCGGCCGGTCGCGGTCGACCAGGAAGAGGGTGATCCCCGCCGCACCCTCCTCCTGGGTACCGGTGCGGCAGACGAGCAGGATGAAGTCGGCCCTGACGCCGTTGGTGATGTAGAGCTTGGCGCCGTTGATTCTCCAGCCGGAGGCGGTGCGTTCCGCGCGGCAGCGCACCGAGGCGACGTCGCTGCCGGTGTCGGGCTCGGTGATTCCCAGGGCGGCGATGCGCTCGCCACGGATGGCGGGGACCAGATAGCGGAGCTTCTGCTCCTCGGTGCCGAAGCGCAGGATCGGCGGGGTGGCCATCTCTGTGTGCACCGCGACTGCCATCCCGACACCGCCCGAGCCGCAGCGGGCCATCTCCTCAGCGAGAACGATGGCGCTCCAGTAGTCGCCTCCCTGCCCTCCGTAGGCCTCGGGGTAGCGCAGCCCAAGAAGACCCAGCTCCCCCATCCGCAGGAACACCGAGTCCGGGAAGCCCTCAGCCGCCTCCCACTCATCCGCGTGGGGGCGCAGCTCGCGGCTCACAAAGTCGCGGATCGACTCGCGCAGGGCGTCGTGCTCAGCGCTGAGCGGCATGTGCAGGGGCCTCTGGACTGCTGTTGACGGGGCAGTCAACTATGCCAGCAGAGGCGCGGCCTGGCTCGCGAACCCGCGGCTTTTCGGAACGGTGTGGTTGCAGTGGGGCGGGACCCCTGTGGTAGGGTCGCCCGGTCGCGGCTGCCGACCCCTCGACGTCTCAGCCCGCAAGTTCCGGGGACAAGCCACCAGTCAGGCCCCCGGGCGCCGCCGACCCACCGCCCCATCAGAGCGGTGGACCAGACGGAATGCGACCGGCACGTGCCCGCAGCGAAGCGCGGGGCGTGTTTTCGGCCGACTGATTCACCTGCAAGGAGTGCTTTCGCTTGTCCCTTCCGCTTCGCACCCGCGGCGTCCTCGCCGGTCTCGTCACCCTCGCGGCCAGCCCCCTGATCGCAGTCACCCTGCTCAGCGGGTCCGGTTCGCACACCGTCTCCCCCGCCGCGGCAGTCTCCCCGGAGGCCACCTCCGGCGATTCCGCCACCTCCGGCCATGGCCTGCAGGCCCGGGGGATCGGCGTCCGCATCCCGGAGCTGGCGGCTCCTGAGCCGGACCCGACCGCGGCGCCCACCGCAGCGGCGACGGCTGCTCCCACCGCCAAGCCCACCGCTCGCCCCACCGCCGAACCGACCGCGTCCCCCACCCCCAAGCCGGTCAAG
Organism: Candidatus Dormibacteria bacterium; assembly: GCA_046262435.1. Lineage (GTDB taxonomy): Bacteria > Chloroflexota > Dormibacteria > Aeolococcales > Aeolococcaceae > JBHEMT01. The sequence goes on along the minus strand of JBHEMT010000133.1, from coordinate 7,220 downwards.
CCTGCGGCCAAGGTTGCCCCCCCGCCGTCCGCGCCGGCTTCCGCGGGCAGCATCGAGAGCATCATCCGCGCCGCCGCGGCGCGCCATGGCGTCAGCGGTGACTGGATGGTCAAGATCGCGCGCTGCGAGTCCGGGATGAACCCCCGGGCCGTCAACCCCAACGGTCACTACGGCCTCTTCCAATTCTCCTACTCGACCTTCTACGGACACGGCGGGACCGACATCTGGGACCCGTCGCAGCAGTCCGAGATCACTGCCAGGATGCTCTCGCAGGGGCAGGCAGGTCAGTGGAGCTGCGCCTAGTCTGAGCACCGAGAAGCGCCCCCGAAGCGTCGGGGGCGCCCCGCGGGCGCTCCGGCGCCCTCCGGGGATGGTTCACACTGGAGTGCGTGAGCGAACCCGCGGCTGAGCGGCTCCAGCACCGCGAGGAGGTATTCGCGGGCCGGCTGCTCCATGTCTACCGCGACGAGGTGGCCCTTTCGGGCGGCCGGACCGCGGTGCGCGAGGTCATTCGCCACCCCGGCGCGGTCGCCGTGGTCGCCCTCGACGCGCACGGCCGTACCTTGCTGGTTCGGCAGTGGCGCCACGCGGTCGGGCGAGCGGTCTGGGAGGTGTGCGCCGGAACCCGGGAACCCGGCGAGACCCCGTCTGCGACAGCCGCCCGGGAGCTGGCCGAAGAGACTGGCTACCAGGCGGCAGCCTGGCGGCAGCTCGGAGCCGGCTGCGTGTCCCCCGGGTACACCGACGAGCTGATCCACCTCTTCCTCGCTGAGCAGCTCACCCCCGGCCCCACCGCCACCGACGCGGACGAGGAGGTGGATAGCCGGTTCTTCACCCAGCCGGAGGTGCTCGAGCTGGTCCGGCAGGGCGGGACCGACCTGAAGACCCTGGCCGGCCTTGCCCTGGCCGGTTGGCTGCGCGCCGCGGGATGAGCGAGCTTCAGGGGGAAGACCTGCTCGATGAGGCGCGCCGGGCAGCGCGAGCAGGAGCGAAGCCGGATCACAACCCGGGCCTCCCGGCCGAGAGCTCTGCGCTCCTCGAACAGGCCATCGACGCGCGCGCCATGGACGACAGCGGACCCGACGAGGAGGGCGAGACTGAGGACGAGACCGATCTCGATGAGGCGGATTTCGACGAGGCGGCGTACGACGATGACCGCCGTGGCACCCAGGAGGCCCTCGCCGGCCGCGGTTCACCGCATCCGCCGGAGGGCGACGCCGCAGCGGAGGCGATCTCGCTGGCGCCGGTCGCACGGCTGGAGAACCTTCCCGTCTACAACCCGGTGCCCGGTCTCGCCGAGCCGCTGCACCTGCGCAGCCCCGAACGCTTCCTCGCCCCTGCCGCCGAGAGCCTTCTCGAGATCCGGAAAGGGGCGGCCGGGCAGGTCCCTGAGCCGGCCACCACGATGCAACCCTGGGCCGAGACCGGGGTCAGCGGCGGCCGGAACAAGCGGCCGCTCGACGAACTTCTCGCCGAGTATGCGGCGCGCGTGGCGGCGACGCCCGGGGCACGCGCCGGTATCCCCGCGGGGCGCCCCCCGGGAGAGGTGTATCTGGACAGGTTCCGCGGTGGCGCGGCTCGCAGCAGCGGCGGGCGGGCCGCGGCCGCTGCCGGGGGCCAGGGCACGGGGTCCGCGGAGAGCAGCGGCGGACGCACGGAACGGAGTGGCCGCCGCGGCCGGCGCGGTCGTGGCGCAGAGCGCGGAGGCGGGACGCAGCACGCCGTATCCCGGAGGGGCGATGATCCGGGCCGGGGGGGTTCGGGGCCCGTGGTCGGCCGGGATACGCAGGCAAGCGCCGGCCCAACCGCGCCGACCCAGCCCGCCGCCGGTGACGGCGGATCCCGCCCCTCACGCCGCTCGGGTGGCCGCCGCAGGGGCGGAGGGAGCAGCGGCGGCCAGCCGCCGGGCCGGAACCAGACCAACCAGGGCGCGCCGGCCTCGGGGGAGATGACCCGCGCGGCGGAGTCGGCTGCTGCGCCAACCGAGGCCGGGAACGCCGCCGGTCGGAGCCGCCCCCGCCATCGCAGCCGGGGCCGCGGCCGCGGGCGCGGGGGCAGCGAGGGCGGTTCCCCGGGTGGGGCGCGCCCAGGGAGCCAGAACTCGGGGGGCCCGAACTCAGGGGGCGGTCACCCGGGGGGATGAGTTCGGCCGAGCTGGGCGGGCGTGCTGTGGAGGCCCTGCTGATCGACTACGGCCTCACTCTGGTCACCTTCACCCGTCCCGACGCGGCGCTGAGCGACGCCTACTCGCGGATCGCCGGCCTGATCAGGGCGCCGGGTGAGCGCGTTCCGGCAGCCCGTCTCCTCGGCGAGGTCCACCAGCGCGTCGAGGCAGCAGTCCACGAGCACTCGCGGAGCGGGGCGGCCCGGGAGGTGGACATCGCAGCGCTGCATGCCGAGGCCTACGCCGCCCTGGGTCACCCCCTCGGCCTGGCAGAGGTTGACGAGGTGATGCGCATCGAGCAGGAGGCCTGGTGGCACGGTCTGACCCTGGCCCCTGGCGTGGTCGAGACCCTCCGGGCCCTCCGTGGTGCGGGTCTCCGCCTCGGCCTCTGTTCCAACGCCCCCTACCGGGTGGAGAGCCTGCGCGGCCAGCTGTCCCACCTCGGTCTGGCTCGCTGGCTGGACAGCGCGACCTTCTCCGCGGAGGTGGGCTGGCGGAAGCCGGCCACCGAGCTGTTCTCAGCGGCTCTTGCCGCTCTGGGGACGACCGCATCGGCCACCGTGATGGTCGGTGACGCTGCCCGCGAGGACGTGGCGGGCGCCCGGGCGGCGGGGATGCGCTCGATCCGCTCTCGAGAATTTCGTGACGACGACGACCCCGCCGCGGCCGCAGACCTGGTCATCGACAATTTCGCCGCCCTGCCGGCTGCGCTGGGGCTCACGAACGTGCGTTCGTGACCGTGGTCACCCGGCCCCTATACTCGACGCGACCCCGCAGCCGAGTGCCCGAGTGCCCTAATGGACTTCCGCGACTATCTCAAGGCCAGATGCCACGAACGCGGCATCTCCCTGCACCGGCTTGCCCTGCTCTGCGACCTCAACCAGATTTACTTCTACCAGGCGGTGACCAAGAACAAGGACAACCCGCCGCCCTGGGTGCTGCGCCGCGCCGCCCCCCACCTGGGCGTCACCTACGTCGAGCTGCTGCTGGCCGCCGGCCACCTCGAGGCGACCGACCTGGAGGAATGGAGCAGGGCCACCGGCAGGCGTGACGCCGCGGCGGGCTGACCCACCCGTCAGATGCAGCCCCGCCGTGCCGCGATGAGTGTGGCCGAGGGTCGGCGCGGAATCATTCACCTCGACCTCGACGCCTTCTATGCCTCCGTGGAGCAGCTGCGACGCCCCGAGCTGCGCGGGCGCCCGGTGATCGTGGGCGGCGGAAGCGGACCGGATGGACGGGTGCAGCTCACCCGCGGGGTGGTGAGCGCCGCCTCGTATGAGGTGCGCGCCTATGGGGTGCGGTCGGCCATGCCGCTGGCAACCGCGCTGCGGCTGTGTCCGGGCGCGGTCGTCCTCCCCGTTGACTTCGCCGCCTATCGTGCGAAGTCAGCCCAGATCTTCGCCATCGCCAGGGCCGTGACCCCGCTGGTCGAGCCGCTGTCACTCGACGAGGCCTACCTCGACGTCACCGGCTCCCGCTTGCGCTTTGGTGAGCCGGCGGCGGTCGCAGCCCGCCTGCGTGACGAGATCCTGGCGGCCACCGGGCTGCACGCCTCCTTCGGAGTGGCCACCTCGAAGGTGGTCGCCAAGGTGGCCTCCGACCTGGAGAAACCGCGTGGGTTCGTGGTGGTTGCCCCCGGTGACGAGGCTGCGTTCCTGGCCCCCCTGCCGCTTCGCGCACTGCCCGGCCTCGGCCCGGCCACCGAGGCGGCCCTCGGAGCCCTGGGGGTGAGCACCCTCGGCCAGCTCGCCGCTCTTCCAGTCGACAGCCTGCGGCGGCGCTGCGGTGCGGCGGTCGGCGAGGCGTTGTGGCTGCGCGCGCAGGGGCGGGACGCATCGACGGTGACGCCGCCGGGCCGCCCCAAGAGCGTGTCTCGGGAGGAGACATTTGTCCGTGACATCTCCGACCGTGCGCAACTGGTGGCGCGCATCCAGGAACTGGCCGCGGACGTCGGCCGCCGTCTGCGGGCCGGAGGCTGGACGGCGCGCACCGTCACCCTCAAGCTGCGCGCCGCGGACTTCTCCACTCTGGGACGCCAGTCAACCCTGCCGGCTCCGACCCACGCCGACCGCGTGCTTGGGGCAGCCGCGGTCCGCCTGCTCGACGCCAGCTGGGGCGGTGGTCCCGTCCGGCTGGTGGGTGTGGGCAGCTCGGCGCTGGAATCGGCAGGTCAACTCGACCTGCTCGACCCCGCCGGCCGCCGCGAGACCACCCTCGACCACGCTCTGGACGGCCTGCGCTCCCGCTTCGGCGAGGCTGCGGTCCGTCGAGGCACAACCCCCGGCCTGCGTGACCTCGACTTTCGCGGGGACGACCTGCGCAGTCTTGCGATCGAACCCGAGACGCGGCCGGAGCGGGGCTAGCCCGAGGGCGGCCGCAGCGCGCGGCGCACCACAAAGCGCAGCCCCGACCAGTCGGGGTCGAGGGCGGCCACCTTGGTGTCCACCAGCCCGGTGGGCAGCAGCAGGCGGCGCAGCTCGGTCTCGGTGACGGCGCTCTGATGCCCCCCCGCTCGGCGCGGCCACGCGACCCACAACGAGCCCGCCGGCCGCAGCGCCGCGCGCAGCGCGGTCAGGCGCCGGACAAGCTCACCAGGCTCGCGAACGAAGACGACGATGAGGTCGAGCGGACCGCGAATGACCCGGCGGACGCGCACCCGCTCGGGAAGCGCCGGGATCGTCCATCCCGATGGCGCACCCACGAGGGCGATGGTGTCGCCCGCGCGAAGGCCGAGCTTGCGGGTCAGGGGAGCGACCTCGGCGCCGTTCATCGGTTCGCCCCAGCATACGGACGTCAGCTGACGGGCTTACATTTGCCGCCGTGGATCGCTTGGTCTGGCGCCTGGCTCATCGAGCCGGTGAGGTGGACGTGGTCGAGGACGGCCGGGTGCGGGGGGACGACCCCGCGCTGGTGGCGCTGCTCGAAAACCGGCTTCGCGAGCCGGTCACGGTGTTCAGACGGGGCACGATGCGGCCGCGGTCCGGGGCGCCGGAGGGCGCCATCGAACTGCAGCCAGGGGACTCCCGCTACGTGGTGGCCCGGGTGCGCGCCCTGTGTGACCGCGAGACGGAGTTCACCATGCTCGGCTGCAGCTGGGAGGATGGCTGAGCTGCCTACTCCTCGTCGTCGGCGTCGTCGAGGTAGTCGAGCAACTCCATGTCGTACTGCCCCTGTGCTTCATGGAGGACGGCGGAGACCATCTCCACCCGCTCCGGCGGCCAGTTGAGCAGTCCGCCGAGCTCCAGCGCGGTGGCGGGGCGGCCGAGCTGCCGGCGGAGGCGCACTTCTGCGGCGGAGAGCAACTCGGCGTCGCGGACGACGACGAGCTCGGCGGCAACCGCTGTGGCCTCCTTCTCCAGCGCGGCGTCGAGGTGCAACGCCACCACCCGCTCGACATAGGCGCGGAGCCCGGACGGCGCGCCATCTCGAGCGGCGTACTCGTCGACCGCAACGACCAGCGCGATGGCGCCCTCCTGGTACAGGTCACCCACCGGCAGGCCGCGGCCGCGCCGGGCCAGGGCAGCATCGAGGGCAACGCTCAGGTGATGCTCGACCAGCGTCGCTGACGCCGGTCCGCCCAGCGTTGTCCGCGCCTCGACCAGCAGCGGCGCCACCCGGGCGACGCTCAGCGGTGGATGGGACCGCGCCTGCGCCGCGATGGCATCGAGTTCGGTGTCGTGTCCAAAGTCGTTGAGGCGGGTGCTGCGCGCCGTGGCCATGCTCAGACTCGCGCCCGTCGCTCCTTGCGGCCGAACTGCGCGGCGAACTGCTCAACGGCCCGCGCCACCTCGTGGCGCGCCGCCGGCTCGCTTGCTCGCTCCACCGCGCCGCCGAACACCCCGCCGATCGTGTAACTCGCGGTGATCTTCATCTTGCATCCGCCAGTGACCGAGGAGAACCCCAACACCACCTCGAGATCAAGCCCCTCCTCGATCTCGCAGACGATGCGTCGCGGTGCCACGAAGTCGGTGCACACCAGAATTCCCTGAAGCTGCTTGCCGAGCATCCGCACCTCGACGTCGTAGCGCGCTCCCCTCCCCTTGAGCGGGCCGGCGATGTGGTGCAGCCGGCGGATGCTGGGCAGCCAGTCGGCCCGATCCAGGTCGCAGGCGGTGTCGAAGGCCTGCTGCTGGGTCACCGGCAGCGTCGCCTCGGCGCTCACCTCAACCATCGCATCAAACGGTAGCACCGGCCCGCCGGCGGAGGCTGCCGCTCGCCGTCAGTAGAGCAGGGTTGCGTACTCCCCGACGGGTGTGAAACCGAGGGTTTCGTAGAGCCGTTCCGCCCCTGTGTTGCCCGCGTTGACGTACAGAGAACAGCTGTCCACCTCGCGCAGGAGCTGCCGGCAGACGGTGAGAAGGGCGCGGCGCGCCACCCCCTGACGCCGGTGTGATGGGGCTGTCCACACCCCCTGGAGCTGCACGGTGCGCGGTGTCACCGCGCTCAGCTCACACTTGAAGATGAGGGTGCGGTCCTCACTCCAGACGTACGACCAGCCGCGCCGCACCAGGGTGGTCATGCGCGCCCGCCATGCCGCGGGGTCGAGCGCAACGCCGTCACCGCCGATCTCCTCGCGATGCATCGCCGCCGCTGCAGCGCTGAGCAGACCCACGTCGGCCAGCGTGGACCGCCGGATCGGAGCCTGCGCCACCCCGAGCAGGCCCGCACGGCCGACGCAGAGCAGTGGCTGCGCGTCACGGGTTTCGCGGAGAGGCGGCGAACCACGGCCGCGATGGAGGGTCCACACGTCGACCCGTGGCCCCACCGACATCCGCGGCGGCAGCTGCTGGGCGAGGGCGGCGGCGAGAACCTCCGCGTCACCTGGTTCGGGAATCCAGGGCACCACCACCGGGCCGGCCATGACCATGGAGCGCAGCGCACCGCCGGCCGTCACGCCCCACCACGGCGCGTCGCCGGGGCCGTTGTACTGCGCCTCGGATCGGAGGTAGGCGTTCTCAACCGGAGCCGCATCGAGCACGTCGAACACGACGGGTAGGTCGGCGGCGGACAGCCGGATGAGCCGGGCGGCGGACATGGCCCGATGATCGCAGGCAGC
>JBHEMT010000132.1:0-4686 GCA_046262435.1 Candidatus Dormibacteria bacterium | reverse complement strand
GCTCAGTCCGCCCGCAAGCGACCGCCGCACCCCGTCATCGCCGAGCATCCACGAGTCCAGGTTGCGCGTCGGCCGCCCGCTGACATGCGACAGGTACCCGCAGTCGATGACGTCAGGGCCGACCTTGAAGGTCTGCACCCGACGCCCCCGCCGCGTCAGGGCTGCCACCAGCCCCATCGCCACGGTCGCCTTTCCCGACCCCGACCGCAGTCCACCGATCAGCAGCCGCGGAACACTGACCGTATCGAGCATCGATCTCCTGCGCAGTGGCGCCAGAACGGGGCGTCCGACGCTACCACCGCCCCGCCGCCCTGCCAAGCAACGGATTCCCTGGTCGTTGACGGGGTGGTCGTCGGACACTCGCGCAGCCGCCATCAAAGGCGCAGCCGAGCCCCCGCCATGGCGGGAGCTGCGCGCCAGACGGCGGGGTGAGTGCCCGATGACCGCCCCGTAAGCCGCTACACGCTGACGAGCACCTGCTCCTCAACCAGCGGCGCCGTAGCGCCAACCGGCTTCGCCGGGCGGATGTCGCGGAGTCGCAGCCTGACGCGCTCCACGCCCTGCCAGGTGTCGAGCTCGACTGCGAAGCAGGCGTCGACGCGGCGGCCGCGCGGGAGGTGGGCGCTGAGTCCCGGCTTGTTGAAGGCGATCGCCTCGGCGATGCCGCCGTCGCGATCGGGATCGCCGAGGGTGATGCGGATGTGGTCGCGGGCCACACCGAAAGTGGAGGTGGCCAGCACCTCGCAGTCGAGCAGGGCCAGCAGGGGCTGGTGGTTGCCCTGGCCACAGGGCTCGAGGGCGGCCAGGGTGCCACACAGGTCGGGGGTGAGCTCTGCCAGGGTGACCGCCGCGTCAACTTTGAAGAGGCGTTCCCGCGGGGCGCCGCCGAGCTGGGCGGCGACTGCGGCGGTGACCATGTCGCGGAACTCGTTGAAGCGGGTGGCGTCGAGGCTGAAGCCCGCGGCGGCGGCGTGGCCGCCGTAGCGGAGCAGGGCTGGAGCGGCGGCGTCCAGGGCTTTGACCATATGCACGCCGCGCACCGATCGAGCCGACCCCTTGGCCTCGGTGGCGTCGAGGCAGGCGACGAATGTGGGTCGGGCATAGCGCTCCGCGATCCGTCCGGCGACCAGGCCGACGATGCCCATCGGCCAGGCGGCGTCGCCGAGGACGATGGCGGGGAGGTCGTCGGCGAGCTCGGCCACCTGGCGCTCGGCGTCCGCCAGAGCCTCGGCCACCGCCCGTTGCCGGGTGGCGTTCTGGGTGTTGAGCCGGGCGGCGAGCTCCCGGGCGACCTCGGCATCGTCGGCGAGCAGCAGGTCGAGGGCGAGACGAGCGTCCTCCATCCGGCCGGCGGCGTTGATCCGCGGGCCGATGCCGAAGGCGAGGTCGGAAGCGCGCAGAGGGCCGGATACACCGGCCAGCTGGATCAACGCCTGGAGGCCGGGGCAAGCGCTCTCGGCGAGCTGCTCGAGGCCCCGGCGGACGATCGCTCGATTCTCCCCGAGCAGCGGCATCATGTCGGCCACGGTCCCGAGCGCGGCCAGGCCGACCTGGCGATCGGCGGCGCCCCGGGGCACGAGCCCCTCAGCCTCGAGGGCCACCAGCAGCTTCCAGGCGACGCCGGCACCGGCCAGCCCGTCGAACGGGTAGGTGCAGCCGGGTTGCTTGGGGTTGACCAGGGCATCAGCAGGTGCCAGCGCCGGTGGGATGCCCTCGGGGGCCAGGGGGAGGTGGTGGTCGGTGACCACCAGGCTCATTCCCGCAGGCCGGCCGGCGGCCACCGCCACGCTGCTGGTGCCGCAGTCGACGGTGACAACGCAGCCGACGCCCTGCTCGGCCAGCTCGGTGAGTGCCGCAGCGTGCAGGCCGTAGCCCTCGGTCATGCGGTTGGGGATGTACGGAACCACGTCGGCACCCGCCTCACGCAGTCCGCGGGTGAGCAGAGCGCAGGCGGTGACTCCGTCGGCGTCGTAGTCGCCGTAGATGGCGATCCGTTGGCCCGCGGTGAGTGCCACGCCGAGGGTGATCACCGCGTCGGCCATGCCGAGCAACCCCAGTGGGGGATGCTCCACGCCCACCTCGAGGAAGCTCTGCGCGGCAGCGGGGTCGAGTCCGCGTCCGGCGAAAACCCTCCCGAGCACCGGGTGGAACCCGTCCAGAGCCGGGTCGCTGCACAACTCCCAGCGGCGCGGCGCAGGCTTCATCGGCACCTCTGAGGCCGGTCGCCGCGGCGACCGCACGGATGTTCGTGGCAGTGTACGCCTCCGCGGTGGGGAGGACAAGCCGGGGTCAGCGAGTGCTCAGCCCGCGGTCCCCTATGCCGGAGGCTCGGGGATACCCGAGTCGTAGAGCGCCTGCCAGCGTGCCGCGGCGGCATCCGCCGCCTGGCGCAGTTCGAGCGCGGTGGAGTCGGACTGGCCCAGCCCGTGAGCCTCGTAGCGGCGCAGCGCCACGAGGGTGGCGTCGATCACCGGCAACCGCTCAGCCAGGCGGCGAAGCTCGGCGCTGGGCACGGTACGCCGGGTCAGTCGCAGGGTCTGGCCGACACTGCGGCGGAGCAGGCCGCGGTGCTGCTCGATCGCCTCACCGAAGGGGCCGTCCCGAGTGAGCACGTCGGCGAGCTCGGCCGCCATCGGGGTCCCCAGCTCCCGCACCAGAACGCCGGGACGCCAGCGGCCGTCGACCAGGAAGGCGACGTGGGGCTGGCTCTCCAGGGGGGCGTCGGCATCCTCGGTGGCGCGATGCAGCGAGGAGCTGTCGCTGCCCATCTACCTGCGCATGAGCTGACGGAGCACATAGGGGAGGACTCCGCCGTGATGGAAATAGTCGACGTCGGTGACGCTGTCCAGCCGTGATGCCGCCTCGAAGCTGGTCTCGGTGCCGTCATCCGCCCTGGCCACCACCGTGATCGGCGTACCCGGGCCCGCCTCGGCCACGCCGTGAATGGTGTACGTCTCCCTGCCGGTCAGGCCGAGCGAGGCGGCGCTCTCCCCGCTCCGGAACTGCAACGGTAGGACGCCCAGGCCCACCAGGTTGGAGCGGTGGATGCGCTCGTACGACTCCGCAATCACCGCCCGCACGCCCTGGAGTGCGGTGCCCTTGGCCGCCCAATCGCGGCTCGAGCCCGAGCCGTACTCCTTGCCGGCGAGCACGACCAGCGGCGTCGCCTCAGCGGCGTAGCGCACCCCGGCATCGTAGATGCTCATCAGCTCGCCATCGGGCAGGTGCTTGGTCACCCCACCCTCGACACCGTCGGCGAGCGCGTTGCGCAGCCTGATGTTGGCGAACGTGCCGCGGATCATCACCTCGTGGTTGCCCCGCCGGGCGCCGTAGGTGTTGAAGTCGCGCAGCTCGACCCCATGGTCGCGCAGGTATGCGGCGGCAGGGCTCTTCGCCGAAATGTTGCCCGCCGGGGAGATGTGGTCGGTGGTGATCGAGTCGCCGAGGTAGGCGAGAACCCGGGCGCCGACGATGTCCTCCAGCGGGGCCGGCTCGGGCGCCATCCCGTCGAAGTAGTTGGGTTCGCGCACGTACGTCGACGCCGGGTCCCACTCGAACAGCTCGCCCTCGGGCGACGGGAGGTCGCGCCAGTGCTCGTCGCCGTCGAAGATCGTGGCGTACTCCCGGGTGTACAAATCGGCGCCCAGCGCCGTCTCGACTGCGGCGCGCACCTCGTCACCGCTCGGCCACAGGTCGCGCAGGTAGACATCGCCGCCGGAATCGTCCTGGCCGATGGGGTCGCGGGTCAGGTCGGTGTGCACGGTCCCCGCCAGGGCATACGCCACCACCAGCGGTGGCGAGGCGAGGTAGGCCGCCTTCACCTGGGCGTGGATGCGGCCCTCGAAGTTCCGGTTGCCGCTGAGCACCGCGACCACGGCCAGATCGCCACCCTCGACCTCGGTGGCCACCTCCTCGTCCAGCGGCCCACTGTTGCCGATGCAGGTGGTGCAGCCGTAGCCGACAAGGTTGAAGCCGAGCTGGTTGAGTGGGTGGGTCAGCCCGGCCCGTTCGAGATAATCGGTGACCACTCGTGAACCGGGTGCGAGGCTGGTCTTCACATACTCGGGGACGCGAAGCCCGCGCTCCACCGCCTTGCGGGCGAGCAGTCCCGCGCCGAGCATCACCGAGGGGTTGCTCGTGTTGGTGCACGAGGTGATCGCGGCGATCACCACCGAGCCGTCGCGCAGGGCGAGTGCCGCTCCGTCAGGCGCTCGCCTCGCCGGAGCGGCCACAGCAGTCGCCTCGCCCGCCGCCGCCGCTGCCGAACCGCCGGCAGGCCGCGGTGGGCCGGTACCCGCCGGGTCGCGGTGGTAGACGTCGTCGAACGACTGCCAGACACGATCGAGGGGGACCCGGTCCTGGGGCCGCCGCGGGCCGGCGAGCGAGGGCACGACGCTGGCCAGGTCAAGTTCGAGCAGCTCACTGAAGGTTGGGGTGCTGTCGCCGTCGCGGCGGAACATCCCCTGCTCCTTGGTGTAGCGCTCCACCAGCTCGACGCGGTCGGCGGCGCGGCCACTGTCGCGCAGATAGGTCAGAGTGCCCGCGTCGACCGGAAAGAGTGCCGCAGTGGCGCCGTACTCCGGGGCCATGTTGCTGAGGGTGGCCCGGTCGGCGGCGCTCAGCGCACTGAGGCCGTCGCCGCAGAACTCGACGAACTTGCCGACCACCCCGCGCGTGCGCAGCATC
>JBHEMT010000131.1:0-4501 GCA_046262435.1 Candidatus Dormibacteria bacterium | reverse complement strand
GGCGGCTTGCCAATCCGCCAAGGAAATCGCCCGAGCCGAATGCCGCCGCGGAGCCGAGGGCGAGCAGGATTGCCATCCGCGCAGCCTGACAAGTCCCGTGCGGGAGGCGCCTCTGCCGGGTCGCCCGGCCGCGGTTGAGGCGGGCTTCCGCCCTTCGATCCGGCCATCGCATGTGTCCCAGAGGGCATAATCGGCGCTCCGCTGACGGAAAACGTGATACGAGGGACGTCATGCCGGATTCTGCAACCAGGCGGCTGGGGCGGCGTCGCGGGTCGCGGGTGGCGATCGGTGCGCTGCTGGCGGCGGGCGCGGTTGGGCTGTGGACCGCGGCTCAACCGGCGCGCGCGCAGGGAGTCCCGGGCACGGGGCTCACGGTGCCCTCACTCCCACTCCCACCGCCTATCCTGGCCACACCCAGCCCGAGCCCGCTTCCAAGTGCGTCTGTGGGTGTGCCGGGCGTCATCGCCGCGGCGCCATCCCCCGCGCTGCCGGGCGGCGCCGTGGCACTCCCCGGGCCCACCCCGGCTCCCCCGAGCGGCGCGGTGCAGAGTGCCGCGCCGGCGGGGTCACCCCCGCCGTCCAACGCCGCCGGTTCCCCGGCCACCGACTCCCTCCTCGCCCAGCTCGCCTTCTCCGACCCGTTTCTCGGCGCCCAGGTCAGTGCGATTGTCGCCAACCCGGTCGCCCCGCAGCCGCCGGACCTGCGCCACCTCGCCTTCGTGACGTCGGGCCCGGGCGATAGCGGGGTGGTACCGGCGGGCGCCGCAGCGACGGCGACGGGGCCCGGTCGAACGGGGGTTGCGCTGGCGCTCGCGGGGAGCGCGGTGCTCCTGGTGCTCATCCTGGCGGGCGGCCTGCTCCTCGCCCCTGCCTCCCGCTTGCCGGTCGCCGGCCGGATCCGCGCCGCGCTCAGGCAGGCGATCGGTGCAAACCGGATGCAGCGGCTCGTGCGCCCCGGGCTCAGGCCGCGCCTCGTGGCTGCGGCGGCGGTGCCCGCTATCGCTCTGGTTGCCGGTGTCTGGGGCGTGCATCACCTGACGGCAGCGGGGTCTTCCAGGCTTACCGGTGCTCCGAAACGGGTGACGGTCCCGGCCGGGACCGTGGCGGCGCTGCAGATCCGCTCCGGCACCGTGACCCCCTCGACCGGGACCGGACCGCCCCCAGCGGCTGCGGCGGCCGGGGGTCCCCCCGCTGGTGTGGCGCCCGCGCCACGGGCGACGACGGTGGCGCCGGCACCTCCAGCCGTGCTCCTCGAGTTGCGTGGAGTGGAGGAGCAGATCGCTGCCGCGCACGGCCGGCTCGCGGCCGCGGAGGCCCGGGTCGGGGTGCTGGCCGCGGCCCCGTTGTCGGTCCGCAACCCCACCGGCCAGACGCGTTCGCTACAGGCGGCGGTGGCCGAGCGCACCGCAGCGCTGACCGCCTCGAACACTGCCCTCGCCGCCGAGTACGCCTTCTACCGCGCGGTCGCCGGTGACTCCGCGCGGAGCACGGCGCTGGTGGCCGCGGTGCAGGCGCTCGGCCGTCCCGACCTGATCGACGGCGTGGTCTACAACCTTCAGGTGGTCCGCACCCAGCTGGCCGAGGAGCGGGCCCTGGCCGCGCTGGCGGTTGGGCCACCGGACACCGGGACGGCCCTCGCGGCCCTTCCCGGGGGTGCCACGCTCCATCTGCCCTTCAATGGGGTCTTCACCCAGCCCTTCGGACCCACCAGCTTCGGGCTGGAGGCGCCGATCGTGTACCGCGGGGTGTTCTATCCCCACTTCCACACCGGACTCGATCTGGCCGCGCCGCTGGACACGCCGGTGGGTGCCGGTGCCGCGGGCGTCGTGGTCTTCGCCGGACAGAGTGTCAACAGCGCTGGGCAGTTGGTCGGGTACGGCAACTACGTGGTGGTCGCCCACGCCGGTGGATACCAAACCCTGTACGGCCACCTCGACCGCATCCTGGTCCGGGCCGGTCAGCCAGTGGTCGCCGGGGAGGTGCTTGGACTCGAGGGCAGCACCGGCTGGTCGACCGGTGCGCACACCCACTTCGAGCTGCGCCACCTCGGCGAGCCGGTTGACCCAATGCCCTTCCTCACCGGGCAGCCGCTGAGCTGAGCCGGCGCCAGACAGTGGCCGGCCCTGCGCTGCGTTCTGCGTGCTCAGCGGCCATTGCCGGCGGTGGAACTCTGGGCCGGGCGGCCACGCGCCCGGGCGGTCGGCGGTCAGGGATGCGGAGTGCGCTCCACGTTGATACGGCCGCTGCGCCGCTCACCGGGAACCTAGCGCAACTCCGTACGCACGCGCTTGCTCAGCCGCACCCGCTCCACGGGCACCATGGTTTTCTCGATGGCCGGCTCCTCCTGCATCAGGGTGAGCTCGTGCACTCCCTCGCGCAGCTCTGCCCGTGCCTGGCCGTGGCTGAGTTCCGCCGCGGTAACCGGCTCGCGTTCAATGCGGAGCTCGTCGCGTCGCACCGTCACGGTCCGCGACACCGGCTCGGAAACCACGGTTTTGCGGAGGCGCACGGTCTCGCCAGGTGAGCGGAGCATATCGGCGCTGGTGCGCTCCTCCGACCGCACCGCCGAGGTGCCGCCGGCGTCCTGGCCGGCCGCAACGCCGGATGCGGCTCCCTCGTCCCTCGCTGCGCCTCCGCCCCGCCCCAACACACCGCGGCGGGCGGCTCCGTAGTGCTCGAACAGACGCCGCTGATCCGCGTGGGTTAGCTCCTGGTCCTCGTTGAAGTGGGGCGCCGTCTTGCACAGCTGCGCCGGAAACGGCATCGCGTACGTTTCACCCTGCCAGTGGCCGCCTTGCAACGGCACGAAGGCAAGTCCGGCGCCGAACAGGCCGGTGTGTACCGAACCCCAGGTCGGCGCACCGGTCTCATGGTCGAGGTACACCTGCGAGATGCGGCCCACCCTCTGACCGTCGCTGCCGACGATGGTACGACCCTCCCACTGTTCCCAGGTGGCGGCGTCAGGCATGGCTGCTCCTGTTCAAAACGCGAACGAGGCGGCCGCAAAGCGGCCGCCTCGAACCGGGCCGGGTGAGGCTCAGCGCAGCGGCGGTTGCATCGACGAGGGCTGGACCGGCGCTGGACGGCCGGCGACATTGCCGGAGGGAACGTACTCGGTGCTCGAGCTGACGTTGCCATGGCTCCGCTGTGCCTGCTGGGCTTGCTGAGCCGTCTGCTGGCCCTTGTCGTAGGCCGAGCCGAGCAGCTTGGCGGCATGCTCGCGACCACCCAGGCCGAAGGCCAGGATCGAGGCCCCGGCGACGATCGCCAGGACGGTGATCACCAGCTCGTTGACCAGTGTCTCCATGATGTGCGCCTGCTGCAGGGCACCGACCACGAAGAAGGCGAGCACGGTGAACTGGGTCACCGTGCCGAGCAGCTGCGGGCTGCCCACGTTGGCTCCCCTTGCGAAGTCCTTGACCGCCTCGCCGGCGAGCTTGGCCACGAAGGCGCCGATGGCGATGATCAGCACGGCCACGATCAGCACCGGAACGTAGCCGATGATCCCGGCGAAGATCGCCTCGATGCCGGTGATGCCCAGGGTGGTGATCGCCAGGGAGAGCACGATCAGGCGGATGTACCACTTGACCAGGAAGGCGATGATCGTTCCGGCGCTGGCGTTCTGAACGCCGGCGCGCTGGAAGAAGGAGTCGATGCCCGCCCGCTGGGTGACCCGGTCGGCGCCCACCTTGTCAAGCACCTTGGCGACGAGCTTGGCCAAAAGCCCGGCGATCAACCAGCCGATGACCAGGATGAGCAGCGCGCCGACGATCCTCGGCAGCGCCGCAAAGAGGGTGCCGAGACCGACCAGCACGGCCTCACCGGCGTTGTGAATGGTCCCCATAGAAATCTCCAAAAATCAGGGTGGACGCCGCAGCCAAGATGATAAGCACGCTGTACTACAAGGAGATTCTCATCGACTGGCACGCCGGCCGCGCAGCAGTTGGCGCGCTCAGGGGCGGCGGCGTCGTCCGACGAGGCCGAGGAGGAATCCGATCAGCAGGCCGAGAACCACCGAGAGCAGGATGACCACGAACTGTGGCGCGCTCTGGGTGCTGTATCCCAGGAAGTGCACCGCCACCCCCTGGCTGTTCTGGGCGGCGAAGACGGCGACCAGGATGCCGACGGTGAGACCTGCGACCAGGGCCGCAAGCGCGGCGGGGCTGCGCCGCGGGCGCCGCTCCCGGCCAGCCTTGCCGCTGTCTGCGGGGGCGGCTGCCGCCACCGGCACCGGCTCGCTTCCCGGCGTGGTTCGGCCCAGGACCGGGCCGGCAGTGGGTCTCGTCCGCTCCTCCGACCCACTCATTGCCTGCCACCCCGTCGGCCGCGCTTGGCCGAGCCGTCGGCCGAGCCCTCGGCAGGGACCGGCTCCTGCTCGATGTCGATGTGCTCCTTGCGCAGGGTCTCGGTCACCTGCCGTTCCTCGGTGAGCGACGAGCGGGTGGCCCGCACCCGCTCGTAGGGCACCACCCGGGTGCTGACGGTGACCTCCTCGCGATGC
>JBHEMT010000130.1:0-31659 GCA_046262435.1 Candidatus Dormibacteria bacterium | reverse complement strand
GGCTGGAACCCGTGCTCGATCAGGAGGGGGTGCTGTGGATCGATGACAGCAAGGCCACCAACGATGACGCGGCCCGGCGCGCGCTGGGCGCCTTTGGCGAGCGCCGGATCATCTGGATCGGCGGTGGCCGGAGCAAGGGGGTGGGCCCCGACAACCTGGTGGAGGAGGTGACCCGCCGGGCCGCCCATGCAATGCTGATCGGCGAGACCGCCATGGAGTTGGACCGGTCGCTGGCCGCCCACGGCTTCGCCAACCGCCACCTGGCCGGCACCCTGGCCGAGGCGGTCGGCGAGGCCCGCCGCCTGGCCCGGCCCGGTGACGTGGTGCTGCTGGCTCCGGGCTATGCCAGCTTCGACCAGTTCAGTGACTTCGAAGCTCGCGGGAGGGCCTTCGTCGCCCTGCTCGAAGACGGTGGGGCCGACCCGCTCAGAGCTGAGGCATCCAGAGCCGCGTCGTCGGCAGCCGGGGCGTTGTCGGCCGGGTCTCCCAGAGCCCAGGCTCCGGGAGCCGAGGTGTCCTCCGGGGATGGGGAAGTCTGATGGCCGCCAATATCGGGGGAGCCCCTCCGCAGGTGGGCATGCCACGGCGTGTTCATCGCGCCCATGTCGTGCTGGTGGCCGACGAGGAGCCCAGGGGCCTGACCGGAGGCGTGGACGGATGGCTGCTCACCGTCATCGCCGCGCTCTGTGCCTTCGGGATGGTGATGCTGTACAGCGCTTCGGAGGCGCTCGGTTATGCCCAGTACAAGAACGCCAACTACTTCTTTCTCCGCCAGATCATAGGGCTGGGGGTCGGCGTGGCCGGGATGCTGATCGCCATGCGGGTGGACTATCACCGCTGGATGCAGTGGGCGAGACCACTGGCGATCATGACCGGCGTCCTGCTCGTGGCGGTGCTGATACCCCATGTGGGCGCCGACCGCTTCGGAGCCCGGCGCTGGATAACCATCGGCTCGTTCTCTCTGCAGCCGTCCGCGGTGGCCACCCTGGTGGCGTTGATATTCCTGGCCCGATGGCTCACAGAGCGGGGGCCCTACGTGCGCACCCTGGCGGGTGTACGCGACTACTGCTTCATGATGGCCCTGGTCCTGGTTCTGATCCTTTTGGAGCGGGACCTGGGCAGCGCCATCGTCGTCGGTGCGGTGGGGCTCACCCTCTTGGCCCTGGCCGGAATCCGCAAGACCCATCTTCTGGTGGTGGTCTCCATCATGGCCGGGCTCGGTATGGTGCTGATCAAGACGGAGTCGTATCGAGCCGCCCGTCTAACCCATTTCGGCGATCCCTTCTCCGATCCGTTGAACAGCGGTTTTCAAACCGTCCAGGCTCTCTACGCGCTGGGGTCCGGGGGGCTGACCGGGGTCGGGCTGGGCAACTCCATTCAGAAGTATCAGTGGTTGCCCGAGGCACACACCGACTTCGTGTTCGGGATCGTTGGCGAGGAGCTCGGCCTGCTGGGAGCCATGTCCGTCATCATCGCCTTCCTGTTTTTGGCCTGGCGGGGGGTGCGCGCCTCACTCCGCGCTCCCGACACCTATGGGGCGCTGCTGGCAGGAGGAGTCACGGCATGGATCTGCATCGAGGCGTTCATCAACATCGGGGCGGTGACCAACGTCATCCCCACCACGGGAATCCCGTTGCCGTTCATCAGCTATGGTGGCACGGCGCTGGCGGCAACGCTGATCGGCGTGGGCGTGCTCTGCAACATCTCCGCCCAGGCTCGCCGTCAGGGGGCGGTGCGACGTGCGTACGTTGATCGCTGGCGGGGGGACGGGGGGGCACCTCACCCCCGCGCTGGCCGTCGCCCAGGCCCTTCGGCACGCTGACCCGGAGGGCGACGTGCTTCTGGTCGGGCGTCGCGGTGGTGTGGCGGAACGGCTGGTCACCGGCGCCGGGCTCCGGCTGGAGACGCTCGACGTGAGCGGCGTGGACGCGAGCAGTCCGCTCAGCATCGGGCGCGCCGCCGCCCGGTTACCCGCCGCCGTGATCACGGCCCTGGGTCTGGTACGTCGGTACCGCCCGGACGTGGTGGTGGGCACCGCCGGCTACGTATGCGTCCCTGTGATCATGGCGGCCAGGCTGGCCCGCGTCCCCTTCGTCCTGCTGGAGCAGAACGCCCATCCGGGCCGGGCGATCCGCATGCTTTCGAGGCGGGCTCACGTGGTGGCCTCGTCCTACACCGAGACGGAAAGGCATCTCCCCGGCGTCCGCGTGGTCGAGACCGGCAATCCCGTCCGTCCCGAGGTCTCGCGGGGGGCACCGGCGCCGCTGCGCGATCGCTGCGGGCACATTCTCGTCATGGGTGGCTCGCAGGGGGCGCGCCGTATCAACGATGCGCTGGCCGGCTGCATCCGCGATCTCCTCGAGGAATTCCCAGAGCTCACCGTGACCCATCAATGCGGCGCCCTTGACGCCGAGTGGGCGGTTCCCGCGGCAGCCGGGTTGGCCGAGGGCCTTCGAGAGCGCTATCGCGTGTCGCCGTTCATCGACGATGTCGCCGCCGCCCTCCGGGAGGCCGACCTGGTGGTGATGCGCGCCGGCGGCTCGTCCCTGGCCGAGTGCAGCGCGCTGGGACGGCCCATGATCCTGGTGCCCTATCCGCACGCCGGCGCCCATCAGGCCGACAACGCGGCCCCTTACGTCACCGCCGGCGCGGCGGTGCTGATTGACGACGCCCAGTGCACCCCAGAGCGGCTGGAGAGCGAGCTCGAGGCGGTGCTCGCCGACACGGCCCGGTGGCGGGCGATGGCGGCGGCCAGTGCGGCCGCGGGCCGGCCCGACGCCACCACGCGGGTGGTGGAGCTGGTGCGTGAGGTGGCCGGCGGGTGAGCCGTCACGTGCACCTGCTCGGCATCTGTGGCTACGCGGTCTCGGGTGCGGCGCTGATGGCCCAGCAGCTGGGCTACGCCGTCACCGGCTCCGACGAGGACGCCTACCCGCCCACCAGCGACATCCTGACCGCCGCCGGCATCCGTTGGGTCAACGCGCACAGCGCCGCCAACGTGCTGCTCGGCGGCCGGCCCGACCTGGTCGTGGTCGGCAACCAGGTGCGTCCCGGCAACGTGGAGTGGGCCGAGGCGGTACGACTGGGCATCCCGGTCACCAGCGAGGCCGAGTTCTACGGCGAGCTGACCGAGGGCAGGGTGCGCGCCGCGGTCTGCGGCACCCATGGCAAGACCACCACCTCGTCGCTGCTCGCCTGGATCCTGGAGAGCGCCGGCCTCGACCCCGGCTTCCGACTCGGCACCACCTCGCGCGACTTCGCTGGAATCAGCGCCCGGCTGGGTCGCGGCGCGTTCGTGTTCGAGGGCGACGAGTACACGACCGCCCCCTGGGACGCGCGGCCCAAGTTTCTCCATGTGCACCCGGAGGTGGCCTGCGTCACCCGGCTCGAGCTCGACCATCCCGATGTGTACCCGTCGTTCGAGGCCTACCGAGAACCCTTCCGGCTGCTGGCGATGACCATGCCCAGCGACGGGCTGCTGGTGCTCTGCGCTGACGATCCCGAGTGCCGCGCGCTGCGCTCTCTGGCCTCGTGCGAGGTGCTGAGCTACGGCTTCGCCACCGACGCCGACCTGGTCCTCCGCGAGGCGCGCGAGCGCCATGGCCGGCCGCCGGAGGAGCCGAGGCTGCACCTCAAGGGCGCCGGTATCGACGTCGAACTGGAGCTGACCATGCCCGGCGCGCACAACTGGCAGAACGCCGCGGCCGCAGTTTTGATGGCGCGCCGGCTGGGTGCTGAGCGGCCGTCGGCGTGGGCCCAGGCGTGCGCCGGCTTCCGGGGCCCCTCGCGCCGTTTCGAGCTGGTCGGTGAGCCCTCGGGCATCATCGTGATCGACGACTACGCGCACCACCCCACCGAGGTTGCCGCCACCGTCACCGCGGCGCGGGGCCGCTACCCGGATGCGCGCATCTTCGCCGCGTACGTGCCCCACACCTACTCGCGAACCAGCGCCCTGCTCGAGGACTACGCGCACAGCTTCGTCGGCAGTGATGTGGTGCTGCTCGGCCCGATCGAGCCCGCCCGCGAGCGCCACCTCGAGGGCACGGTGAGCAGCGACGACATCAAGGACCGGGTGCGCGGCGTCGAGGACGTGCGCGTGGTCGCCGACGCGGCCGCAGTGATCGCCGCCGTGGCCGCAGAGGCACGGCCGGGCGACGTGGTGCTCTGCATGTCGGTGCGCGGCTTCGACGACCTGGCCCGGCGCCTCGCCGGCGCCCTGCGGAGCGCGCATGCGGGCTGAGTGGCTCGACTCATGGCCCGGGGTGGTGCGCGACCGCACCCTGGCGCGGCACTCGCAGTACGGGATCGGCGGTCCCGCCGACTGGTACCTGCAGCTCGACAATCCGGCGGCGCTTGGTGAGCTGCTGCCCCGCTGCGCTGCCGCGGGCATCCCGGTGACCGTGCTCGGGGCGGGGAGCAACACCCTGATTCTCGACGGCGGGGTGCGCGGCCTGGTGCTGCGGCTCACCGACCGCCGCCTGGAGCGGCTCGACGCCACTACCGTGCAGCTGAGCGGGGGCCAGATGATGCCCCGCGCCGCCCTCGACTGCGCCAAGCAGGGACTGGCCGGGTTGGAGTTCGGCATCGGAATCCCCGGCACCTGCGGAGCCAGCGTGTGGGGCAACGCCGGCGCGTTCGGCCGCGAGGTCAAGGATGCGCTGCTCAGCTGCGACGCCGTGGGCCCGGACGGTCTGCTCACCACCTACGCGCTGGACGACTGCGGCTTCGGCTACCGCACCTCGCGCTTCAAGCGCGACCTGCGCAGCACCATCGTGGTGGCGGCGCGCTTTGCGGTGCACGACGACGAGCCCAGCTCGGTGCGGGCCCGCACCGATGCCATCCAGGCCGACCGCAAGGCGAGCCAGCCCTATGGCATCCGCAGCCTGGGCAGCGTCTTCCAGAACCCCCCCGGCGATAGGGCCGGCCGGCTCATCGAGGCCGCTGGCCTCAAGGGCACCACCCACGGCGGCGCCGAGATCTCCACCAAGCACGCCAACTTCATCGTCAACCGCGATCACGCCACCGCTGCTGACGTGGCCGCCCTGGTGGAGCGGGCCCACGCGGTGGTCCGGGAGCGGTTCGGCGTTGACCTGCAACGCGAGATCGTCTACCTCGGTGAGCCCGCGCCGGCGAGCACGCCGGGGCGCTGAGCGGTGGCTGCTACCCTTGGCCGCCGCTGCCGGCGCGAGAGTGCGAGTGAATGAAGGAGAGCTGTCGGTGACCAGCACCCTCCGGGTGGGCGTCGTCTTCGGCGGCCGCTCCGTCGAACACGAGGTCTCGGTGATCACCGCGCAGCAGGCGATGGCCGCGCTCCCGGCGGACCGGTTCGAGAGCGTGCCCATCTACATCGCCAAGGACGGGCGCTGGTTCACCGGCGAGGTGCTCCGCGACCTGGACGCCTTCGCCGACCCCGCGCGGGTGCTCGCCGAGGCGGAGCCGGTGCAGCTCTCCACCGATCCCGCCGCACGCGGCCTGCTCCGGCTCGCGCCGGCGCAGCGCCGCACCGGGTTGTTCGGTCGCGGCACACCGACGCTCGGCGCCATCGAACTGCTCGACTGCGTCCTGCCGCTGGTGCACGGCTCGCACGGCGAGGACGGCACCCTGCAGGGCCTGTGTGAGCTTGCCGACATCGCCTACGCCGGCTGCGACGTGGCCGCCTCCGCGGTGTGCATGGACAAGGCGTTAACCAAGACCCTGCTCCGGGCCGGCGATCTGCCCGTGCTCGACGACCTCACGCTCGACCGCGGCCTCTGGCTGGAGAACCCGCCGCGCGTTGCCGCACTGGTCGAACAGCGCTTCCCCTATCCGGTGTTCGTCAAGCCGATGACGCTCGGGTCGTCCATCGGAGTGGCCCAGGCGGCCGGTCGCGGTGCCTTGGTGAGCGCCCTCGAGGTGGCCTTCAGCTACGACCACCGGGTCCTGGTCGAGCCCGCCCAGACCGACATCATCGAGGTGAACTGCGCGGTGCTCGGCACCGCTGCCGACGCCCGGGTGTCGGTCTGCGAGCAACCGGTGTCCGCCGGACTGTTGCGCTACGAGGACAAGTACGGGACCGGGGGCAAGACCGGCGCCTCGCCGGCGGGCGCCAAGAGCACGCGGACGGCGGCGAGCAAGGGTGGCGCGACCGGCATGGACTCGGCGCGGCGGCTGATTCCTGCACCGATCCCCGACGAGGTGACCGGCGCAATCCAGGAGGCGGCCCGTCGCGCCTTCACCGTGCTCGGCTGTGCCGGCGTCAGCCGGGTCGACTTCCTGGTGCGGCCCGAGCAGGGCTGGTTCATGGTCAACGAGGTCAACACCGTCCCGGGGTCGTTGGCCTACTACCTCTTCGAGCCCGCCGGCCTGAGCTTCCCCGAGCTGGTCGCTGAGCTGGTCGACCTGGGGATGCAACGCCACGCGGTCAAGCTGCGGAGCACGTACTCGATCGACTCGTGGTTGCTGCGGGGTACCGGCGCGACCGGATCCAAGGCGGCTGCGCGCGGGTCGCGGTGAGCCAGGAGACCGAGCACCGCGCCGAGACGCCGACCGCGCACCTCATCGACCTAGGCTCCGGCGAGCCGGTGGTGCTCCTCCACGGCTGGGGGTCGCGGGGCGAACTGTGGGGGCAGGTGCTCACTGGCCTGGCGTCCACGCATCGGGTGGTGGCGCCAGACCTTCCCGGATTCGGCGAAACCGACCCGCCGCCGGTGGCGTGGTCTGTCGACGACTACGTTGGCTGGTTGCAACAGCTACTCGACCGGGTCGGGGTGGCCCGCGCCGACTTCATCTGCCACTCCTTCGGAGCCCAGGTGGCGGTGCGCCTGGCCACTGCGCATCCTGCGCGTGTCGGCAGACTGGTACTCACCGGCGCCGCGGTGATCCGCCATCGCCCGGGCGCCGCCCAACGGTTACGCGTCCGCACCTTCAAGACCGGACGCGCGCTCAGCCGTCACCGGATGGTGCCCGGTGCGCTGCGCCAGCCCCTGGAGGCCTGGGTGCAGTCGCGGGGCTCGGACGACTACCGCGCGGCCGCAGGGACGGTGCGCGAGTCGTTCGTGCGCGTGCTCAACGAGGACCTCAGCGGCGAGCTGGACCAAATCCGTTCGTCGACGCTGCTGATCTTCGGCGACGCTGACGACGCCACCCCACTGGCTGATGCGCGCCGTCTCGAGGCGGGCATTCGCGACGCGGGGTTGGTGGTCTTCGAGGGTGCCGGCCACTTCGCGTATGCCGAGCAGCCGGAGCGCTTTCTGCGCATTGTCCAGCACTTTCTCGGGGCGCCGGCGGCCGTGCAAGAGGAGGGCGCATGACCACAGCACTGCGCGCAGGGTTGCGCAGGAACGGCCATCCATGCGGCGCGTGGCGGCTGCGCGGGGAGGCCGAGGGGTGACGCTGGCCGTGTTGCTGGCACTGGTCGCGGCGGTGCTCTGGGTCGGGTTCGCGGCTCGCGCCGCGCTGGTGGTGGCGCGGATCCTCCAGGTCGAGGAGTACGACGTGGTGCGCACCGGGACGTGGGGCAGAAGGCAGCCCTGGCTGTTCCACCGGTCAGTGCTGGTCGCCACCGCGGTCACCGCCGTGGCCGGTATCGCCGGGGCGGCGCTGCCGCCGGATGCGCGGCGCGCTCTGCTATGCGCGGGCTGGGCGGGAGGCAGTGCCGCCGGCCTGGCCCTGTGGCGCTGGCTGCCCCCCAAGAAGGCGCTGGTGGTGACCGCCCGGATGCGCCGGCTGATGGTGGCCGGCGTTCTCGACCTCGCGCTGACCGGCTGTGCCATGGCCGGTGCCGCGCTGCTGCTTCCCTACGGCCTCGGGGTGATCTTCGTCGTGTTCGGCGTGCTCTGCACCACGTCAATGGCGGTGAGCTGTGCCGCAGTGGCGGTGCGCGTGTTGCGCCCGGCCGAGGCGCGGATCAACGCCGGCTACGTGCGCACCGCGACCGCGCGGGTGCGCGAACTGTCGCCCGAGATCGTCGCCATCGCGGGGTCCTACGGCAAGACCAGCACCAAGCACATCCTCGGCGCGCTGCTGACGCCCTCGACACCGACGCTGGTCACGCCGAAGAGCTTCAACACCCTGATGGGGGTGACTCGCACGGTCAACGAGCAGCTCAGCGCCACCCAGCGCACCTTCGTGGTGGAGATGGACGCCTACGACGTCGGTGAGATCGCCTCCATCTGCCGGGTCGCTCCGCCGGGGCTTGCCGTGGTCACCTCGGTCGGTCCTCAGCACCTGGAGCGTTTTGGCACCGTGCAACGGATCGCTGATGCGCTCTACGAGGTCGTGGCCGCGCTGCCCCCGGGCGGCACCGCGGTGATTTACGCCGGCGAGCGGGAGTCGCGCCGGCTCGCGGACCGCGCCGCGAGGGCCGGGGTGCGCGTGGTGCGCTACGGGATGGAGGGGGACGGCGAGCTGGAGGTGACCGCCTCGCAGCTGCGGGTCGACCCTGCCGGCTCGCACTTCCGGGTGCGGTGGGCGGCGGAGGCCGTGGACGTCAGCGTCAACCTCCCCCTGCTCGGCAGCCACCAGGTGCTGAACACCGCCGCGGCGCTCGCCGTGGTGCGCCTGCTCGGTCATGATCTCGAGGCCGCGGTGGGTGCCACAGCCACCCTGGAGCCGGTTCCCCACCGGCTCCAGCCCGTCCCCACCGCAAACGGGATCACGGTCATCGACGACTCCTACAACGCCAACCCGGTGGGGGTGCACAACGGCCTCGACGTGCTCGCCGCGATGCCGCCGGGGCAGCGCATCCTGGTCACCCCCGGGCTGGTCGAGCTGGGGCCGCTCGAGGAGGCGGAGAACCGTCGCTACGGAGCGCACGCGGCGCGGGTGTGCGACCAGGTGATCGTGGTCAGCTCGCGGCCGGGGGTGGCGGTGCTCGCCGGCCTGCGCGAGGGCGGCCTCGACGCCGCCCGGGTGCACGAGGTGGCGTCGCTCGCGGGAGCCACCGAGGCGATCGGTCGCCTTGCCCGCCCCGGCGACTGCGTGCTCTTCGCCAACGATCTGCCGGACACCTACCTGTAGCGGCGGTCCGCTGGTCCGGCGCTGCCTCCAGCGGGCACCGTTCGGAGGCCGATTCCTGTGGCATGATGACGCCCACTCATCAGCCACGCCGTCCCCTCCACGTTCATGCACAACTCACCGTGGCTCGGAGCACGCTCCGCGTGACCTCCGCACTCGACGAACGCACCCAGCGGCGTGTCCGTTCGCGCGCCCAGGCAGCCGCCATCCTTGACGGCGCGCGGGTGCCGCGCAACTTCGCGCCCCCGGTGGCGGCCACGCGGCCATCGGAGCGCCGTCGCACCAGCCGCCCGGCACCACCGCGTCAGCGACCGATGCCGGTGGAGAGCGATGCACCGCGGCCGGGCCGGCGGCACGTTGCCATCGCCCTGCTCGCGCTCCAGCTCGCCGCGCTGGGTGCTCTGCTGGTGCTGCCGACGTTCCGCACCTCGGCTGTGGAGATTCGCGGCATCGCCCTGCTCGACCGGGCCACCGTGCTGCGCGCCGCCCACCTGCAGAGTGCGCCGTCGATCTTTCGCATCGACGGCGAGGAGGTGCGCGCCCGGCTGCTGCAGCTTCCCTGGGTGGGCTCTGCGACGGTGCAGACCGCATTGCCCAACCGGGTGAGCATCTTCATCACCGAGGACGTTCCCATCCTCCACCTGCGCGCGGCGGGGCGGGACCTCCTGGTGTCCGCCGGCGGGGCCACCCTGCCGCTGGCCGCGGCGCGCGCCGGTGCCCGCCAGGGCATCCCCCTGGTGAGCGACGAGCGGACCGATGCGGGCAGCCTGCGGGTTGCCGATGACACCGCGCTGATGCGCCTTCTCGCCGCCTCGGCGCAGCGCTTCCCGGCGCTGTTCGGCTGCGCGGTCACCGCGTTGCGCTGGAGCAGCGACGGGATGTTCACGATCAGCACCAGCACCGGCTGGCGGGCCGTGATCGGTCACCTCGACACCCGTGCCGATGTTGCGGCGCTACCCGAGCAGCTCACCGCGCTGCTCTCGCTCAAGCCGGCTGTCGACTTCGTCCACCCCAAGTTCGGCTACATCGACGTGGAGAACCCCCTAACCCCGGTGGTCGGGGGCACCCCCGGGGCCGCACCGCCCGCGCTGCGGCTGCCGGTGGCCGCACCTCCGGCAGCCGCCGCCGGCCCTTCAGCGGCGCCCCCGGCGGTGGTGCTGGCACCGTCACCGAGCTCCAGCGTCCACCTCTTCTCGCTGCCGCCCCCCTCCCCGCACGGGTAGGCGCGAGGAGGCCGAGCCGAGGCAGGAAGCGATCAGCCCGGCCGGTTCCAGGGCTGCGCGGCACGCAGCGCTGAGAGGATCGCGCGGGTCGCGGGGGAGCGGTTGAGGGTGTAGAAGTGCACTCCCGGCGCGCCCGCGCCGAGCAGCTCGGCGCTCTGCAGGGTGGCCCAGGCCACGCCCAGCTGCACCACCGCCGCGGCATCGTCGGCCCGCTGCCGCAGCGCCTCGAGCAGGGCGGAGGGCAGCGCCGCGCCGATGCTCGAGGTGAAGCGCTCCACCTGCTCGACGTTGGTGATCGGCATGATTCCCGGCAGGATGGGCACCGCGATTCCCCTAGCCCGGGCGCGGCGCACGAAGTCGAAGTAGGCGCGGTTGTCAAAGAACAGCTGCGTGATCAAGAAGCCCGCGCCCGCAGCCACCTTGGCCCGGCAGTGGTCCAGCTCGCGGTCCAGATCGCGGGTGTCAGGGTGCCCCTCCGGATAGCAGGCGCCGCCCACGCAGAACTCGTACTCCGCGCTGACCATCGCGGCCAGCTCGGCGGCGTAGCGCAGGCCGTCGGGCGAGACCTCGAAGCTGCCAGCGCCGGCCGGAGGGTCGCCGCGCAGGGCGAGGACGTTGTCGATGCCGATGGCGTCCATCTCGGCCAACACGCTGCGCAGCTCGTCGCGGGTGGCCCCGACGCAGGTGAGGTGGGCCATTGGCTCGATATCGGTCTCGGTGCGGATCCGGCGGACCAGCTCGACCGTGCGATCGCGGGTGCTGCCACCGGCGCCGTAGGTGACCGATACGAAGGCGGGCTGCAGGTCGCGCAGCTGCGTGATCGTCTCGAAGAGGCTCTGCACGCCCGCGTCGGTCTTGGGTGGAAAGAACTCGAAGGAGAACACAGGCTCGCTCCCGGCGAGCAGCTGGTCGATGCGCATCAGGCGATGGTGCCCGATCGAGGGCGCGCCGGGAGCGGGTGACGTGCCCTCGCCGAAAACCGCTCTGCTACGGTCCCGGGATGCTCGCCGCCTACGTCGCCCGCACCGGAGACGACGCGCTCGCCAACCTCGAGGTCGGCGAGCAGCCGGAACCGCAGGCCGCGCCCGGCTGGGCGGTGCTCCGGGTGACCGCCGCCTCGCTCAACCACCACGACCTGTTCACCCTGCGCGGGGTGTCGTCGCAGCCCGTGCGCCCGCCCCAGATCCTCGGCTGCGACGCGGTGGGCACGGTGACCGCCTACGCGGGCGATCCACCCGACGGCGCCCCCCCGGTGGGCGCCCGGGTGCTCGCCTACGGGCTGATCACCTGCGGCCGCTGCAGCGGCTGCCGCTCCGGCGACCAGTCGCTGTGCCGCACCCGGGCGATGCTCAGCGAGGGCGAGTATCCGGGCTCGTTCGCCGAGCTGGTGGCGGTCCCGGCGGACAATGTGATCGCCCTGCCCGATGCCGTCGAGGATGTGGCCGCCGCCTGCCTGGGAACCGCCTACCTGACCGCCTACCGGATGCTCTTCACCAAGGCCGCACTGCGGCCGGGCATGACCGTGCTGGTGCAGGGCGCCAGTGGGGGAGTGGCCACCGCGGCCATCCTGCTCGGTCGCGGCGCCGGCCTGACCGTGCTGGTCACCTCCCGGGACGCGGCCAAGCGAGCCCTGGCCGAGGAGCTGGGCGCCGCCCAGACCTTCGCGCTCAACCGGGACGCCGCCAAGGCCATCCTCAGCGCCACCGGGGGTGGGGTGGACGCGGTGATCGAGACCGTGGGCGAACCCACCTGGGACCTGAGCCTGCGTGCCGTCCGGGTGGGCGGAAGCATCGTGGTCTCCGGCACCACCGGCGGCCAGAACCCGCCCGCCCAGCTCACCCGGGTGTTCTGGCGCCAGATCGCGATTCTCGGCTCCACGATGGGCACGCTCGCCGAGCTCCGCCGGCTGGTCGACCTCTGCGCCCAGGGGACGCTGCGACCCCTGGTCGACCGCAGCTTCCCCCTCCGCGACGCCGCCGAGGCATTCGCCCTGCTCCAGGGCGGTGCCCAGCGCGGCAAGCTGGTCCTCCAGCCCTAGGCGGGCGGGCCCCCGCCTGGGCGGACCATCTCGCCATGCCGGTGGACGCAGAGCCAGCGGCCTTCGACGCGCTGGTGGA
Source organism: Candidatus Dormibacteria bacterium (assembly GCA_046262435.1). Taxonomy (GTDB): domain Bacteria; phylum Chloroflexota; class Dormibacteria; order Aeolococcales; family Aeolococcaceae; genus JBHEMT01. Next base: position 19,325 of record JBHEMT010000130.1, on the reverse strand, counting down.
CCATCGTCACCCGCAGCTTCATCGGCCGGCGCTCGCCCCCGTCGAGACGAACTGTGCCCTCCTCGATCCCGGCGGTGTAGGCGAGGTCGCCGACCACCCGGCCGCCGAGCGGTGTGAAGGTCATCTCGCCGTCCGAGAGGCGGCTCGCCGCCCAATTCAGCCCGCCCTCGATCGTGCTCCAGCCGCGCTGCGAGATGTCGAAACCGCCGTGCAGGGTCACCGCCGCGTCGTGCACCCAGTACTCGTTCTCCGGGCTGCCGTTGAAGAAGGCGTTGTTGTGGCCCTGGTGCTCGCGGAACAGCTCCGCCAGCCGGCTGTCGCCACCGTCTGCCGGCCCTGCCTGGGCCGGTTCCGCCGCGATCGCCTGCTCCTGACCTGCCATGGCTGCTCCTCCGCTGTTTCCCGGTGGCGAACCGCCTACCGGCTGGACTTGACAGCCTGTAAACTAGGCTACGCTTGACAGCATGTCAAGTACCCCACCTGTGCCCGCCGAGGTGCGGATCCTCGACGCCGCCGAGCAGCTGATTCGCGAGCGCGGCTACCACTCGGTTGGGCTGGAGACGGTCGCCGAGTGCGCCGGGGTGTCCCGGCAGACGGTCTACGACAAGTTCGGCTCCAAGGGCGGCCTGCTCCGCGCGATGGTGGAGCGGGTGGAGGAGCGCCTTGGGATCCGCTCTGCCCTGGCCGAGCTCGCGCAGACCCGCGACGGGGTCGACAAGCTCGTCCGGTTGCTCACCCTGAGCCAGGTGAGCGAGCCCGGGGTTGCCCCGTTCGTTCGGGCCATGTATGCAGCGCGGCTCGACGACGAGGTGGCCGGCGCGCTCCATGCCGACCGCATGGCGGCGCGCCACCGCGCCTTCCATTCGGTGGTTGCGCAGCTGGCCGCCGAGGGCAGGCTGCGTCCCGGCCTCTCGGTCGACCGGGGTGCCGACATCCTCTGGTCGATCATCAACCCGCTCCACTACGACAACCTGGTGGTCACCCGGGGCTGGCCCATCGCGGAGTACCGGGCCCACATGGAAACCCTCGCCCGGGCGGCGCTTCTCGGCGAGGCGCCGGGCCCTGTTGCCCCGGCGCCCGAGCTTGGGCCGAGCCGCTAGGTGCAACTGTCTGGACACCCCGTGGGGCCGGTGCTACGGTGGCGCGGCTCTCGCGGCCCCGATGGGGCCGCAGCCGGCAGGGTCGCGCCAGCACAGGTGCAGGGACGCGGCCCTGTTCGCGCGTACTGCGCCCCGTTGAGCCGGGCTCCGGGGCGGACCGACCTTGCCTCTTGAAGGTGGCCCACATCTTGTGCCATGCTCCGTCCGCAAACCCATCATCTTGGGGTTTTGCGAGCAAATAGTTCCAAACCCGCCTCGGGTCCCGGCTATACTGAGAGGCCAACGTGCCCCGTCCCCGCCGCATCGCAGCACTCGATCTAGGAACGACCAAGGTGGCATGCGTTGTCGCCGACATCGATTCGGATGGATTGCGCGTGCTCGGTGTCGGGGAGGCGCCCTCCCGGGGGATGCGCAAGGGCGCCGTGATCGACATCGAGCGCGCCGCCGAGGCGGTGGCCGAGGCGGTGGACGCCGCCGAGCAGATGGCCGGGGTGCCGGTCGACTCCGCGGTGGTCGGCCTCGCCGGTGGCCACATCACGTCGCAGAACAGCCGCGGCGTCGTCGCCGTCGCGGCCGGGCATCGCGAGGTGCGCGGTCAGGATGTGAGCAGGGCCATCGACGCCGCCCGCGCGGTGTCGGTGCCCTCCGACCGCAAGATCGTCCACGTGCTGCCGCAGCACTTCACCGTGGATGGCCAGGAGGGCGTGCGCGACGCGGTGGGCATGGCCGGCAACCGGCTCGAGGTGGAGACCCACATCATCACCGGCGCCAACACCGCCATCCAGAACGTCGCCAAGGTGATGCACGAGGCCGGCCTCGACGTCGACGACATGGTCCTGCAGGTGCTTGCCTCCGCCGAGGCCACGGTGTCGGAGGAGGACCTGGAGCGCGGCATCGTGGTGGTCGATATCGGCGGCGGTACCACCGATGTTGCGGTGTTCTCGCAGGGCGCGATCCTGCACACCGCGGTGATCCCGGTGGGCGGCAACCACGTCACCGCCGACCTCGGGGTGGGCCTGCGCTGCGACGTGGAGACCGCCGAGCAGGTGAAGCGCAAGTACGGGCACTGCCTGCAGCTCTCGGTGCCCGCCGACGCGATGGTGACGCTCACCCCGATGGGCTACGACGAGCCCTGCACCCTGCCGCAGCGCTACCTCGCCGAGGTGATCGGCCCGCGTGCGCGGGAGATGGCGCAGCTGGTAGCCCATGAGATCGGTCGTGCCGGTCCGGTCGCGCTCTATCCCGGCGGGGTGGTGATGACCGGTGGTGGCTCGCTGCTGCGCGGCTTTGCCGAGGTGATGCAGCAGGTCACCGACCTGCCGGTGCGCGTCGCCCAGCCCAGCGGAACGCACGGTATGGACGAGGAGATTCGTGGTCCCCACCACGCCACCGTGATCGGCCTGCTGCGCTGGTCGGCACGGGGCCGGGGCGGAGTCAACCTGGTCGGACGTGGCAACGGGCATGCGCGCAGCAACGGCAACAGCCACGCGCACGCCAATGGCAACGGACAGAACGTTGGCGACAAATTTGGACGGTGGTTACGTGAACTTTTCTGAACGCATGCGCATGTACGGGCTCGAGGGTGACGGTGAGGAGCCGGGCCACACCGTCAAGCCCGCGGCCTCGAAGTCGACCGGTGGCTCGCGTGCTGGGGGCAGCGCGAGCCGGCCCACGGGGTCCCCAGGGGGCGGCGCCTACGCGGTGCGTCCTCCCTATCAACCGATCCGCGCAACACGGCCTCCGGGTCGAGAGGAGACGCCCATGAGTGACCTCGATCGGACCCTGGAGGGCAACGCTCGCGTGGTTGTCGTCGGCGTCGGCGGCGGTGGCAGCAACGCCGTCAACCGGATGATCCGCAGCCGGCTGAAGGGCGTCCAGTTCGTCGCCGTCAACACCGACCACCAGGCGCTGCAGAACTGCGAGGCGCAGTACAAGATCCACATCGGCCGCAAGCTCACCCGCGGGCTCGGCGCCGGTGGCGATCCCAACCGCGGGTCGGAGGCCGCAGAGGAGTCGCGCGAGGAGCTGACCGCGCTGCTCAAGGACACGGACATGGTCTTCGTCACCGCCGGCATGGGCGGTGGAACCGGCACCGGCGCGGCGCCGGTGGTGGCCGAGATCGCCCGCCAGGCGGGGGCGCTGACCATCGGTGTGGTCACCAAGCCGTTCCGCTTCGAGGGCGCGCACCGGATGCGCAACGCCGAGATGGGCATCGAGAACCTGCAGGCCAAGGTCGACACCCTGATCACCATTCCCAACGAACGGCTGATGCAGGTCATCGACAAGAAGACTTCGATGGTCGACGCCTTCAAGGTGGCCGACGATGTACTCCGCCAGGGCGTCCAGGGCATCAGCGACCTGATCGCGCTGCCCGGCCTAATCAACCTCGACTTCGCCGATGTCAAGGCGATCATGAACGGCCAGGGCGCAGCCCTGATGGGCATCGGCTTCGGCTCCGGCGACAGCCGCGCCGCTGACGCGGCGCGCGACGCTGTGGCCAGCCCGCTACTGGAGACCACCATCGCCGGCGCCAAGGGCATCCTGCTCAACATCACCGGCGGTCCCGACCTCACCCTCTACGAGGTCAACGAGGCGGCGCAGCTGGTCAGCGAGTCCGCCGACCCCGATGCGCAAATCATCTTCGGGACGGTGATCGACGACCATATGAACGGCGAGGTGAAGATCACCGTGATCGCCACCGGGTTCACCGGCCACGTCGATGTGCTCGGGGCGCTTGCGTACGAGCCCGCGGCGCGGCCGCAGTACAGCGACGATCGGGCCCCCGCCTACACCGGGCTGGGCCGTTCCCAGTCCTCCGGGGGCTTCAACGTCGACGACCTGGACATCCCCGCCTTTCTGCGGGACCGCCGCTAGTCGCACGGTTTCGGGCCGGGCCGCCGTGGCCCGGCTCGAGCACCGGGCGCCAGTGCCGCCATGCGCTGTCCCTTCTGCACCGAGGACAACTCCAAGGTCGTCGACTCCCGCGACTCGGAGACCGGCGAGGCGATCCGACGCCGTCGCGAGTGTCTGACCTGCGGAAAGCGCTTCACGACCTATGAGCGCATCGAGGTGCAGCACCTCTACGTGGTCAAGAAGGACGGACGCCGCGAGGAGTGGAACCGGCAGAAGCTGCTCGGCGGTCTGCTCAGCGCGTCCAAAAAACGCGACGTCGCCTCCGTCCAGCTCGAGGCCATCGTCGAGGATGTGGAGAACGCGCTGCGCGGCCGCAACCTCACCGAGGTGGCCAGCCGCGATGTCGGTGAGCTGGTGATGACCAGGCTGCGCGACCTCGATGAGATCGTCTACATCCGGTTCGCCTCGGTGTATCGCTCGTTCAAGGACGTCGACGACATGCGCGCCAGCATCGAGGAGGTGCTCGCCAACCCGCCGGGCATGCGCCGCGGCGCGGCCGCCTCGGGCCGGCGCCCGCGCCGCCGGCCGGACGACTCCAGCGGCATCCTCGACCTCGGCAAGTAGGCGGGGAGCTAGGTCGTCGCCGGCGCCTCGGCTTGGCGTGCGGGGGCGACCACGTCGGTCGCATAGCCGGCCATGGTGCGGCCAATGTCTGCCGGGCTGAGCAGACCCTTCTCGTCAACAGGAAGGTTGCCGAGGTCGCGGAAGTACTGGACGTAGAGGTCGGGCGACAGCGTGCAGATGAAGCTGCCCACCTCGTCGAAGGGGTTGGAGAACGTGTGCGCGGTGCCTGCGGGCACGGTCACGCAGGACCCGGCGCTCACCTCGACGCTCGCATCGCCCGAGGTGAAGCGCAACCGCCCGCGGGTGACGATGAAGATCTCGTCGTGCTCACGATGAATGTGTTGCGGCGGAGCGGCCGGTCCGGGTGGGACGACCGCCTCAATCAGGCCGAGCCGGTGGTCGGTGTGCGAGCCGTCCTCGATGATCCGGCAGCGAATGGGGCCGGCACCTGCCTGCTCTCCGTCGTTTGGTCCAACCACCTGAATGCCCATGAGTCCGGCCCTCCCCTTCGTTCTGCGCCTTTATGCGAGTGATCTCTCACTAGCGTAGACGGCTATCGTGATGATGTCAACCTCTCATCAGGAGGTATGCTCACGAGGTGGGAGCAGGATCGCCCGGCAGGCCGAACCAGCGCGAGCGCACCCGGCGAGCGATCGTCGGTGCAGCGGTGGCGCTGGTCCAAGCGGGCCGGCTGCCCTCGATGCCCGAGGTGGCCGCCGAGGCGCTGGTCTCCACCGCGACGGCGTACCGCTACTTTCCGGATCAGCTGAGCCTGCTGAGCGCTGCGCTCCAGGACGGGCTGTGGAGCATGCGTGAGGACTTCGTGCCCTCCATCCCCGAGGGGGGTAGCGCCGCCGACCGGGTGGCCACGGCCGCCGATCGGATGTACCGGCTGCTGCTCGATCGCGAGCCCCTGATCCGCGCGGTGATGGCGCTCTCCCTGTTGCGCACCGTCGATGGCACCACGCCGCGTGCCGACGCCGTCCGGGTTCGTCCCGGCTTCCGGCGGGAGTGGATCGACGCGGCCCTCCGCCCCGCGGAAGAGCGCGCCGATCCGGTCGCGCTGCGCCGGCTCAAGCTGGCCCTCGGGGTGGTGATCGGGCCCGAGGCGCTGGTGGCACTCGAGGACACCATGGGAGTGAGCCAGGCCGAGGCGCTGGCCGTCTGTGAGTGGATGGCACGGACCCTGACCACGGTTGCTCTCACCGAACCGCTCACCGCCCCGGGTGTATCCACGTCGGTCCGCTCCGGGCGAGGCTCGGCTGCGGGGTCCGTTGCGGGGCCGCACACCAGAGGTGGCGGCCGCGCCCGGCGCTAGTGATTGGCGATGCTGGCCGACGTGAGCCAGATCGCCAGCGCCGTTGCGTCCATCACCGAGCGGATCGGCAGCGCAGCCACACGGGTGCGCCGCGACCCCGCGAGCGTGACTCTGGTGGCCGTGACCAAGACCGTTGCCGCGGCCCAGGTCCGCGAGGCGCTGGCGTGCGGGATCAGCGACGTCGGCGAGAACCGGGTGCAGGAGGCGGTGAACAAGCGCGCCGAGGTGGCGGCGGGACGCTGGCACCTGATCGGGCCGCTGCAGTCGAACAAGTCCACGGTGGCCGCCGGGCTCTTCGACGTGATTGAGACCGTGGACTCCCTCCGCCTCGCCGAGCGGCTGGCGCGGGCCCGAGCGAACGGCCCTCCACTTGACGCATTGCTCGAGGTGGAGCTCACCGGCCTGCCCGGGCGGGCCGGCGTGCAGCGCGCCGGCCTGCTCGAGCTTGCCCGCGAGGTGGCCCGGCTGCCCGGCCTGCGGCTGCGCGGCCTGATGACCGTTGCCGCTCCGGCCGCCGATCCCGAGGAGGTCCGGCCCACCTTCCGGCGGCTTCGTGGCCTGCGCGACCTGCTCGAGCTGGAGCTGGAGCTGGAGCTGCCCGAGCTGAGCATGGGTATGAGCGGCGACTACGAGGTGGCCATCGAGGAGGGCGCCACGACGGTGCGGATCGGCCGCGCGCTGTTCGGCGGCCGAACGAGCTAGGCGGCATTCGAGGAGCGGCACCCGGGGCGGGAACCGATCGATGCGTTCGCTATCCTAGATCGGCCCATGCCGCGCTTCCTGCCCGTGTCCAGTCGCGCAGCATTCGCGGATTCGGAGCTCGAGGTGCTCGCGTTCTGGCGCGAACACCGCGTGTTCGCCCGGTCTTTGGAGCAGCGTCGTGGGGCACCTCCCTTCGTCTTCTACGAGGGCCCACCCACCGCCAACGGCGCGCCAGGGATCCACCACGTCCTGGCCCGCGCCTACAAGGACCTCTTCGCCCGGCATCGCGAGATGTGCGGTTTCTCGGTTGACCGCAAGGCCGGCTGGGACACCCACGGGCTGCCGGTCGAGCTCGAGGTGGAGCGCAGCCTGAAGATCAGCGGCAAACGGCAGATCGAGGACTACGGCGTGGCCGAGTTCAACGCGCTCTGCAAGGCCTCGGTCAGCGAGTACATCGACGAGTGGGAGGCGCTCACCCGGCGAATGGGCTTCTGGCTGGACATGGAGCATCCCTACCGCACCTACGAGGGCAGCTACATCGAGTCGGTGTGGTGGAGCCTCAAGCAGCTCTGGGACCGCGACCTGCTCTACCAGGGCTACAAGGTGGCCCCGTACTGCCCGCGCTGCCAGACCTCGCTCTCCTCGCACGAGCTCTCCCAGGGCTACAAGGACGAGACTCCCGACCCCTCCGTGTACATCAAGTTCCGGCTCGAGGAAGGCGACGGGCGCACCTTCCTGCTGGCCTGGACCACCACGCCGTGGACGCTGCCCGGCAACGTCGCCCTGGCGGTGCATCCGCGCGAGCAGTACACCCGCGTGCGCCAGGGCGACGAGGACCTGATCCTGGCGAGCGCGCGGCTCGCCGTGCTCGAGGGCGAGTACGAGGTGATCGAGGAGATGCCCGGCTCGGCGCTGGTCGACCTCCACTACCAGCCACTCTTCGAGGAGACCCGCGCCGACGGACTCGCCTACGTGGTCCTCGCCGCGCCGCACATGGTCTCCATGGATGACGGCACCGGCATCGTCCACACCTCCGCGGCCTACGGCGAGACCGACCTCGAGCTCTGCCAGGCCGCCGGAGTCACCGTCCGCCACACCGTCGGGCTGGACGGCCGTTTTCTCGAACCCTCGCGCTACGCGGGGCTGCGGGTCAAGGATCACAACGGCGAGACCGACGCGCGGATCACCGCCGACCTGCGCGAGATGGGCCTGCTCTACCGCGCCGAGCGGATCACCCACAGCTACCCGTTCTGCTGGCGCTGCGACAGCGCGCTCATCTACTACGCGCTGACCTCGTGGTTCATCAGGACCACCGCGGTCAAGCAGCAGCTGCTCGACAACAATCGCTCAGTCAACTGGCAGCCGGCCCACATCCGCGACGGGCGGATGGGCAACTGGCTGGAGAACCTGGTCGACTGGAACCTCTCCCGCTCGCGCTACTGGGGGACGCCGCTGCCCATCTGGCTGTGCGAGAGCGCCGAGTGCGACGGGCGGCGCTGCGTCGGCAGCGCCGAGGAGATCGGCCTGAGCGCGCAGGACGACCTGCACAAGCCGCTCCTCGACGAGATCACCCTGGCCTGCGCGGACTGCGGCGGCACCATGCGCCGGGTTCCCGACGTGATCGACTGTTGGTACGACTCGGGCTCGATGCCATTTGCCCAGCACCATTACCCGTTCGAGAACCGCGAGCTGTTCGAGCAGCGTCATCCCGCCGACTTCATCACCGAGGCCCTCGACCAGACCCGCGGCTGGTTCTTCTCGCTGCTGGCGATCAGCACCCTGCTCTTCGACGAGGCAGCGTACCGCAACGTGATCTGTCTCGGCCTGGTGGTCGACCGGCAGGGCAAGAAGATGTCCAAGTCGCGGCGGATCACGGTCAACCCGATGAGCATGTTCGACCAGTTCGGCGCCGATGCCACCCGCTGGTACTTCTTCAGCGCGGTCAGCGCGGGCAGCGAGTACCGCTTCGCCCCCGAGGCGGTGCAGGACGTGGTGCGCCGCTTCCTGCTGACCCTGTGGAACACCTACTCGTTCCTGGTCAGCTACGCCGAGATCGACGGCTTCGACCCGGCTGCGCCGGTGCCCGCCGTGGTCGCGCGGCCCACCCTGGACCGGTGGTGCATGGCCCGGCTCGCCGAGACCGTCGACGGCGTGCGCATCGCCATGGATGGCTACGACGCGCCCGCCGCAACCCGGGCGATCGAGGCCTTTGTCGACGACCTGTCCAAGTGGTACGTGCGCCGCTCGCGACGTCGCTTCTGGAAGGGCGATCAGGGACCGGCCGCGCCCGGCAACGGGAGCGCGCCTCCGCCGGTTGACGGCGCCGGCGCGTTATCCGACGAGGACAAGCGGGCCGCCTACGCCACCCTGTACACGGCGGTGGAGACGGTTGCGCGGCTGATCGCGCCCTTCATGCCCTTTGTCAGCGAGCGGATTTATCGCAACCTGCACGGCTACGAGGGCGACCATCGGCCACAGGAGGGCGGCGCCGACTCGGTGCACCTCAGTGACTATCCGAGCGCCCCGGACAGCTGGGCCGACCCCGAGCTGGTGATCGAGATGAACCGGCTGCGCCGCCTGGTCGAAGAGGGACTCGCCGCCCGCGAGGTGGCCCGGGTCAAGGTGCGCCAGCCACTGGCCCGCGCCACAGTTCACGGCGCCCGCTTCACCGCAGAGCTGGAGGCGATCTTCGCCGAGGAGCTCAACGTCAAGGCTGTCGACTACACGGACGCGGCGAGCCAGGCCGGCCACGAGTCGGTCAGCCTGGACACGACAGTCACCGACGAGCTCCGCCTCGAGGGGCTGATTCGCGAGCTGAGCCGCAAGGTCAACGACCTTCGCAAGCAGGCCGACCTGGCTCTCGACGACCGCATCACCCTGCACCTCGACACCGGCGGCGACCTCGCCCGCGCGGTTGCGCGGCACGGCGAACATCTCAAGACCGAGACCCTGGCGCTGAGCATCGCCAGCGGGGTGCGCCCCGAGGCGGTTCTCCGGGAGTGGGAGGGCAGGCTCGGCACCGACCCGGTGTGGGTCGGAGTGGCCCGCTGAGCGGGCCCGTGCGATTCAGCCTGCGCGCGTTTGTGGTGCTGATGGCCACCGCTGCGGTGGTGTTCCTCGCCGACCACCTGGTCAAGCGGGTGGTGAGCAACGCCATCCCGCTCGGGTCCGAGGTGGGCGCGGGCTCGCCGGTCACCCTGCACCACATCAACAACCACGGAGCCGCCTTCGGGCTGTTCCCCGGACTGCAGAACGTCTTTCTCGTGGTGGCCGTACTGGTGGGCGCCTACATCGTGCTCGCCGGCCAGCGCTTCGGGCGCGGCGCGCTGACCCAGGTGGTCCTCGGCTGCATCCTCGGCGGTGCCGCCGCCAATGCCGTCGACCGCTTCCGGCAGGGCTACGTCGTCGACTACGTCGACGTCCACATCTGGCCGATCTTCAACCTCGCCGACGCCTGCATCGTGATCGGCATCCTGGTGGCCGTGCTCACCTTCGGCGGCCGTGGCCGGCGGGGTGAGGACGCCGCGCCCGCGCCCGGCCGGAGGGCTGCATCATGAATGCCGTGGCCACCGACATCGGCGAGGGGCAGCGGCTCGACCTCCAGGTGGCGGAGCGCGCCCAGCTCAGCCGGTCGGCGGCGCAGACCCTGATCAGCGCCGGACTGGTGCTGGTCAACGGTCGTCCCGGCCGCCCCGGGCAGCGGCTCCACGCCCGCGACGTGGTCGATTTTCTCGAGCCACCGGCGCCGGCGGCCCCATCCCCCCTGCTCGGCCCGGATGTGGCCCTGCGGGTGGTTGCCGAGGACAACTGGCTGGCCGTGATCGACAAACCCGCGGGATTGGTGGTGCATCCCGCCCCCGGCCACCCCACCGGCACGCTGGCTGACGGGCTCCGCCAGCGGGGCGACACCTGGTCGCACGCCGGCGGCGCTGAGCGCCCGGGAATCGTGCACCGTCTCGACCGTTTCACCAGCGGGCTCCTGGTGGTGGCCAAGACCGAAGCCGCCCACTGCGCCCTCGCCGCCCAGCTGGCCGACCGCTCGCTGGGCAGGGACTACTGGACGATGGTGCGCGGGGTGCTGCGCGAGGACAGCGGCGAGATCGATGCGCCGATCGGTCGCGACCCGGTCCACCGGCAGCGGATGCGGGTGCTGGACGCCGGACGCCCCGCTCAGACCGACTTCCGGGTGATCGAGCGCTGCGCCGCGACCAGCGTGCTCGAGGTGTCGCTGCGCACCGGGCGCACCCACCAGATCCGCGTCCACCTTGCCTCGATCGGCCGGCCGGTGGTCGGGGACAGCGTGTACGGCGCCGCTCGAGAGTCGGGCCGACCGGCGCTGCACGCGCAACGGCTGCGCTTCCGCCATCCCGAGGACGGGCGGCCGTGCGAGTACTCCTCGCCGCTGCCCCAGGATTTGGCCGGGCTGCTCGACCGCGCCCGTGCCGGGGAGGCGGTGTGACCCCCGCGCCTGGGCAGCGCACCTGGCTGCGGCCCGGCGCCGGCCGGCTGATCGTGCTCAGCGGTCCGAGCGGGGTGGGCAAGGACACCGTCCTGCGGGCGCTCTTCGAGCTCGAACCCTCGCTCCGCTACAGCGTGTCCTACACCACCCGGCCGCCGCGGCCCGGCGAGACCGACGGCCAGTCGTACTCCTTCGTCGACGAGCCCACCTTTCGCGGCATGGCGGAGCGCAAGGAGTTCCTCGAGTGGGCCGAGGTGCACGGGCATCTCTACGGCACCTCGGTGGCCCATGTGCAGCGGGCGCTCGACCGCGGCGAGGACATCGTCCTGAAGATCGACGTCAAGGGGGCTGCCTACGTCTGCCGGCGTTTCGAGGACGCCATCTCCATCTTCCTGCTCCCGCCCTCGGAGCAGGTGCTGCGGGAGCGGCTCGAGGCGCGGCAGACCGAGGACCCGCAGGCGATCGCGCGCCGGGTGGCCGACGCCGTCAAGGAGCTGGCCGAGGCGCCGTGCTACCAGTACCAGGTCACCAACGACAGCGTCGAGGACGCCGCCCGCCGCATCCTCGACATCCTCGCGGCGAGCCGGCGGCGGCCATTGGCGAGCGAGCGGCGTGGCTGAGCCGGGCCTGGGAGGGCGTCGGGTCGTGGTCCATGTCGGCGGCAGCGTGGCCGCCTACAAGGCCGGCGAGGTGATCACCGCTCTGCGCCGGCGCGGTGCGGAGGTGCGGGTGGCGATGACCGCCGGGGCGCAGCACTTCATCACCGCAACCACGCTGCGCTCCCTCAGTGGCAACCCGGTGGCGGTGAGTGTCTGGGACTCGGGCGACGATGCCACCGGGCACGGCATGAGCCATCTCTCGCTCTCCGAGTGGGCCGAGCTGCAGTTGGTGGTGGCCGCTCCGGCCAACCTGCTCGCGCGCCTGGCGCTGGGGTTTGCCGATGACGCGGTGACCGCCTGTGCCCTGGCCAGCCGCGCCCCGCTGCTGCTCGCGCCGGCGATGGAGACAGCGATGTGGGAGCACCCCGCGACCCAGGGACACGCGGCCACGCTGCGCTCCCGGGGTGTGCGGATCATCGGTCCCCAGACGGGGCGGCTGGCCAGCGGCCACGAGGGCGCGGGGCGCATGGCCGAACCGCAGGAGTTGGTCGAGGCGGCGGCGGACGCGCTCGCCGGCGGCGACGCCTGGTTGGCGGGGCGGCGGGTGGTGGTGACCGCCGGTGGTACCCGTGAGCCCATCGACCCGATCCGCTACCTGGGCAACCGCAGCTCGGGGCGAATGGGCGAGGCGCTCGCCACTGCCGCGGCCCGCCTCGGTGCCACGGTGGTGCTGATCACCACCGCGCCGCCCCACCAGCCGAGCGCGGGGGTCGAGAGAGTCGAGGTGGAGACCGCCGCCGAGTTGCACGAGGCGGTGTGTGCCGCGATCGTCGACGCCGACGTGCTGGTGATGTCGGCGGCGGTGGCCGACCACCGGCCCGCACGGGTGGCCGAACACAAGCTGAAGAAGCGGGAGCGCGGCGGAGGAAAGCCGATCGAGCTGGTGCCCACCACCGACATCCTTGCCGACGTGCACCGCAGCCGGCGCAGCCCGCGGCTGCGGGTGGTGGGCTTTGCCGCGGAAACCGAGGACCTGGTGCCCAACGCGCTCGCCAAGATTCGCGAGAAGGGACTCGACGCGATCGTCGCCAACCCGGTGGGACCGGGCGGAGCGATGGGCGGCCACGACGCCGAGGCCACGGTGATCGCCGCCGACGGCAGCGCGGCGGCGGTCCCGCGAGCGGCGAAACCGCTGCTCGCCCAAGGAATCTGGGAGGCGCTCCGGCCGGTGCTCGAACGGAGCTGAGTGCGGTGGGGGAGGTGACCGCCGCCCCGCCGGCCACCGCCGGGTTCGCCGCAGTGGTCCCCGAAACGCGGGCGATGCTTCCCAAGCCGAGCTACAGCTACGCCGTTCCCGCGGCCCTCGACGCGCTCTGCGTGGTCGGCTCCCGGGTGCGCGTGCCCTTTGGCACTCGCGAGCTGATCGGCTACGTGGTTGGCCGGTCCGCGGCAGCCGGCGTCGAGGACGCCCGGCCGGTGGAGCAGGTGCTCGCCGAGCCGCCCCCGCTGCTCCCCCAGGCAGTGGCCCTGGCCGGCTACCTCGCCGAGCGCTACAACGCCCCGCTCGCGGAGGTGATCAAGGCAATGCTGCCCAGTGGGGTGCGGAGCGCCCGACCCGGGGGGCGGCCGCGCGGCCCGCGGACCCGCTCGGTGGCGCTCGAGGCAGCGCGCCGCGAGGGCGTGGCCACGGTCGCCCCACCGCTCTCCGATGCCCAGGCCGCAGCGGTGGCGCCCCTGCTCGCCGCGGTGCGCGCCGGCGAGCACCGCCGGGTGCTTCTCCACGGGGTGACCGGGAGCGGCAAGACCGAGGTCTACCTGGCGACGATCGCGGCGGCGCAGCAGCTCGGCCGGCAGGCGATCGTACTGGTGCCGGAGATCGCCCTCACTCCCCAGATGATCGGTCGCTTCGCCGGCCGGTTCCCGGGCAGGATCGCGTTGATCCACTCCGGGCTCACCGACAGTGAGCGCGCCGCCGAGTGGCGCAGGATTCGTGCCGGCGAGGCCGACGTGGTGGTGGGCTCGCGCAGCGCGGTGTTCGCCCCGCTGGAGCGCCTGGGCATCGTGGTCGTCGACGAGGAGGATGCCTCCGCCTACAAGCAGGACCGGGTGCCGCGCTACCACGCTGTCGATGCCGCCCTCGAGCTGGGCCGGCTCTGGTCGGTGCCGGTGGTGCTGGGCAGCGCCACCCCGCGGGTGGAGACGTTCTTCGCGGCGCACACCGGCGGCCTCGAGCTGGTCTCGCTGCCGCAGCGGATCACCGGACGGGCCCTGCCGCCGATTGAGGTGGTCGACCTCCGCGAGGAGCTGCAGGCGGGCAACCGCTCACCGCTGTCGCTCTCCCTGACCAGGGCGCTGGCCACCACCCTTCGCGAGGGCGGCCAGTCGATCCTGTTTCTCAACCGGCGGGGCACCGCCACCGTGGTGCTCTGCCGCTCCTGCGGCGAGGCGCTGACCTGCCGCAACTGCAGCGTCTCGCTCACCCTGCATGCCGAGCGACGGCGCTGCGACTGTCACTACTGCGGCGCCAGCATGCCGCCACCGACGTTGTGTCCGCGTTGCGGGTCAACAGGGATCCGCGCTCTCGGCATGGGCACCGAGCGGCTCGAGGTGGAGGTGCGCGAGCAGTTCCCCGGAATTCGCATCCTGCGCATGGACCGCGACACGGTGACCAAGCGCGATGCCTACTTCGAGATCTACGAAGCCTTCCGGCGTGGCGACGCCGACTGTCTGATCGGTACCCAGATGGTCGCCAAGGGTTGGGATCTGGGCCGGGTCCGGCTGGTCGGCATCGTCAACGCGGACACCTCGCTGCACTTCCCCGACTACCGCAGCGGCGAGACCACCTTCTCGCTGCTCACCCAGGTCGCGGGCCGGGCGGGGCGTGGTGACGAGCCTGCCCGGGTGGTGTTGCAGACCTACAGTCCCGACCACTATGCGGTGCATCACGCCACCGCCCACGACTACCTCGGCTTCGCCCGTGCCGAGATCCGCATTCGCAAGGCGGCGAACTTCCCGCCCTACAGCCGGCTGGTCACCTGCACATGCGCGCACCGCGACGATGGCGTGGCTCACGCGCGCACCACCGCGGCTGTCGATGCGCTGCGCGCGGCCCTGCGCGAGGAGGAGGATCTTTCCGTGCTCGGGCCCAGCCCCGCCTTTCTGCACCGCCTTCGCGGTGAGTTCCGCTGGCAGCTGACCGTGCGGGGGCGAAACATCGAGCGCTGTTTCCCCCATCTACCCGCCGCGCGCGGGTGGGTGGTGGATGTCGACCCGGGGATGTGAGCGCGTGGGCGCCGTTGGTCGCTGCGTTGTGCCGTTGCGCGGCCCGGTCCGGACTCACCGCGGTTGCCCGGGGAGTTGGCTGGAAATGCCTCTGGTAGACTCGGCCCATGGCTCTGCTCGATGTGATCACCGCGGAGAATCCCAACATTCGCCGCAAGGCGACGCGGGTGCCCCGGGTCGATGACGCCATCCGCCGCCTCATGGACGACATGGTCGAGACCATGATCGCCAACGCTGGAGTGGGCCTCGCCGCCACCCAGGTCGATGTGCACCTGCGTGTGATCGTGATGAAGGTGGACAACCAGGTCTATCAGCTCGCCAACCCTGAGATGGTGCGCGCCGAGGGTGAGCAGGTCGGCTACGAGGGATGCCTTTCGGTCCCTGGGTACATCGGCGAGGTGACCCGCGCCAACCGGGTTGTGGCCAAGGGACTGAACCGACACGGCAAGGAGGTGCGGGTCAAGGGCGACGAGCTGCTCGCCCGCTGCATCCAGCACGAGATCGACCACCTCGACGGCATCCTCTTCATCGACAAGGTGACCCCGGGTACCCTCCACGAGGTCCGCGCCGAGGACGTCGAGGGTGCCGAGGCAGAGGAGCGGGTCGGGGTCCTCGCGTAGCGCGGTCAGCCGTGCTGCGACTCGCCTTTCTCGGCACCGCTGAGTTTGCAGTTCCCTCGCTGCGGGCGTGCGCGGAGCAGCACGAGGTGGTCCGAGTGGTCACGCAGCCGGAGCGCCCCGGACACCGCGGTGCGCCGGCCCCGCGGCCGGTGGCCGACGTCGCCCGTGAGCTTGGTCTGCCGGTGGAACAGCCGCGCCGGCTGCGTGACCCCGAGGCTACCGGCGCTCTCCTGGCTCTGGAGCTCGACGCCCTGGTGGTGGCCGCCTACGGCCAGCTGCTTCCCGCCCGGCTGCTCGACGGTCCGCGCCTGGGCGGGGTGAACGTGCACGGCTCGCTGCTCCCGCGGT
The DNA here is from genome assembly GCA_046262435.1 of Candidatus Dormibacteria bacterium. Taxonomy (GTDB): domain Bacteria; phylum Chloroflexota; class Dormibacteria; order Aeolococcales; family Aeolococcaceae; genus JBHEMT01. The sequence continues at coordinate 3,420 of JBHEMT010000130.1, read as the reverse complement.
GGCGGGGGGCGGCGCCGGTGGCGGCCGCGATCCTCAACGGCGACGCCGAGACGGGCGTTTGCATCATGCGCATGGACGCGGGCCTCGACACCGGTCCGGTGTACGCGTGTGAGTCGCTGCCGATTGCTTCAGACGCGACCACGCCGGCGCTGCTCAGCGCCCTGGCGGAGCGCGGCGCCCGGCTGCTGACCGACGTTCTCGCCGGCCTGGAGCGCGGCGATGCACGGGCGGTCGCGCAGGAGGGTGCGGTGGCCACCCTGGCCCCGCGACTCAGCCGCGCCGACGGCGAGCTCAGCTGGACCATGCCCCCGGCGGAGATCGACCGGCGGGTCCGCGCCCTCACCCCGTGGCCGGGGACCACAGTGGAGCTGGGCGGGCAGCGGGTGCGCCTGCTCGACGGCGAGCCGGAGCCGGGCGTGGCGCGAGGTGCACCGGGAAGCGTGCTTCGGTCAGAGCGTGACAGTCTTGTGGTGGCCTGCGGTGAGGGCGCCTACCAAGTGCGCCAGGTCCAGCCGCCGGGCGGCAGGCCGATGGATGCGGCTGCCTATCTGCGCGGCCGGCGAGCCGTCGGTCCCGCATAGTGCGGTCATGGCCACCAAGAAGAAGAAGGCAGAGGACGACGGCGTGCTCGCGCGCAACCGCTATGCGAGTCACGAGTACGAGATCCTCGAGACCTTCGAGGCTGGGCTCGAGCTCCACGGGTCGGAGGTCAAGTCACTGCGGGCCGGACGCACTCAGCTCCGCGAGGGCTACGTCCGGGTGGAGCGCGAGGAGGCCTGGCTGATCAACGTCCACGTCGGTGAGTACGAGCAGGCCAACCGGATGGGCCACGAGGCCGACCGGCGGCGCAAGCTGCTGCTCCACCGGCGGGAGATCACCTACCTGGACAGCAAGGTGCACCAGCAGGGGCTGACCATGGTGCCCCTGCGGTTGTACACCAAGGGCAACCGGATCAAGCTGCTCTTCGGCCTGTGCCGCGGCAAGAAGACCTGGGACAAGCGGCAGGCGATCGCCGCCCGCGATGTGCAGCGCGAGACGGACCGAGTCGTGGCCAGGGCTCGCCGCGACGGCTGAGGCTGCCGGTGCGCCTAGTGCGCGGCACGCTCGTACTGCACGGGCCAGGGCGCGTCGTGGCCCAGCTCGCGGGCGGCCCGGAGCGGCCAGGACGGGTCGCGGAGCAGCTCGCGGGCCAGCTCCACCAGGTCGGCCTGACCGGTGCGCACGATGTGGTCCGCCTGGGTGGGCGAGGTGATCATCCCCACCGCAGCGGTGGCGATGCCGGCCTCGGCGCGCACCTGGGCCGCGAAGGGAGTCTGGTAGCCGGCGCCCACCGGGATCGTCACCCCGGATACTGCGCCACCGCTGGAACAGTCGATCAGGCCGGCGCCCAGGGCGCGGACCCTGCGAGCGAACTCGACCGTGTCAGCGATCTCCAGGCCACCGGGGGCCCAGTCGGTGGCCGACACACGCACGGCGAGCGGCAGCTCGTCGGGCCACGCGGCGCGGACGGCCTCAACCACGCGCAGCGGGAAGCGCATTCGGTTCTCCAGGCTGCCTCCGAATGCGTCGCTGCGGGTGTTCACCAGCGGTGAGAGGAACTCATGGAGCAGGTAGCCATGCGCGGCGTGCAGCTCGATGACCGTGAAACCGGCACGCAGGGCACGTCGGGTGGCGTCGGCAAACGCGGCGACCACCCGCTCGATCCCCGCCTCATCAAGGGCCCGCGGTGTGGGGTAACGCGCACTGAAGGGCTCGTCCGTGGGCCCGTCGACCTCGGCCCAGCCGCCGTCTGCCGGGGCAACCGCGCCACCGCCCTTCCACGGGGAGGCGGTGCTCGCCTTGCGGCCCGCGTGGGCCAGCTGCACGCCGGGCACCGCACCCTGGCTGCTGATGAAGGAGGTGATGCGTTGCAGTGCGGGCAGCTGCCCGTCGTCCCAGATGCCGAGGTCGTCCGGGGTGATCCGGCCGGTGGGCTCGACCGCTGCGGCCTCGGTGAACACCAGCCCCGCCCCGCCGGTGGCGCGGGCGCCGAGGTGGACGAGGTGCCAATCGGTTGCCAGGCCGTCGCGGCTGCTGTACTGGCACATCGGCGAGACGCAGATGCGGTTGCGCAGTTCGACGCTGCGCAGGCTGAAGGGAGAGAAGAGGTGGCCGCCCTCAGCTGGCGCGAGCGCCGGCGCGGCGGCCGAGGTTGTGGTCAGGTCTGGCATCAGCTGTGGGCTCGGAGTCATCACCTCCCAGCGTATCGAATGTGTCCCCGGGAGCTGCCGCGGCGGCTTCGCCGAACTCGGTGCGGTTGGCCCGGGTCTCCGGAACCACCTCCCCGGCCAGGCGGTCCACCGCGTCGCGGAAGTCGCGCAGACCGGCGCCGGTGACCGCCGAGAGGCGCACCGGTTCCGCGCCGGCGATCGCGGCCAGCCGCTCGCTGATCTCGTCCAGCGCGTCGGCAGCGACCCGGTCGATCTTGGAGAGGACGAGCAGCGCCGGCTGGTCACACTCCATGCTCTGCAGGGTCTCGAGGACGGTGCGCAGCTGTGCCTCCGCCTCTGGATGGGAGACGTCGACCACCACCGCCAGGAGATGGGCCTGCCGCACCTCCTCCAGGGTGGCCGCGAAGGCCTCGACCAGCTCGGTGGGGAGCGCCTGGATGAACCCGACGGTGTCCACCAGGATCAGCCGGCGGCCGCTGGCGAAGGTCATCAGGCGCGAGGTGGGGTCGAGCGTGGCGAAGAGCAGGTTGTCGGCGAGCACCTTGCTGTTGGTCAGGGCATTGAGCAGGGTCGACTTGCCGGCGTTGGTGTAGCCGACCAGCGCGCAGGACGCCAGCGGGACGTCGGTCCGTGCCTGCCGCCGGGTGCCGCGCTGGCGCTGGATCTCCGCCAAGCGCTTGCGCAGCCGCTTGAGCTTCTGGCCGATCATCCGGCGGTCCACCTCGATCTGCTTCTCGCCGGCACCACCGCGCATGCCGACACCGCCGCGCTGCCGCTCCAGGTGGGTCCAGCCTCCGGCGAGACGGGGAAGCTGGTGGTCGAGCTGGGCCATCTCCACCTGCACCCGGCCCTCGGCGCTGGTGGCCCGCTGCGCGAAGATGGCGAGGATCACCTCGGTGCGGTCGAGAACCGGCACGTCCCAGGTCTCCTCGAGGTTGCGTTGCTGGCGGGGGGTGAGCTGGTCGTTGAAGAGCACTGCCGGGTTGTTCAGCTCGGCCAGCCGAACGCCCAGGCTCTCCACGGCACCGCTGCGCAGGAAGGTGGCGGGGTGCGGCTCGCGCAGCGGCATGAGGGTGCGGTCGAGCACCTTGGTCTTGAGGGTGCGGGCCAGCTCCTCGAGCTCGGCGAGCTCGAGTTCGACGCGGTCGCGCCCGGCGCGGTTCTCGTGGGTCCCCACCAGAACCACGTCGTGCAGGGTGGCGCCGACGCC
>JBHEMT010000129.1:0-7754 GCA_046262435.1 Candidatus Dormibacteria bacterium | reverse complement strand
TTCGCCCGCTGCTCTACAAGTCGGACGAGATCATCGGGGTGAAGCTCAACGGGCTCAGTGACGGCTTCGCGATCTACACCACAGCCTTCGGCAACTACGTCGACATCGAGGGTGGCCTGGCCTGCATGGTCTCGTCCTGGCGCCGGATCGACGACAACTCGGCTCCGGCACGGGCCAAGTGCACGGGCACCTACATCAACGCCGCCCTGGCCAAGACCGAGGCGCTCGAGTACGGCTTCGACGAGGCGGTCCTGCTCAACCAGGACGGCCACATCGCCGAGGGCAGCGCCGAGAACATCTTCCTGGTGCGCAACGGCCAGGTGGTCACCCCCCAGGTCTCGGACAACGTCCTCGAGGGGATCACCCGCCAGACCCTGATCGACGTGATCCGCGAGGACCTGGGCCTGGAGTGTGTGGAGCGCTCGGTCGACCGCTCCGAGCTCTACGTGGCCGACGAGGTGTTCCTCTGCGGCACCGGAGCCCAGGTGGCGCCGGTCACCTCGGTCGACCGGCGTGCGGTCGGCGATGGGGAGCCCGGGCCGCTCACCCTGCGGCTGCAGCGCGCCTATTTCGACATCTGCAAAGGGCGCAACGCCAAGTACCGGGAGTGGCTCAGCCCGGTCTACCCGGAGTAGCGGCGGACCGTCGCCCCCGCCGCCGCCTGGAGCAGCTCTGAGGTGCGCCGCTGCGACACCTCAAGGGTGAGCCCGGCGCCGATCGCCACCGCCTCGACCACCCCGGCGGGTGAGGGGCCCTCGACAGCCCCGGCGAGGACCACGCAGGGCACCCCAACTGCGGCGGCGCGCCGGGCAACCTCCGCCGGAGCCTTGCCCGCCGCCGTCGAGCCGTCGAGGCGGCCCTCCCCGGTGAGCACCAGGTCCACCGTCGCCAGGGCCCCGTCAAGGCCGACCGCGTCGGCCACCCGCGTCGCCCCCGGGACCAGCCGGGCGCCCGCCAGCGCCATCAGGCCATAGCCGCAGCCGCCGGCGGCCCCCGCCCCGGCGTGCATGCGCATCGCTGCGGGCACCCCGGCGTCGCGCTCGGCCGTGGCGGCGAGCCGGGCCAGGGCCGCGTCAAGAGCCGGCACCATCTCCGGTCCGGCGCCCTTCTGTGGGCCGAAGACGGTGGCCGCGCCGCGCGGGCCCACCAGCGGGGCGTCGACATCGCAGAGCACCTCGATCTCGACCTGCTCGAGCCGGCTCCGCAGCTCCCCAACCTCGAGCCGGGCCAGGCGAGCCAGGGCGATACCTCCTGCGGGGAGGGGGTCCCCCTCGGCGTCGATGAGCCCGAGCCCGAGCGCGGCGAGCAGGCCGGTGCCGCCATCGGTGCTCGCCGATCCACCCACTCCCACCAGGATGCTGCTGGCGCCCGCCGCGACCGCCCGGGCGACCAGTTCGCCGGCGCCGCGCGACGATGCGCTGCCCGCGTCGAGCGGCAAGCCGGCCGGCCAGCGGCGCAGTCCGCAGGCCTCGGCCAGATCCACCACCGCCCGGCGCCGCTGGCGCGCAGTGCCATCCAGCCACCCCAGCCGGGCAGTCAGCCGCTGCCCTGGTGCGGGCCCGCTCACCTCCGCCTCCTCGGTGGCGGCCGCGGTCCCGGCCGCTGCGAGGAGCACGTCCATCGTCCCGTCGCCGCCATCGGCCACGGGAAGCTGAACGGCTTCACCGTGTGCGAGTGCCACCCCGCGGGCCATCGCCGCAGCAGCGCCCAGCGCGTCGAGCGACCCCTTGAAGGCGTTGGGGGCGCAGAGGACCCGCATGGTCATCGCGGAGGGCGCTGCGGGCCTGCCCAGCCCACCAGCTCCTCCTCGTGCACCTCGATCTCGAGACGCAGCAGCAGCGCCCCGTATGACTTGCCCAGGGCGTCGGAGCGCAGCGAGCGGCTGGCGCCACCGTCCAGCGCCTCGTGGAGCACGAACTGGAGAGCGAGCAGCTTGGGGAGCTCGAAGCGGTCGACCCGCCCCCGCATCATCGATCCGACGTGGGCGCGCACCCGCTCCGGGGTGACCTCGCGGCGGAGCGCGGCGTAGAGCGGCGGGGTGGGGGCGAGCAGGGCGATCGTGGCCAGGTCGCCCTTGTCGCCGCTGCGCGCGCCGGCGACGTCGCGCAGGGCCAGGCGGCTCATAGCGCCCCCGCCTCGACCACCCGCACCTCGACTCCGTCCTCGACACCGGCGCGGTCGACCAGGCTCGGCCACAGCCCGAGCAGGGCGCGCGGTGGCTGCGGCGGGGATCCGCCGCCGAGGTGCGGCGGTCCGTTGAGCGCCAGCGACATCGCCAGCCGGGCGAAGCGTGCCGCCTCTGCCTCGCTGGCGAAGCGGGCACTGAGGCGCAGGCCCACCTCGGCGGGCTCGAGCGGCGGCGGGGCGGCGGTTCCGTGGAGGGCGTCGACGCCCTGCCGCTCGACCCTGAGCTCCAGCGGCTCCAGCCCGACCCGCGATGTCATCCGGGCCACCAGTTCGGCGGCATGGTCCACCTTGGCCAGGGCATCGGGCCAGGAGTAGACCAGGCTCACCGTGCCCGCCCAGCCCGCCGGATGGCCCAGCACCACCTTGAGTTGATCCGGCCTCGGCCTGCCCCGCACTCCGGTCACCGCCACCCGATCGGCGCCGGCGTCGGCCAGCTCGACCTCGCCGAGGTCGACCACCACGTCCGGGGTCACGTAGGCGGTGGGGTCGGTCACCTCGTAGAGCAGCTGCTCTCTGACCGTCCGCCAGTCCACCCGGCCGCCCGTGCCATGGGCCTTGAGCACGGTCAAATCGCCCGCGGCCGATACCTCGGCGATCGGATAGCCGACCTCGTCCAAGCCCTGGATGGTCCACCAATCACCACTGAAGTTGCCGCCCGTGGCCTGACCGCTGCACTCCAGCAGGTGGCCGGCGACTGCGCCCACCGCGAGCCGGTCCCAGTCATCCCAGGCCCAGCCCAGTTCGTGGACGAGGGGCGCCAGAAAGAGTGCGGCGTCCGCGACCCGCCCGGTCACCACCACGTCGGCGCCCCCGGCAAGAGCGGCGACCACCGGCTGGGCGCCGAGGTAGGCGACCGCCACCACCGCCTGGGCCGCCTCGGCGGTGAGCGCGGCGCCGCTGTCGATGTGGGGCAGCCCCGCCGCGACCAAGGCCGGAAGACGGTCGATCAGGTTGTCGCCGGTGACCACCCCGATGCGCAGCTCGGGCATGCCCAGCTCGCAGGCCACCCGGGCCACCGCCGCCGCTCCCGCCATCGGGTTGATGCCCCCGCCGTTGGTGATCCAGCGCACCCCGTGGTGGCGCGCCGGCCGGAGCAGGGTGCGGGCGAACAGCGGTAGGTCGCGGACGTAGCCCAGTCCCGGGTCGCGCTGCCGGTCCTTCTCCAGGATGGCCACGGTCAGCTCCGACAGAGCGTCACAGCAGAGATGGCTCACCTCGCCGCGCTCGACCACCGCCAGGCCGCCGTCAGGCGTGTCCCCGTAGAACCCCTGACCGGCGCCCACCCTGACTTCCACAGCGGGCGACGGTCGCAGCGGTGGGGGGCGCTGTCAACCGCCGCGGTCTAACGGGCCCGGGCCACCCAGAGCTGCGGGTTCTTCAACTCGGCCGGCGAGGGCATCATCTCGGGCCCCTCCCACACCCGGTTGAGCAGGCCGAGACCGCCCACGGCGGTCACCCCGTCACAGAATTTCTCGCCCACCTCGTACTGGCGGAGCTTGACGTTCATGCCGGTGGCGACCAGAACCAGACGCTCGATCGCAGACCGCTCGTCGGCGCGGCGGTGGAAGGCATCCTCCAGCCGATCGAAGTTGTTGATGTGACGGCGCCCCGCCTGGTGCATCACGAAGTTGCTGTGACCCTCGAGCACGCTCATCACCGCCTGGACGCGCCCCATCGCGCGCAGCTGGGTGCGCAGCTCGCCGGGCAGCGTGCGCAGGGTGGTGTCCAGCGAGAAGCCCTTGCGCGAGCTGCCGTTGCCGCTGCCCTTCGCCCCGCTCTTGCCCTCGGCGGCGAGGCGGCGCACCAGGCTGTCGAGCACCAGCTCGCGCATCAGGGTGGTCAGGTGCTCGGCGAGCCAGGGGTGCTGGCCGAACTGCCACGCGTGGGTGAGCTCGTGGAGGATCAGCCAGCGGCGCAGGTCCTCGCCGGGCGCCCCGCTGCGCTCCTCGAAGCTGCGCACGTTGGGCTCCACGAGGTACAGCGCAGGGCGGGCCGCGGGGGCCTCACCGCTGAGGCTGAGCACCGGGTCGTACTGCCCCAGCACCCGCTTGGAGATGAAGCCGAACATCTCACCGAGGTAGCGGCTCATGCCCACCCGGCCGAGCGCCGTGGCACGCGACTCGGGCAGGGTGGCGCGGAGCTCCTCGACCGGCCCGGTCAGTCGCTGCGCAATCTCCAGATTGGCGTCGATGAAGCCGCGGCGGTCGATCACCTGGAAGGCGGGAAAACCGCTCGGGGCCTCTTGGGTCACCTCGGCGACGGCGCCGGCTAGCTCGTTGGCGATGGCGTCGTAGCGGGCCCCGATCTCGGGGGCGAAGCGCTGCGGCTGCTCGCCGGTGCGGCCGTGGGCGGTGTGCCGGGCCGCGTCCCAGTCGAGCAGGCGGCCGTCCTGCTTGGTCAGCGGCTGGCCCATGAAGCGGGCGGTGGCAAAGGCAAAGCCAGCGGTGGCGCCGGCGCGCAGCGAGCGGCGGAGGAGAGGGTGGAGGGTGGGGCCAGGCATGCGTCGATGATGGGGGAGAGACCCGGCCCAGCGCAGCCGCGGGTGGCCCGCACCGGGCCGGGCCCGCCGCGGAATGCCGCCGGACCAGCAACGGAGGCGGCCGGCGCCACCGTCGTCGGGCAGGATGGCCCCGATGCGCGCGCTCCCCTCGGAAGGTTCGCTGGCCGGCTCGGCCCGCTCCGTGGCTGCGCCCTTCCTCCTCTCCCGTCTCTGGGTCGGCCTCTTCGCCTACCTGGGCGCGGCCCGGCACGGCTACCTCGCCCCGGTGGCCGGCGGCTGGGCGGGGGTGGCCAATCCGGTGCTCAACCCCTGGACCCTCTTTGACAGCCGCAACTACCTGGAGATCGCCAGCCACGGCTACCGGCCGCTCACCGCCACGTTTTTTCCGCTCTACCCGCTGCTGCTCCGCCTGGCCGGCACCGACCCGCTGCACCAGGCCGCCTGGGGTGTTGCCCTCTCGTCCGCGGCCTTCGCCGCCGGCCTGGCCCTGGTCCACCGCCTTACCGATATCGAGCATGGCCCGGTGCCGGCCCGGTTGGCAGCGTGGCTGCTGGCCTTCTTCCCGGTGTCCGCGGTCTTCAGCGCGGTCTACAGCGACGCCCTCTTCCTCGCCCTGCTGGCGGCGACCTGGCTACTGCTTCGCCGCGACCACTGGGGATGGGCGCTGCTGCCGGCGCTGGCCGCGGGCGTCACCCGCAACTCCGGCCTGGTGGTCACCGCCGCGCTGGCGGTGGAATGGTGGCTGCGGAGCCGGCGCGGCTGGTGCAGCACCCCCCGGGTGGCGGCGGCGATCACCGTGGCCGCGCCGCTCGCCGGGCTGCTGGCCGTGGAGGCCTACCTGGGCCACCGCTTCGGCAACCCGCTGGCCGGGGTCAGCAGCCAGCAGGCGTATGGCCGCCACCTCACCCTGCCCTGGGCCCCCGTCCTGGGCGACCTCGGCGACCTGCTCGCCGGGCGCGACGTCAACGCGGTGACCGTGCTCAGCCTGCTCACCACCGTCGGGGCGGTGCTCCTCGTCATTCACCCCCGCCGCACCCAGTCCCCGGCCTACCCCGTCCTGGTGCTCGGAATCATCGCCATGCAGCTGGTCTATTCGCGCACCTTCGCTCCGTACCTCAACAGCTCGCTGCGCTTCCTGGCCACCACCTTCCCCTTCATCCAGCTGCTCGCCCTCGAGGCGATCCCGCTCCTCGGCGGGGGCCCGGCCACCCGGCGACGACGTGGCCTGTTGCTCGGGGCCGGCTACCTCATCCTGTGCGCCCTCTTCTCCTTCCAGTTCGGCGACAAGGCCTTCGTCACCGGCTGAGCCGGGCCGCTGGCAGAGGGGGACCGGGCCTGCTAGCACTCGCCGGCGGGGAGTGCTAAGATTGGCCCTCGAAGAGGCTCGTTTCTACTCTCGCGCCCGCCCCCTCAGAAGGAGGACCTACATGCCCAAGATGGTCGTATTCGACGTTGAAGCCCGCACCAAGCTCCAGCGTGGAGCCCGCGCGGTCAGCGACGCGGTCAAGGTCACGATCGGTCCCAAGGGCCGCAACGTGGTCATCGACAAGAAGTTCGGCGCTCCGACGATCACCAACGACGGCGTCACCATCGCCAAGGAGATCGAGCTCGAGGAGCCCTTCGAGAACATGGGCGCCCAGCTGGTCAAGGAGGTTGCCTCCAAGACCAACGACGTCGCCGGTGACGGCACCACCACCGCCACCGTGCTCGCCCAGGCGCTGATCGACGGCGGCCTGCGCAACGTCGAGTCCGGGGCCAACCCGATCCTGCTCAAGCGGGGCATGGAGCTCGGCGTCAAGGCTGTGGTCGAGGCCATCAAGGCGCAGTCCATCGCCATCAGCGAGCGCGAGAAGATCGCCCAGGTGGCGAGCATCTCCGCCGCCGACCCCGGCATCGGCGAGATCGTCGCCGACGCCATGGAGAAGGTCGGCAAGGACGGCGTCATCACCGTCGAGGAGTCGAAGGGCCTGGAGACCGAGCTTGAGCTGGTCGAGGGCATGCAGTTCGACAAGGGCTACATCAGCCCGTACATGGTCACCAATGCGCAGCGCATGGAGGCCGTGCTCGAGGACCCCTACATCCTCATCACCGACCGCAAGATCTCCGCGATCGCCGACCTGCTGCCCATCCTCGAGAAGGTGCTCCAGGCGGGCAAGCAGCTGCTGGTCATCGCCGAGGACCTCGAGGGCGAGGCGCTGGCAACGGTGATCGTCAACAAGCTGCGCGGCACCTTCACCGCCGTCGGTGTCAAGGCCCCGGGCTTCGGTGACCGCCGCAAGGCCATGCTCCAGGACATCGCCATCCTCACCGGTGGTCAGGTGATCAGCGAGGAGGTCGGGCTCAAGCTGGACAACGCCCAGCTGAACAGTCTCGGCAAGGCGCGCCGGGTGACCATCACCAAGGACGACACAACAGTGGTCGAGGGCGGTGGGAGCAACGATGCGATCAAGGGCCGGATCGAGCAGATCAAGGCCGAGATCGAGAAGTCCACCTCGGACTGGGATAAGGAGAAGCTTCAGGAGCGGCTCGCCAAGCTGGCCGGCGGTGTCGCGGTCATCAAGGTGGGCGCCGCCACCGAGACCGAGCTCAAGGAGCGTAAGCACCGCATGGAGGACGCCGTGTCCGCCACCCGCGCCGCTGTTGAGGAGGGCATCGTGCCCGGCGGTGGCACCGTGCTGCTCAACGCGATTCCCTCACTGGAGACCGTCGAGGCCGAGGGCGATGTCCTCACCGGCGTGAAGATCCTCCGCCGCGCGCTGGAGGCGCCACTTCGCCAGATCGCCGAGAACGCCGGAGTCGAGGGCGCCGTGGTCGTGGAGAAGGTGCGCTCGCTGCCCAAGGGCCATGGCTTCAACGCCGCAACCGGCGAGTACGTCGACATGGTCGGGGCCGGGATCATCGACCCAACAAAGGTCACCCGCTCCGCGGTGCAGAACGCAGCGTCGATCGCCGGCCTGCTGCTCACCACCGAGGCGCTGATCACCGACGCGCCGGAGAAGAACAAGGCGCCCGCGCCGGCAATGCCCGAGTACTAGCCAACCGCCCGGGCCATCCGCCCGGTCGCGTT
>JBHEMT010000128.1:0-21301 GCA_046262435.1 Candidatus Dormibacteria bacterium | reverse complement strand
ACCGCGCACGGCCGGGCAGCTTGACGGATCGCTGGGCGCGCTCAAGGTCAAGCTCAACCGCGCCGCGCTGTCGCGCCTCGACGAGATCTTCCCCGGCCCCGGAGGCAGCGCACCGGAGGCCTACGCCTGGTGAGCCGCCCGGCGACGTTGAGCCCTCTCGGGCGCGCGGGTACGCTGCCCGGATGAGACGACTGCTGGCCTGGGTTCGTCGCCGCCTTGGTATCGGCGAGGTCCCAGCTCCGGCGCTCCCGGTGCGGATGGACTCTCCCGAGGAGTACTGGCTCGACCGCGCCCGGATCGCCGCGGATCGCTGTCGTGTCGCCGCGGGTCAGGCGCGGCGCGGCGCGGTCGCCGATCGCTGCCGCCAGGTGGCGGGCCAGGCTGCGGCCAGCCTGACCGCTATCGAGCGCCTCGCCGGCCAGGCCTCGATGGTGCACCGCACCCTGGCCGGCATGAACCGCGCCGGCCTCCGCGCCGAGCAGGGCAGGCTCCGAGCCGCGGGCGCCGCACGTCCTCAGGCAGCCGCGATGACCGATCCCGCGCCCCCTGCCCCGCTTGCCCCCGAGGTGGAGCGCTCCCTTGCCGCGATCGCCGATCAGGAGCGGGTCGCCGCCCGCCTGGAGGCCACCCACGCGGCGCTGCTGCGTCGCCTCGAGGCCTCGGCGATGGAACTCGAGGGGTTGAACGCCGGCATCGCCGAGGTGGTCGCCCTCGCCGAGACCGGCGGTGAGGCCGGGGACGAGCGCCTCGAACGGTTGTCCCGCGAGGTTGAGGGCCTGCGCCAGGGCCTGCTCGAGGCCGTCGACGCCGGCCGGCTGACCATCGAGGCTCCGCGCGGCGCGCAGCTCGACGCGGCGCCGCCGCCGACCTCCGCGCCATTCCCGCAGCCCCTCACCAGCGTTGCGCCGTCCCCTATCGTGCCGGTCACAGACGCCGACGTCCCCCGGACGTCTTAGGAGACTCCCGATGGCCCGTACCGTCCGACGCTTGTTCAACTACTTCGGCACCAAGTTCGGCATGTCGTTCGAGGCGCGGGCCGACCCACAGGTGCAGCTCCAGCAGGCGGTCGACGAGATGCAGCGCCGCCACTCCCAGCTGATCGACCAGGCCGCCGCAGTGATCGGCAACCTGCGCGAGCTGGACATCAAGATCGGCGAGGCGGAGAAGAAGGACGCGCAGATGACCGCCTCGACCCGCGAGGCACTCAAGCTGGCCCAGGCCGCACGGGCCAAGGGCAACACCGCCGAGGCCGATCGCTACGAGCAGACCGCCCGCGCGTTCGCCGCCCAGCTGGCGAGTCTCGAGTCACAGCTTCGCGACTACCGGGACCTCCACGAGAAGGCGCAGGCCGCCTCGGACAACGCCAAGCGGATGGTCGACCAGAATGCCTTTCAGCTGCGTGAGGCGATGGCCAAGCGCGAGGAGCTGGAGACGCAGCTGCAGTCGGCCAAGATGCAGGAGCGGATGAACGCCTCGATGCAGTCGGCGACGGGACTGGCGGCGCAGGCCGCGGTCCCGACCTTCGAGGAAGTGCAGAAGAAGATTGGCGGTCGCTATGCCAAGGCTCTGGGCAAGGCGGAGATCCTCGGCGGCGGGGTCGACCAGCAGATGCTCGAGGTGCAGCAGCGGGTGCTGGCATCGTCAGGGGACGCCAAGCTTGAGGAGATCCGGCGGTCGCTCGACGGACCTGCTGGAGGGACGCCGCGGGGGATCGAGGCGCCGCGGGATGACGTCGTCCTGGACGCGCCGGCGGTCGAGGACAGCAAGGTGCCGCGCGATCCCGCCTAGCTGGAGCGGCGGTGAGGCACACGCCAGTCCATGGGTCGCCCTCACCGACCGTCGCCGGATCGCGGTCATCCCGATTCGTGGGGTGATCGGGGGGGCCGTGAAGACGGCGGACACGCTCGCGGTCCTGGAGCGCGCCCGGACCACCTCACGCATTCGCGCCGTTGTCCTTGACATCGACTCGCCGGGCGGCGGAGCCACCGCCTCGGAGGCGCTCTACCTGGCGGTGCGGCGACTCGCCAAGCGCAAACCGGTGGTGGCCTGGTTCCGCGGCACCGGAGCATCCGGCGCCTACTTCCTCGCCTGCGGGGCGACCCGGATTCTCGCCTTCCCCAGCGCCATCGTCGGCTCCATCGGGGTGATCGCGGTTCGGCCGATCGCCGCTGAAGCGCTGCGCCGCCTCGGCGCCCGGGTGATGGTCACCAAGAGCGGACCGCTCAAGGACCTCGGTGCCCCCTGGCGCGAGCCCACCGAGGCTGACGAGGCCAAGGAGCGCGAACTTGTCGAGGCGATCTTCGTCCGCTTCCGCGACGTCGTTTCCGACCGTCGCGACCTCGAGGGGGCAGCGCTGGAGCGGGTGGTGACCGGTGAGGTCTGGCTAGGCGAGCAGGCCCTGGAGCTGTGCCTGGTTGACGGCATCTGCGAGGACGAGGACGGAGCCCTGCGCGAGGCGCAGCGGCTCGCCCAGCTGGCGCACCGGCAGACCGTCCGGCTCTCGCCGCGGCGCACTCTGCTGCAGCGGGTGGGTGTGCCCGGTGCGGGCATGGGCCCCCCTGGACCACGCTGGATCGCTGAGCTCGAGGGATGGCTCACCCAGCCCCGCGCGCGTCTCTGAGCGCACCGTCCGGGGTGGGCACGCGAGCCGTGCCGACCGAGGGTGCTGGGCGCGCCGTGTCAGGAGGTCGGCGGCTCGGCGAGGACAGCCCCGCGCGGCCGCGGCGATTTGGGCGATGCCGCGGCGGCGATTGTGGGCGCCAGCCCGTCGGCAGCCCGGATGGCAGTTTCCAGGGCCGCGTCATCAAAGCCGTGCCGTGCCCGCCGCTCGCAGACCAGGACGCCGAGAACCGCCGTCCCGGCGAGTACCGGCACCAGCAGCGCTGAGCTGTTCTCGATGTTGGTCCGTCGCTGCGGCCGGGCCGACGGAACCTCGGTCCAGAGCGCCGGCTGCTGGCGGCGAACCACCCGTTCGACGAGCTCGGCGGGGAGCCCGAGGGCGTCCCCGGAGGTTCCCGAGGCGGGCAGAAGGTAGGCGCGCTGGGCACCGACCTGGGCGGCGAGCCGGGCGAGCCCGGTCTGCACCCCCCCGTCGACGGCGACCCGGCTCCAGAGCGACGACTGGGTGCGCACCGTGCCGCGATTGAACACGCCGTTGAGGAGCATGGCCACCAGCGCGCTGAGCGCACCCGCCGCCACCGTGGGAACCCCCCCGGCGAGGAGCAGCCCGAAGGCGACGAACATCGCCAGCCCCGAGGCCATGGCGCGGACCAGATAGGTGCGCGGTCCCTCGCCGCTGGCCCGGCGGCGCTGGTCGGCGAATGTGAACAGCCGGTTGAGGATGGTGTTCCACAGGACCGAGGCGGCCCACGCAGGGACGAACGCGAGCAGCGGCCGCAGCGCCAGCGGGCCGGCGGCCAGCGCCAGCAGGGGGAGGAACACAACCAGGCCGCTGAGCCCGACCAGGCCGAACTTCCAGATCCGCCCCGCGCCCTGCACGGAGAAGAACAACGACTGGAGGTGGCGGAGGTACAGCACCGCCTGCCCAAGGGTGGCCTTGCTCTCCCCGCTCTGCCGCAGGGCGAACTCGAGGGGGAGGTCGCGGACAGTGCCCTGCGGGATGCAGACCAGCAGCTCCAGAAGGATCTTGAATCCCACCGGGCGAAACTCGATCCCGTCGATGAGTCCGCGGCGACAGAGAAAGAAGCCGGCCAGCGGATCCGTGGAGCGGCGCGCTTCGACGAAGAGCAGCCGGGCCAGCGCGGTGGCGGCCACGCTCACCAGGCGCCGGCCCGAGCCACCAAGCCCGCTGCGGCTTCCGCCACGCACGTAGCGGGAGGCAACCACCAGGTCCGCCCCCTGCTGGGCTGCGACCAGCAACCGGGGCACGGTCTCCGGCGGATGCTGAAGGTCGGCGTCCATCACGCAGACAAAGGCTCCCCGAGCCAGGCGCATCCCGCTGACCACCGCAGTGCTCAGGCCTCCCTGACGGTCGGGGCCTGATCGGGCCACCAGGCGGATCCGGCCGGACCGACGGTCTCGGGCCATCGCCTCGATTCGCGCCGGGGTGTCGTCGTCGCTGTCGTCGACGAAGATGACCTCCAACGGGGCGGAGGGCAGGGCCGCCTCGAGACGTTCGACGAGCCCCGCCACGTTGCCCCCCTCGTTCCGGGTGGGCACCACCACGGTGAGCAGGGGAGGGGGCTCGGGCATCGGCCAAGCATGGCCGAGATGGGGGTCGCGCGAACGCGGACGCCCGCATATACTCGATCGACTTGACAAACGGGTCAAGAGCACCACCGGCCCGGGGTGGGGAGCCCCCGGCGACGGACGTTGTGGCGAGTGGGCCGGGCTCCGGTGTCGGGTCAAGCCGGTGGAAGCCGGCGGGCGCCAGCTAGCTGAAGTCGTAAGGGAGCCGCGTTGGTAGGTCGCGCACGGAACGGTGTGACGACGCTGGGGGATCAGGCGATCCTCTTCGTGAGTGCGGCCGCGGGCGTCTTTCGTCGCCCGTTCTACCTCGCTGAGTTTCTCGAACAGTGCCGTTTCATCATGGTGGCCTGCTTCATCCCCCTGCTCCTCACCGGGATGGGTTGGGGCACGATCGTGGCCCTCGAAGCGGGCAACTTTTTCAAGCTCGCGTCGGCCGAGTACCGCATCGGCGGCTTCATGGTGCTGGCCAACGTCCGTGAGTTCGCCCCGGTGGCCACCGGACTGATGGTTGCCGCCGTCGCCGGCACGGCGATCACCGCCGACCTCGGCGCGCGCAAGGTGCGCGACGAGCTCGAGGCGCTCAGCGTGATGGGCATCAGCAACACCCTGTTCATCGTGGTGCCCCGCTTCGCCGCGATGGCGGTGATGACCGCGCTCTACAACGTCCCGATGATCGCCTTCACCTGCTTCAGCGGCTACCTCGCCAGCCACTTCCTGGTCGGCGTCAACACCGGCGCCTTCATCTCCACCTTCTACACCCAGGGCACCCTCCAGGACCTCTACGGCGGCGAGATCAAGTGCGTGATCTTCGGCATGCTCATCGCCACCATCTGCTGCTACAAGGGAATCACCGCCAAGGGCGGCGCCGAGGGGGTTGCCAAGGCTGTCCACCAGGCGGTGGTGGCGTCGTTCGTTTCCATCCAGATCTTCGAGTACCTCTACACCCCGACGGTGCTCGCCCTGTTCCACAGCAACAACGTGCTGCGCTGATGGCCGCCAAGACCGCCCCACGGCGCGACTTCGACCCGGTCAAGAAGGTCCGCGGCTTCCTTGAGGTGCTCGGCGAGATCGTCACCTTCGCCGGCATCCAGCTGGGGCGCATTCCGCAGTCGCTCAAGTACATCAAGGAGATCTGGTTCTACGCCGCCTTCATCGCCATCGGCTCAACGCCGATTGCGCTGATCCTCACCTACTTCACCGGCTCGGAATGCTCGGTCGAGGCTTACTACTCCCTCTCCCAGATTGGCGCGCAGTCGCTGGCCGGAGTGTTCAACGCCATCTGTGACACCCGCGAGATCACCCCGCTCTTCTTCGGATTTGCGATTGGCGCGAAGGTCGGCTGCGGGCTCGTGGCTGAGCTGGGAACGATGCGTGTCAACGACGAGATCGATGCTCTGGAGGTGATGGGGATCCCCTCGAAGATCTACCTGGTCTCCACCCGCATGCTGGCCTGCTTCATGGTCCTCCCCTTCATGTACATGCTGGCCCTGGCCACGTCGTATCTCGGGTCGTACCTGGTCCAGCGTTTCCAGATCGCCCAGATCTCGACCGGTGTGTACTCCAGCTACTTCTACCGCTTCATCAACATCCAGGACCTCGGCTACTCGATGATCAAGGCCGTGGTGTTCGCCTTCCTGATCGTGTGCGTCGCCGTCTACTACGGCTACCACGTCACCGGTGGAGCGGTGGGGATCGGTCGCGCCGTGGCCAAGACCATGGCCACCGCGCTGGTCCTGACCGTGGTCGTCAACGCCCTGCTGACCCAGCTGTTCTGGGGCAACAACCCCAACCTGCCGATCCAGATTTGAGCGAGCAGAACAAGAGATGACAGACACGCAGAGCACCACCGACGCGGAACGGCACGAGGGCCAGCGCCGTGGCGTCGGCGTTCGGCCCGATGGCATGCCGGCCCGGGACCAGCAACGGGGTCACGATGGTGACGACCAGGACCCCGACCGGCAGTCCGAAGACCACGGCGGGAGCCGCGGGCAGCGCGAGCTTGCCGGCGCTCGCACGGGGGGCGGTCGCGAGAGTGAGACCGAGCAGCGCGGCCGCGGCAAGGGCAAGTCCGAGACCGCCGAGGGGACCAACCAGTCGGTGCAGACCTGGGAGAAGGACCCGGTCATCGAGCTCAAGGACGTCTGCAAGACCTTCGGCAGCAACAAGGTGCTCGACGGGGTGACCTGCCGGATCCCCCGCGGCGAGATCACCGTGCTCATGGGCCCCTCGGGAACCGGCAAGAGCGTGCTGCTGCGCCACATCGTCGGTCTCCTCCCCCCCGACCGCGGGGAGGTGTTCGTCGATGGCGAGCAGGTCTCCAAGCTCAGCGAGAAGGAGCTCCTCAAGATGCGCAGGGGGATGGGGATGCTCTTCCAGGACGGTGCCCTCTTCTCCTCGATGAACGTTTTCGACAACGTGGCTTTCCCGCTTCGCCAGCACACCAAGACGCCGGAGAACGAGGTCAAGGAGACCGTCAACGAGCGGCTCAGCGAGGTGGGCCTGGCGGGCGCCGGCACCCGGCTCCCCAACGAGCTGAGCGGCGGCATGCGCAAGCGCGCCGGCTTCGCCAGGGCGCTGGTGATGGAGCCCAAGATCCTGCTCTTCGACGAGCCCGACTCAGGGCTCGACCCGGTGCGAACCACCCTGCTCTGTGACCTGATCCGCGAGATCAGCGCCAAGTACGAGGCCACCTCGATCGTGGTCAGTCACGATGTGGGTGCCGTGCGGAGGTTCGCGGACAACATCGGTATCCTCTACAAGGGCCGGATGCGCCACTTCGGCACCAAGCAGGAGATCGAGGACTCGGAGGACGAGTTCGTCCACCAGTTCTTCAACGCTTCCGGCGATGGCCCGCTGGGAATGGATTAGGACCGTATGCGCCGTCAGTTGCTGGCCGGGATCGTCACCCTCGCCCTTCTCACAGGGGTGACCTCGTTCGCCCTGGCATCGCAGCGCGCCCTGTTCCTCAAGCCCCGGCACGAGGTGACGATCACCTACCCCGATGCCTCGGGGCTGGTGGCGGGAAGCGACGTTCTCGAGGCCGGCGCCAAGGTGGGCACCATCGACAGCATCGAGGCGCTCCAGGGCCAGGTCTCCAAGGTGACCATCCAGGTCGACGACGACCACTGGCCGCTGCACCAGGGGGTCAAGGCGGCGATTCGTCCCAAGTCGCTCCTCGGCGAGAAGTACGTCGATCTCCAGGACGGCAAACCCAGCGCACCGGCCTTCGACGCCCGGCAGACCATCCACTCGGGCACCAAGGAGGTGCCGGTCGAACTCGACCAGTTCATCTCCAGCCTCGATCCGCAGACCCGCGCCTCGGCGCGGGTGCTCATCGACGATCTCGGCGCCGGCGCCGCCGGGCAGGGCCGAAATCTCAATGAGGCGATCCAGGCCGGCACCGCCGATCTCCAGCACCTGGCCACCTTCGGGACCACCCTGAACAACCGCGACCCCGACCTCGACCGCATCCTGGTCGGCCTCGACGGCGTGCTCGGCCGGATCACCACCGACGACCAGCTCAACCAGATGTCGCAGCTGATCACCAACGGGCAGAACACGTTGAACGCCATCGAGACCGAGCAGGCTGCCTTCAGCCGCCAGTTCGTCGACTCCCAGGCCGCCTTCAGCGACTTCAACGTCGCCCTCAACGGGGCGGTGCCGGCCTTGCACGACACCCTCAGCACCCTGCCCCATTTCGTGCAGACGCTCCAGGCGGAGACCGCCCAGCTCGACATCGTTGGAACCCAGTTCAACACCCCGCTCCAGCTCACCTCGCTGGTCGAGGGGCTCAAGCGGGGCCCCACCAGCACCGGCGGCGCCCTGGAGAAGCGCGCTGACGGAAGCACCTCGGCGATCTTTCGGATCTGCCTCTACAACCCGGCCGGCCCGGGAGGCAAGAGCTCCTGCACCGGCAACGGCTTCAGCGACCGCAACACGCCCGGGAATGCCGTCGAGGCGTCCACTCAGCCAGGCAGCAGTGCCGGCGGCGACCTGCTTGCGCTGGCCGCCTTCATGGGGAGCTGACCGGTGCGCAGCTCCCGCAACCTGCCCGTGTACCTCGTCTACATCGTCGGCTGCGTGGCGGTGCTCGGCTACATCATCAGCCAGATGGGCGTGGTCACCCCGTGGGCCCACCCCTTCCGGCTGTCCGCGTCGGTGCACGACGCGGATGGCATCAAGACCGGCAACGAGGTGTACCTCAACGGCACCGTGGTCGGCCACGTCGACGAGGTGACCGCCCAGGGCAGCACTGCCGCGGTGAGCATGGTCATCGACAAGGCCGGCAGCCTGCCCATCGACAGCGAGGCCGCGGCCGCGATCCGCAAGAAGAACCTGCTCGGCGAGACCTACATCGAGATCGTTCGAGGTCACGGGGCGACAGCGATGCACACCGGTGACGCCATCCCGGTGGCGCGCACCTCGTCACCGGTGGAGATCGACCAGGTGCTGGCAATCTTCGATCCCACCACCCGCGACCGGCTCAAGCTGCTCATCAACGCGCTCGGCGACGCCACCGCCAACCGGGGCGACGACCTCAACAGCCAGGCGGGCACGCTGCGGCAGCTGACGACCTCGCTCAACGGGCCGGCTGCGGAGCTGGCAACCCGCAGGCAGCAGCTCGACGACATCGTGGTCGAGCTGCAGCGGTTCTACACCGTGCTGGCCAAGCAGCGCGAACAGGTGCGCCAGGAGTTCGGCACCTGGAACGCGGTGATGGGTCAGCTGGCGGCCCAGGAGGGCGCCATCGGCGGCACCCTGCAGCAGGCCGACCAGCTGTTGCGTGAGCTGGACGGCGTGGTCACCGGGGAGGTGCCCCAGCTGCAGGCCACCCTGCAGGCGCTCCCCCTGGCGCTGCAGAGCACCAAGGGCTTCCTCGACCAGACCAACACGACGCTCACCGCCCTCGAGCCGGTGCGTCGCTCGATCCACGACATCTTCCCGCACCTGGGCTCGTCCTTCGCGGACACGAACGTCCAGGGCCAGCACTACTGGTCGGTGTTCTCGGTGAACTGCCCGAGCGACTGCAGCAGCCAGACGGTCAGCGAGAGCGGCGCTGCTCCGGCCCCGGACGCGTACGCGGCGCTGGGAGGCAGCTGATGGGTCGCCCGCGCGTCATCCAGAATGCAGTCGCCCTGGTGGTTTTCGCCCTGATTGCCATCTTCGGAATCGAGTTTCTGGCGCTGCACATCGGCCAGCCGAACCCCTTCTCGGGGAACTACCGGGTGCGAGCGATCTTCCCCGACGCCGACGGCATCCCCACCTCGGCGGACGTTCGCGTCGCGGGAGTCGCGGTGGGCAAGGTTGTCAACGTGGACCATGACCCGCGCCAGCCCGGCTACACGGTGGTGACCATGGAGCTCACCGACTCCGGGGCAGTACCCGTGTACACCAACGGCCTGGTCAGCGTGAAGCCGAAGACCCTGCTGGGCGAGAAGTACGTCGACCTGAAGACTGGCCACTCGGGGCTCGGACAGGAGGTGGCGCCGGACGGCTACCTGCCGGTCGCGCAGAGCAGCAAGGATGTCTCCAACGACGAGATCTTCAACGCCTTCGACGCCAAGACCAGGGAGGAGCAGCGGCAGGTTCTCGCGGCCCTTGATCAGGCAACCGCCAACCGGCCCGGCGATATCCAGGCGATCCTCCCGCAGCTGCAGCAGGTGGTGCACAACCTTGCCCCGGTGGCCAAGGTGTACGAGAAGGACGCGCCCCAGACCGACGCCATCTTCACCAACCTCAACACCATCATGCAGACGCTGGCCGACGAGCACGTCCAGCTCGCCGGCCTGCTGCGCAACGGCAACATCGCCTTCGGCGCGATTGCCGACCGCGACCAGTCCCTGCTGCGCACGCTGCAGGAGGCCTCGAACGTGAGCACCGAGTTCAACACCGCGATGGCGCCGACCATCGCCGCCCAGCGGCAGTCGCTGGCCGAGCTGGCGCCCACGCTGCGCTCGCAGAACGCATTCATGAGCCAGGTGGTGGACCCCCAGGCGTCCTGCGGTGGCCAGTCGTGCGGCATCGACGAGGTGTTCACCGGCACCCTGCTCGGCCAGCTCGCCTATCCCTCCGACCAGCTGACCGTCACCAATCCCGAGGGCCAGAAGGTGGCCACCGAGTGGGACTCGATGTTCAGCCTGCCGAATGACACCCACAAGGCGCTCAACCTCGTCCTCTCCGAGCACTGCGACGCGGTGACCGAGACGATCACCAACAACTTCACCGAGTCCCTGAAGCAGGCGCTCTCAGCCATCAAGGTCAATCCCGCCGACGTTGTTGGTGCCTGCAAGGCTCTCAATGGCCAGGCCCCGGCCAGCGCCGGTGCGGCGCCGACCGCGGTGACCGCCTCGACGATGGTCAGTGGGGGAGCCAACTGATGGCCACGCTGCGCCGCGTCCTCGACCGGGCGGTCTCCTCCAGGCTGGCGCTGCTCACTGTGCTCGGGGGCGCCGCTGTGGCCGGTTTCGCCTTTCTGGGGAGTTCGAGCTCACACCAAATCACCGCCTATTTTGCGGACGCCAACGGCCTGACCTCGGGCAACGAGGTCCGTGTTGCCGGGATCGAGATCGGTTCGGTGCAGTCCATCCAGGTCGCCGGTGGTCAGGCCAAGGTCGTCCTCGAGGTCGATGCGGCCCATTGGCCACTGCACCGCGGTACCCGTATCGCCGTCAAGCCGAAGGGCGTGCTCTCCAACATGTACGTCGACCTGCAGCCCGGCTCGGCGGGTAGCCCGGCGCTGGCCGACGACCACAGCTTTGGGGTCGGCGAGACCTCGAGCCCCGTCAACCTCGACGCCTTCTCCAACATCTTCGATCCTGAGGTGCGGGTCTCCATCCGCACCCAGCTGCAGGAGGGGCCGATCGCCTTTGGCGGGACCGGGGCCAACGACCTCAACACCACGCTGGCCTACCTCAACCCGCTGAGCCGCGACCTGCAGCCGATCACCGCTGTCCTGGCCCAGCGCTCGCCGGAGCTGGACCGGCTCAACGGAGAGTTCGCCACCATCAGCGGCGACCTGGCCCGCGAGGACGGCAGCCTGCGCGGGTTGATCAGCAATGCTGATATCACCTTCGGCGCCCTGGCTGCCCGGCAGCACGAACTCCAGGGGACCCTCGACCATGCGGCCGGAACCCTCACCACCCTCGACGCCGGTCTCCGCGGCGAGGAGGGCAACCTGGCGGCGATCTTCCGCAAGGGCCCAGCCTCGTTGAGGTCGGCGAAGGCGGCCTCCGACGCTCTGACCCCGCTGATCACCGACGTCAACCCGCACATTCCCGACCTCAACGTGCTGCTCAACGAGCTGATCACCGCCACCGGCTACCAGGGTGACCCGTCCGGAATCGACACCCTCCGGGTGGACGGCACGCCGCCCCCGGGCGGCTACAGCCAGTCCAGCTGTGGCGGCGAGCCCGCTGAGAACCCCTGCGGGACAGCGCGATGAGAGCGGTCTCGCGCGGTCTGCGCAACCCCGTCCTGGCCGGCATCCTGGCTGGCCTGGTGATGGCCGCGATCATCGCGGTCATGGCCTCGATCAACGTCAAGTTCGCCGCCCCGTGGACGCACACGCACACGGTGAGCGCCCAGGTGACCGACGCTGACGGGATCAGCGTCTCCAGTGACGTGCGCATCGCCGGGCGCCTTGCCGGCCAGGTCACCGCGATCACCGCGCAGGGCGATCACAGCGAGGTGATCTTCCATGTCGACGACCAGAACTGGCCGCTGCCGCGTGACACCACTGCCAAGGTGCGGCTGGCCACCCTGCTCGGGCAGAAGTACATCCAGCTCGACCCCGGACATGACATGAGCCACTCGCTCGCCGACAACGCGGTCATCCCGCTGCCGCGGACTCGCGCCGTGGTCGACTTCGACCAGCTGCTCGACACCTTCGACAAGGACACCCGGACCCACCTGACCAACCTGATTCGCACGGCGGGTGCGGCGGTGCAGGGCCAGGAGGGCACGATCCAGCAGCTCATCCCCGACCTGCGTGACCTGTCGGTGCACTCGCAGGTGCCGACCGGCACGCTGGCCGCGCACGACGCCGATATCAACAACATCCTGATCAACCTCGGGACCACCGCTGACACCCTCAACGCGGCGCGCGATGACCTGGCCGGCGTGATCGACAACAGCAACCGCATCACCGCCACCCTGGCCACGGCCAACGGTGCCGCCCTGCGTGGCTACATCCACAACACCGACCAGGTCAACCAGACGGCCCACGCGGTGCTCGGCAACGGCGGCGCCGCGCAGCTGCAGGCCGGCTTCGTGGAGCTGCCCAAGCTCGTCCACCGGCTTGACCGTCTGGTCACCGACCTCTATCCGCAGACGGTCCAGTTCCGCACCGGCGGCGGTCAGCAGGCGGCGCTTGACCTCAACCTGCGCATCGGCGACGCCATCTCGCAGAGCAGCAAGGACGGCTACTTCCTTCGCCAGCAGCTTCAGGGAATCGACCTGAGCGGCCTGCCGCCGGCAGCGGGGCTTCCGTCCCCCCCGCCGCCGCCCTCGTCGAATCCACTCACCGCGCCCGGTCTCAACCTGCCCAAACTTGTCCTGCCCGCGCTGCCGGCGATCCCGTCGCTTCCGGTGCCCGTCCCGAAGGTCCCGTCCACCCCGATCCCGCCCTGCGTGGCTCCGCCGCTGCCGACCCTGCTCCCCGGGCAGTCGGTGCCGACGGTGCCGCCGACACCGATGTGCTCGCCCACGCCGCCACCCGCTACGCCTCCGCCGGTGGTGCCCTCTGTCCCGCCAGTGAATATCTCGTTCCAGGGTGAGCTCGGTCCCAGCTTCTTCGCCGCATGGTGGGAGGGCGGCCTGTGAGGCCGCGGCGCGGCTCTCCGGCGATCACCGGGGCGGTGACCGTGGTCCTTTTCCTCGCGGCCATCTGCGGGGTGATCATCAGTGGCATGCCCTCGGGGCCGACAATCTCGTTGCCCTGGAGCCACGACATGACCGTCAAGGCCCAGCTCGCCGATGCCGACGCGCTGCAGCCCAAGGCGGCGGTGCAGGTGGCCGGGGTCAAGGTGGGCGAGGTCAAGGCGATCGACATCCAGGGCGACCACGCCCTGGTCACCCTCACCCTGGGGTCGGCGACCTACGACATCCACCGCGATGCGCGCGTCCTGCTGCGCCCCCACGGGCTCTTCGGGCCCAAGTACATCGACCTCGTACCGGGCAGCGCCCGGTCGCCGAAGATCGCCGACGGCGCAACTCTTCCGAAACGGCAGAGCACCCAACCCGTCGACCTCGGCGACGTTCTTCAGGAGCTGCAGGCCCCAGAGCAGCACCAGCTCAAGACATTCCTCACCGAGTTCGGCAAGGCTGCCGCCGGGCAGGGTGACGATGTCAACCACCTGCTCAACGCCAGCGTCACCCTGACCAAGACCCTGGACAGCCCGGTGGCCAACCTGGACAACGTGAGCCCCCAGCTCTCCGACATGCTGGTCCAGAACGAGTCGTTCAACGCCGACTTCAGCCAGACGCCGCTCGACCAGCTGGTGGCCAACAGCAACGCCACCCTGCGTGCCTTCGCCACCAACAGCGACCACCTCCAGTCGCTGCTCGTCTATGCCGATGACACCCTGACCCAGCTCGACGCCGGCCTCAATGGACGGAGCGGGCAGATTCGCGCAACCCTGGAGCAGCTGCCCAGTACCATCGACAAGCTGCAGAAGTTCACCGATGAGCTCGGCTTGTTCGGCCGCAACCTCACCGGCAAGGACAAGACGGTCCCCGGGGACACCAACGTGACCTCCGGACTGATCGCCGCCATCGAGAACCCGAAGTCGGCGTTCAGCTCCTACGACTGCCGGGTGCCCGGCCCGGTGTGTCCCGAGAACCAGCGGATGTACTACCTGCACGTGCGCGCGTTCAACCTGAACGCGCCGCTGACCGACCAGACCTCAGCAGCGTGCAACCTTCCGATCTTCGGAACGCCAGTGCTCAAGGCGTGCCCGCTCCAGGCCGGCTACTCCACCCAGGATGGTGGCGCAGCGACGGTGAGCGGCGGCAACGGCGCTCCACCAGGTGGGACCGACCTGGCCACGATGGCGAGCTTCCTGGGATCCTGAGCCGCTGACAACCGGCCTCGCCGCCCGGAACACCGAGGCGAGGCAACGGAGGAACCGTCGACGATGGCCCACGCGACGACGCGACACCCTGCGCGCGTGTCCGCGTCCGGGCTGAGCAGATGAAGCACCTTCGCCTGCTCCATCCATCCCGCCTGGCCGGCCTCCTCGACCGCCGGCCGGGTCGGGTCCTCGCGGCCGCAGTGCTGGTCTGCCTGGTAGGGAGCATCGGGTTTAAGGACTTCGCCGTCGACTCCGGTCAGGGGCTGCTGGTCGGCAGCCGCTCCGACGCCGGCCAGGCATACGGCCGCTACAGCGACACCTTCGGCGCCGACCCACTGGTGGTGGTGATCCGGGCGCGCAATGCTCCCGCGCTCTACGTGGAGCGCAACCTGCAGCGTCTCCAGGCGCTGGAGATCGCCCTGTCGCTCGCTCCGGACGTGAAGTCCGTCCTCGGCCCGGGAACCGTCGCCGCGGCGGGCAAACTCTCCGCCAGCCAGGAGGTCGACAAGGTGCTCATCGAGTACCCCTTCTTCCTGGCGAAGCTCGACGTGCTGCTCCAGGAGCAGAAGGGGCAGCGCGACCCCACCACCCTCAACCAGCTGTTCCAGTCCGACCAGCAGAAGTTCACCCAACTGATCGGACTCACCTTTTTGCGGGCGGTGTCCGATGCCAAGCAGGCGCGGCTCGACGCCAGCAAGCAGCCCACCGCGGCCGGCGCGCGCAAGCTGGATGCGCGCGAGCAGGCCGTCGAACAGGCGGTCGCCAAGGACCCGCTGCCGCCGGGCTTCGACACCTACCTGGCGTCGAGCAGTCCCAACGTCAAGGTCAACGAGGCGGTGGCGCGCACCACCTTCGACCGTCTGGTGGCCAGCGACGGCGAGTGCAACGACCGGCTTGCCGGTCTGCTGCAGAGCACCTCGAACTGTCAGGCCTTCTACGAGCGCTTGTTGCTCGATCTGCCCAACTGCCCGACCGCGGCGGAGCACGCCTTCTGTGCTCCCAAGGCGCAGTGGGCCACCGTACTGCCCAAGCCGGTCAGCACCGACGCCGCCTACGCGGTGATCACCGTGCGCATGACAAAGGCTGCGGCGGGAGACCCCGCCCGGGTGCGCGCCCTGCGTGACCGCATCGACGCCGAGCTACGCCATGGGATCGGGGCAGGTGACCTTCGCCGGGTGGGGTCGAGCACCAGGGAGGACCAGCTCAAGGCTCTGGGACCGCTGGCACCGACCGAGTGCGGTGACCAGCCGCAGGCCAACAACCAGGGCTGCTACACGGCGTTCAACAACGACCACATGGACTTCACGATCGCGGGCGCTCCGCTGCTCGCCCTGGGGATCACCACCGCGATGACCCACCTGCTGCTCGCGCTCCTGCCGGTTGCGCTGCTGCTGATGCTGCTCCTGCTGGTGGGCACCTTCCGAGCGCGCGGGCGGGTGTGGCCCCTCCCCGCCGCGGTCGCCGCTGCCGCGCTCACCATCGGAGGAGCCCTGTGGACCCGCACCTCAATCACCCCGGCAGTGCTCGCCGGGGTCCCGGTCCTGGTCGGCCTGGCCGTCGACTACGCGGTGCAGCTGGTGGCCCGCCACGCCGAGGCTCGCGGTGACGGTCTTGACAGCCGCGAGGCCATCCGGGTCACCCTGAGCACCGCGGGGCCGGCCACCGGAGTGGCCGCGCTGGCCACCTTGGCGGGGCTGGTCGCCCTGCTGCTGGTCGCCGGGGTGGACCTGGGCCCGCTGACCGCAGTTCCACTGGTCGCCGAGTTCGCGCTCGTCCTGGCGGTGGGCATCGTCGTGTCCTGGCTGACGGCGGTGCTGGTGGCGCTGCCCGCCGCGGTGCTCGCCGACCGCCGGCACGGCTCGGCGGCTCCGCTCCCAGCCCGGCGATCGGTTGAGTCGGCGCCTCCGGCGCGCCGCACCGTGGCGTTGGCGGGACGGTGGCGGGCGGTGGTGGCACCGTCGGTGGCGCTCGCCGTGCTCGGCTGGCTGCTGTTGCCCACGGTCCCGGTGGAGACCAGTGCCGAGCGCCTGCTTGCTCCCAACCTCGCCGAGCTGCGCGATGTCCAGGACGTGCGCCAGGCAATTGGCTACGCCAACGAGGTGGACATCTACGTCGAGGGACAGGTGGTGGGCCCGTACGGCGGCCAGCGCGCCAACGACAACGTGCTCTGGCAGTGCGCCACAGCCGAGGCAGCCCGGCGCCAACACGCCTCCCAGGTGAGCCAGGCCACATCAATTGCCGACCTCTTCTTCGGGACCACCACCACGTCAACCGGTGACCGGCCCAGCGGCCGGCAGTGCCTGGGTCCCGCCCGGACTGGCGGCGGGTCGTCCAGTGCGCCGGCGCCCTCGGCAGGGGCCTCGGCCACTCCGACGGCGGCCGGGGCATCGCCTCCCGCCTCGGGGTCACCGAGCGCCCGGCGGCCACCTTCTGAGGTGGCCCAGGCAGGCCGCCTGGTTCCGCTCACTGCGGCCAGCGCGGCGGACGCCAGCCCGGCCCCGCCGGCGGTCACCGCGAGCCCGGCCGGGGCAACCTCCCCTGGCATCGCGTCCCCGGGCGGTGCCGTCGCGCCGCCGGTCACGCCCACAGCCGGCGCTTCGCCAGGAGGCACCGGCAACAGCGCCGCGGCGTCGGGCGCGCCACGCCAGGTGGGGTTCCTCTGCTCCCTGCGCAGCTTTCCCCAGATCGCACGGGTGCTGGTCCAGGACATCCCCGCCAACGAGAGGGCCTGCCCGCCGGTCGACCTGTTCACCGGCAATGTGATCACCCCCGATGCCCAGCCGGACGGCCCCATCGACCCCCAGTCGGCACGGATCGCGCTCGGGGTGGGGAGCACAGCGATCGCCGACCAGGCGGGCCTGGTCGATGCCCTGGCTCGGGACCTGCAGCCGCCCAATGGCCTCCGGGCCCAGCCGGCCGGGCTCGTGGTGCTTGCCGCCCGCGCCTACGACACGCTGACCGGGCGCGCCCTCTTTCTCAACCTGGCCCCCCTGCTGTTGGTGGCCCTCGCCCTGCTGGCGATCCACCGCTCGTGGCGCCGGGCGCTCCTCCCGGTCCTGCCCACCGCTCTGGCGGCGGGGTGGGCTCCGCTGCTGCTGGTCGTGCTCGGACATCTGCCCGGAACCCGCGGCACCGCTCTCTCCCAGCTCACGCCCCTGACCGTGGTGCTCGGCGCCCTGGTGGTGGCTCTGGGAACGGAGTTCGGCGTGCTTGTGCTGGGCCGGTTCGACGAGGAGTGCGACCGGGGATCCTCGCCCGAGGATGCCGCAGCCGCCGCTCTCGCCAGCACCGGCAGGGCCGTCGCTGTCTCGGCGCTGACCCTGGGGGGCGGCTTTCTGGTCCTCGCCCTCAGCGGATTCCTGCCTGGTGGCCTGCCGCTGCTCAGCGACTTCGGCCTGGCTGTGGTTGTCGACCTCGGCCTGGCGGTCGGGGCCGTCTTCGGGGTGATGGTGCCCGTCGCTGTTGCCCTGGAACGTGCTCGGCCACGCCGCCGCCTGGTTCCGCTCTCCGTCGGTCCTCGGACTCGGGTGGCGCCGAGCGCCCGGGACAAGAGCGCGCCGCCGGCGGTCGTGGCACCCGAGGCGGTCGCGGCCCCAGCCCGGAGCGCTCCCGCGGTCTCCGGGTCGCCGCCGGCAGCGGCGCCCCCCGCGCCGCTCGGCCGCCGCCAGCGCGCCGCAGCCACCGCGGCCGCCCGCGAGGCGGCCGCAGCCGGCAGCGGCGCCGCTCCCGCGGAGCAATCACCGGGCGGAGGGCAAAACCCGGCGTCGCCGGCCGGTGCCGCCGAGGCCGGGTCCCGCCGCCTCCCGGGTATGACCGGTCGCCGCCGTCCCCCAGTGGACCCACCCGCCGAGGCGGCGCCCACGGCGGCAGAGGGGCCCCGGCGCCTCCCCGGCCTCACCGGCAGACGTCGCGTCACCCATTCCGCCACGGGGGCGCAGATCGAAGGGGCGGCCTCGCCCCAACCGGGGACCGCTTCGGCCTCCGGGTCCGAGCCGGCGGCCCAGCCGCCGGCCGCAGCATCGCCGGATTCCGCGGCCGGGGGCGAGCTGCCCGCGCCGCGCCGCCGCCGCCGCCCGCCCCCCCATGTCCGTCGACGAGGTGACGGCGACGCTCCGGCCCCGGACCCACCGTCCTAGGCGGTCGTCGCCAGGTGCGTTAGAGCACGCCGAGGGCGTGGAGGATCGAGGCGATCACCACGAACGCGAAGAGCAGTCCGCTCAGCGCGGCGTAGGGGAACAGGGCGGCCAGGGCCGCATGTGGCGCGGGAAGCTCGTACGCGGTTCGTGCCGCAACCGCGGTCACCGCGATGAACCAGAAGAGCACCACCAGGTTGAGCAACCCCAGTGCCAGGCTCAACGACGCGGCGGTTCCGCCGGCGCGGTCCAGGCAGGCCTGGCCAAGGGTCACCGCCGCATATACCACCAGCACCGGGAAGGCGAAGGCTGTGAGGCGCCGAATTGCGCCCCGGTCGGACGCGACCCCCATCACGCGCGCGGCGACGTCGATGAGCAGAGCCGATGCCAGCCAGAAGCCCAGAAGCAGCGGAACGAGCAGTAGGGAGATCGCCACCCCCGCGGCGGGCGCGGCCAGTCGGCCGCGCGGTTCGAGCGCTCCGGCGGCGAGCTGCAAGCCGCTGGAGACCAGCCCGCTCGCCACCACGGTGGCCGTTGCCGCGGCCTCGCCCCGGGCGGCCAGAGCCGGGAGCCGTTGCCGAGGCCGGACCGTCGCCAGGACGATCTCACCGAGCAGCACCCGGCCACCATACGAGGGTGGGACCTCCGCCTCGTCAGAGGCCGAAACTGCGGTCGGCCGGACACCCAGCAGACCTGGTGTCGTGCGCAGAACCGTCTCGTTGACGGCCCGGACCCACCGGGCTACCGTTGTTGACGGGATCGGTCAACATTGAGCTCGCAGATGAAACTGAGCGTCAAGGCGGACTACGCGGTGCGTGCCCTGCTCGACCTCGCCGAGCGCTACGGCGAGGGCCCGACCCCCTGCCACGAGATCGCCGCCCGGGAGCGAATCCCCGGCCCCTTCCTCGACCAGCTGTTGATGTCCCTGCGCCGGGCCGGCCTGGTGCACAGCACCCGCGGCCCACGCGGCGGGCACGCCCTGGCCGCGCCGCCTGAGCAGGTCAGCCTGGCAGCGGTGGTCGATGCCCTGGAGGGCGCCGCGGAGGTCCCGGCGGGACGGGTGGAGGATGAGCCGCAGCATGCCGCGGCTCTGCGTGAGGTGCTCGGCCGGGCCGATGCCGCCGCCCGCACCGTGCTCGAGGAGACCAGCCTGGCCCAGGTGCTGCAGAGCTCCCGTGGCGAGCGGGTGTTCCATGGCATCTATCGGCTGGCGCCGCGGGTCACGCCCTCGCGATGAGCGGGCCGGCGCGCTCGGCTCCGGGGCTGACAGCGGAGCAGCGGGAGCGCTACAGCCGGCACTTGGTGCTCGGTGAGATCGGCGAGGAGGGGCAGCAGCGGCTGAACGACGCCCGCGTCTGCATCCTCGGGCTCGGCGGTCTCGGGTCCCCGGTGGCGCTGTACCTCGCCGCCAGCGGCGTGGGCACCCTCGGTTTGGTGGACGGTGACACCGTGGACCTGAGCAACCTGCAGCGCCAGATCATCCATGCCCACGCGGCGCGCGGCCGTTTCAAGGCGGAGGCTGCGCGCGACGCCATTCTGGCGATGAGCCCCGACTGTGAGGCGATCGCCCATCCCGTTGCACTCGATCGACACAACGCAATGGACCTGCTGGCGGAGTACGACATCGTCGTCGATGGCACCGACACGTTCCAGACCCGCTACCTGGCCAACGATGCCGCCTACCTGCTCGGCAAACCGCTGGTGCACGCCTCGATTTTTCGCTTCGAGGGCCAGGTGACCGCACTCATCCCCGGGTCGGGCTGCTACCGCTGCATCTACCCGCAGCCGCCGCCGCCCGGCATGGTGCCCTCCTGCCGCGACGCGGGTGTGTTGGCGGGGCTGCCCGGTGTGATCGGCAGCATTCAGGCGGTGGAGGTGATGAAACTGGTCACCGGGGCGGGCCGGCCGCTGGTCGGGCGGCTGCTCCTCCACGACACCCTGGCGATGACCTTCCGCGAGTTGCGTGTGCGTCGCAACCCGGCCTGCGCCCTGTGTGGCGACGCACCCACCCAGCGGACTCTGATCGACTACGACGCGTTCGTCAGCGGGTCTTCCCCGGTCGCCGCCCACTGATCACCCGAGTGGCATCCTCGGAGTCGCGTTCGGTGGTCACCTCGACGAGGCCGGCCCGGCGGAGAACGGTGGCGACCTGACGGGACAGGCGGGGACTGATCTCGACGTGCAGCCGGCCGCCCGGGCGCAGCCAGTCGATGGACTCGGTGGCCAGGCGCCGGACCAATCCGAGGCCGTCGTCGGAGTGGTCGGTCAGGGTGTCCACCGGCTCCCAGTCGGTCACCTCCGCGGGGAGCAGGTCGATTTCGTCCCTGGCCACATAGGGGGGATGAATGCAGAAGGCATCCACCTCGCCGCGAAGCCGCGCGGGCAGCGGGGCGAGCATGTCGCCGGCGCGCGCGTGGAAGTTGGTCAGTCGGAGCCGTCGAGCGTTCAGCCGAGCCAGGGCCACGGCGTCGGCGGCGATGTCGAGCGCCCACACCTCGCCGCGAGGCAACTCGTTGGCCGCCGCGAGGCCGACCGGGGCCGTGCCCGCGGCAACGTCGACCACCACGGGGTGACCGCGTCGTCGCAACGGCGCGATCACCTGCTCGGCAAGCAGGTCACTGCTGCCCCGGGGCACGAACACCCCGGCGCGCACCCGAATCTCGAGACCGCGAAATTCGACCGAGCCGAGGATCAATGCCACCGGCTCACCGCGCACGCGGCGCGCCACCAGCGCGTCCAGACGGCGGCGCTCCGCGGCGGTGAGCCGGCGGCCGGGCTCATCGTCCGGGTCGATTCCGATGTGGCCGAGCAGGTTGTGCGCATCGGTGCGTGCGGCTCCCGGCTGCCAGTGGTCGATGGCCGGCGATGCCTCGATCGCGGCCGCCGCCG
>JBHEMT010000127.1:0-2533 GCA_046262435.1 Candidatus Dormibacteria bacterium | reverse complement strand
CATCCGAGGTTGTCCCGGGTCTCGTGGAAGTTGAGGCGGCGGTCCCCCGCCTGAGTCCTGCCATGCGGTAGGTACTCGGGTGAACCGCCAAGAACACCACGAGGAAGGGGACTGCCGTGCAGAACAAGTGCCAGAAGAGCGAGTTCGAGACGAGTGCGCCCGCCGTGCCGGAAACGGTGAGCGTGGCGTTGGCCGAGCTGGCCGGCGAGGTGCAGGAGGGCCTGCTGGCGCTGGCGGTGGGCACCGGGCTGCAGGTGATGGCCGCGATGATGGAAGCCGACGTGGCAGCGGTGTGCGGGCCGAAGGGCCGTCATGACCGCGAGCGCTCCGCGATCCGCCACGGTCACGGCGCCGGGTCGGTCACCCTGGGCGGGCGCCGTGTACCGGTGACTCGGCCACGCATGCGCGCGGTCGACGGCGCCGGGGAGCTGGCTGTGGCCTCCTATGAGCTGTTCTCCGGTACCGAGGTGCTCGGCCGCATGGCGCTGGAGCGGATGCTGGCCGGGCTGTCGACCCGCCGCTACCCGGTCGGGCTCGAACCGGTCGGGCAGCGCACCGAGCAGATCGCGGTCAGCACGTCGAAGTCGGCGGTGTCGCGCCGGTTCGTCGCCGCCACCGAGACCGCGCTGGCTGAGCTGCTGGCCGCGGAGTTGTCCGCGGTGGACTTGGTGGGGCTGATGATCGACGGGGTGCACTTTGGCGAGCACACCTGCGTGGTAGCCCTGGGCATCGGCATCGACGGCACCAAGTACCCGTTGTCGCTGGTCGAGGGGTCAACCGAGAACGCCACCCTGGTCACCGAGCTGATCGTGGGGTTGCGTGAGCGTGGCCTGGATGTCACCAAGCCCATCCTGGTGGTGCTGGATGGCTCCAAGGCGCTACGTCGCGCGGTGCTGGATGTGTTCGACCGCCCGGTGCTCGGTCGCTGCCAACTCCACAAGATCAGAAACGTGCAAGATCGGTTGCCGGAGAAGATGCGCTCGGTCGTGGCCTCCCGGATGCGCCGGGCTTACCACGCCGACTCCGCGCTGGCCGCTGAGGCCGAGCTTTCCGCGTTGGCCGCCGAGCTCGACCGCACGCACCCCGGCGCGGCGGCCAGCCTGCGCGAGGGCATGGCCGAGACGCTGACGGTGCTGCGGCTGAACATGCCACCGACCCTCGCGCGCACGTTCCGCTCGACCAACGCCATCGAGTCGATGATCTCGATTTGTCGTGATCACGCCAGCAACGTCAAACGCTGGCGCGACGGGCAGATGGCGCTGCGCTGGTGCGCCGCCGGGATGGTCGAAGCCGGCAAGCAGTTCCGCCGGGTCAACGGGCACCTGCACCTGCGATCCCTGCGCGACACGCTGGAGCGGGTCACCCAACCCGTCGCTGCCACCAGCAATGATGAGACCGTCCACGCAGCCTAATGATCACTGGGCCGCCGCCGAAATTCCACGGCACTCGGGACATCCTCGGTGCAGCCCGCCGTGCGCCATTGCACTATCCGTACTAGTGCGGTTGTCGTAATCCGCTGCACTGCCGTGGACTCGTTGCGCTTAGTTCTTCAGGCAGCGTTGCCTTACCCATGCGCCGCGGAGGTGCACACTGGGCGCATGGCGTGTCTTCGACGCAGACGCTACGACTACTACGGCTATCCGTACCAGCCTCGGCCGGGCGGCGGGTCATGTCTTCGAGACACGTGCCTGCTCGACGCCTGATGCTGTCTCGGGGAAAGCCTCAGTGGCAACTGCCTTGTGGTGGCGTTGCTGGCGTTGCCCCAACTGACGGTAGCCCTGATCGACGAAGCCCGGACGCTGAGGCGCAAACCTGCCGCGGCGGGATCATAACTTACGGCGCTGCTGGTCGCCGGCGTCCGAACGTACCAACGAGAGATCAGCCCGCGACGGCCGCCGTGTTTCCATTTCACCCCACCTGTCGGAGTATGCGGCACAAGCGCTGCGGACCCACGGCGCTCGACGGGGGAGTTGGCTCACCATCAAACGGCTCGGTCGCTGCCGACCCAACAGGCCCACCGCCGACGATCCAGTGCCCCGGCCCGAATTCTCGGTATAGCACCCCCTTGACGGGTGCCGACCCGGCTACCTACTGTAATGAATCTGCGCGCAGGCGGCCGCATGTCACCGCACGACGCGCTAAAACGATCTTCCGCATGATCGGATTATTACAATGCGTGCCGCTTCAGGGAGGAGCTGGTGAGCTACAGCCTGGGGATCGACCTCGGCAGCACCTCCGTTGCGGTTGCGCGCGCGACGGCGGCCACCGTGGAAGCAGTCCCCCTCGGTGATCGTTCGGTGGTGACCCCAGCGGCTGTATACCTCCAGGGTGACGGCAGGTTAGCTACCGGGGAGGCCGCCAGCAGGGGCGCGGTGACCAGCCCGGATCGCATCGGCCGCGAGTTCACCCTTCGGCTGGGTGACCCGACGCCGGTGGTCCTCGGTGGTGAGTCGTACGCGGTCACCGCGCTGCTCGGCGTCCTGCTGCGAGACGTGGTTGCGCAGGTCACCGAGGCCGAAGACGAGCCACCCGA
>JBHEMT010000126.1:0-13780 GCA_046262435.1 Candidatus Dormibacteria bacterium | reverse complement strand
GCGTTTCCCGCGAGCACGGCGGCCGCATGATATGCGGCTCGCTGGTCGGGTGCCAGGGTGAGGACGATGCCGCCCAGCCTGGCGACCAGGAGCTCGAGGGATGGCACCGCGGCAGGGTCAGCGTCCAGGGCAAAGCCCGAGCCGGCGAGGTTGGCGGCGCTCTCCATGCCGCTCAACGCCTGCAGAGGATGCAGTCCGGCGACGGACGCCCCGGTGCCACGCAGGCCGGCGAGGACGTCGCGGTCCCGCGCGGCCGCGCAGTGCACCACGATGCGGCCGGCGAGGCCGCCTGCACCGATCGAGGCGGCGATTTCGGTGGCCACCGTGTGGATCGCGCTGTCGGGAACCGTGAGAAGGGTCACGTCCGCCCGGCGAGCAGCGGTGTCGGGGGAGCACGGTTGACCGGCGCCGACCGCAGCACTCAGCGTGGCCGCCGCGGCCACCGACCGACTCGAGATCGCGACGACCGGGAAGCCGGCGCCGTGCAGGGCCACCGCGAGGGCGGACCCTGCCCGACCGGCGCCCACGACGGCGACGCTCGGCAACTTCTCGGCGCGGGCTGACGACATGGGGCTGCGCGACGTGTGCTCCACGCTGGTGCCTCCGCCCTCGCCACTGCGCCGCGGGGGCCTGCCTCGCGGCCGGCGACGGTCCGCGGGTCTGTGGCTGCCGGCGCCAACAAGGGGTGGACTGAGTGTACGACGCCGGGCCGGGGGGTGGGCCCTTCAGGCGTCGCCGGGGAAGGCTAGGCGCCCGCCACGGCCTCGGGGCTGGCCCCATCGGCGGTCGCTGCCAGGTCGCGGGCCTCGGTTTCGGCGATCACCCGATCCATCTCCGGGCCATCCATGGTCTCCACCTCGAGCAGGCGCTCCGCCAGGGCCCGCAGCACAGACTCGCGAGCGCGAAGCACCTCCTTGGCGCGCAGGAAGGCGTTGTCGACCAGGGCGTGCACCTCTTGGTCGATCTCGCCGGCGACGTCCTCGGAATAGTTGCGCTGCTCACCGAGGTCGCGGCCCAGGAACACCATCTCGTTCTTCTCACCAAAGGCGAGAGGACCCAGCTTGTCGCTCATCCCCCACTCGGTAACCATCTTGCGGGCCAGGTTGGTGGCCTTGCGGATATCGTCTGAGGCCCCGGTGGTCACGTTCTTCTCGCCGAGGACCAGCTCCTCGGCGCAGCGGCCACCGAGCATGCCGGCAAGCTGGTCCACCAGTTCGGCCTTGCTCACCAGGTACTTGTCCTCGGTGGGCAGGCTCATCGTCCAGCCCAGCGCCTGGCCACGACTGACGATGGTGATCTTGTGCACCGGATCGCTGTTCTCCAGGGTCTTCATCACCAGCGCGTGGCCCATCTCGTGGTAGGCAACAGTGCGCTTCTCGGTTGGTGAGATCAGCCGCGACCGCCGTTCCGGACCGGCGATGACCCGTGCGATCGACTCCTCGAGGTCGGTCATCGAGATGACCTTGCGGTTGGCCCGCGCCGCCAGAATCGCCGCCTCGTTGATCAGGTTGGAGAGATCGGCCCCGGCGAACCCAGGGGTCTGCTTGGCCAGGGTCTCGAGGTCGACGCTCGAGTCGAGTGGCTTGTTGCGCGCGTGCACCTCGAGGATCGCCCGCCGTCCGCGGATGTCCGGCCGGTCAAGGGTCACATGGCGATCAAAACGGCCCGGGCGGAGTAGCGCGGGGTCGAGCACGTCGGGCCGGTTGGTGGCCGCGATCACGATGACGTGGGTGTTGGTCTCGAAACCGTCCATCTCCACCAGCAGCTGGTTGAGGGTCTGCTCGCGCTCGTCGTGGCCACCACCAAGCCCGGCTCCACGCTGACGTCCTACTGCGTCGATCTCGTCGACGAAGACGATGCACGGACTGTTCTTCTTTGCTTGATCGAAGAGGTCGCGAACCCGGCTCGCTCCGACTCCGACGAACATCTCGACGAACTCCGAGCCGCTGATGGAGAAGAACGGCACACCTGCCTCGCCGGCGACTGCCTTGGAAAGCAGCGTCTTGCCCGTCCCGGGTGGCCCCACCAGAAGCACTCCCTTGGGAATGCGTGCGCCAACCGACGTGAACTTGTCGGGGTACTTGAGAAACTCAACGATCTCGCTGAGCTCAGTCTTGGCCTCCTCCACCCCGGCCACGTCCGCGAAGGTGACCGCCGGCTTGTCGCCGGTGAGCAGGCGAGCCTTGGAGCGGCCGAAGGACATCGCCTGGTTGTTCCCGCTCTGGCTCTGGCGGAGAATCCACCAGAGAAACCCTCCCATCAGCAGGATGATGAAGACGTTGGGAAGGATGATGCTGGCCAAAAAACCGCCCCCACTGGAATCGCTCTTGTGGTTGGAGAAGTGGTTGTCAGCAAAGATCCGCGTCGCCTGGTCCGGAGAGCTGATCGTGGTGTGGAACTTGGTGCCGCGCTGGTTGTACCAGGTCACGGTTTGGCCGTCGCCCTCGACGACAGTGGGAAACTTGGGGTCCGCGGAGATGGTCGACGACGCGTCCCCCGTGTGGTTTGCGTAGTTCTGCACCGCCTGCTGAAACACTCCGGCGGTCGCCTCCGACGTGCTTCCCCCTGGGAAGGAGCGCAGCATCAACCCGCCAACCAGCAGGATGCCGATTGCCAGGAACAACCAGGTGAATCGCTGCCGTGGTCCTCGCATTGATCGAGTCTATCACCGGGGTGGGCGACGTTCCTCTGTGGGGAGATCGTTCACCAACCCCTCCATAAGAGCCCGCTGACGGTCGGCGAGGACGAGGAGGCGGCGGCGGGCGCCGGGGAAAACAGCCTCGAGTGCGGGCAGTAGCTCGTGTCGCACCCGGGTGCGCAGGTACCGGCGGTCGCTATTGGATGGGTCGCAAATGAAGGTCATCCGCCGGGCGAGGCAGTACTCCTCGATATCCGCGCGCCACACGCGCAGCAGCGGTCGGGCGAGACCGCGCTCGCGGCCACGCATCGCCGGGAGGCCGCGCGGGTCGGCGCCGCGGAGGACGCGCATGAGCACAGTCTCCGCCTGGTCGTCCGCCGTGTGACCCAGGGCAATCGCCTGCGCTCCGAGCGCCGCAGCGCAGGTGCTGAGGGCCGTGTGACGTGCCCGCCGCGCCAGGTCTTGGGGGGACCCGCGGCCGGCCACGGTGGCGCTCAGCGCGTGGAATGGAAGACCCGCGGCGGCAGCCATCGCGGCGGGCAGGTCCGCCTCGGCAGCGGATCCCCGCCGCAGGCCGTGGTCGACATGGGCAACCACCAGGCGCAGTTCGCGCGGCGGAGCAAGCCGGACCAGGGCGTCGAGCAGGGTCATCGAGTCCGGGCCACCGCTGCAGGCCACGAGCACGGTCTCCCCGGGTTCGAGAATGCCATCCCTGTCCAGCGCGCGGGCCACCGCGCGGCGGACCCGGGCGACGGGGCGGACTCGGTCCGCGGGTGGTAGCGGATGGTCGCCGCCCATGGTGGCGGTACCTGGGTTCGAACCAGGGACATACCGGGTATGAGCCGGCTGCTCTACCACCTGAGCTATACCGCCGTGTGCGAGCGCTGCAGTCAGGCTCTGCCTTGGACTATCCGCCATCGACGAAGCGGTGGTTGCGGCGGTTGGATTCGAACCAACGACCTTCGGGTTATGAGCCCGACGAGCTGCCACTGCTCCACGCCGCTCGAGCATTCTACAGCAGTGGCCGAGCCGGCTAGAAGACGTCCTTTCTAGCGGCCTGGGGTAGGCATCGAGAACCGGTATGGGCTGGGGGACGCGGGGCCAGGCGCGGGCGTGGTCTCGGCCACCGACGCGGCCGTCGGAGACGGCGTAGCCGGTGGACTCGCCTCGGGGGTGGGGCTGTATACCGGAAGCTGAGGCACAGCGACCCCTCCAGAGGCGGGCAGCCCCGCGCCCGGGGAGGTGATCACGTAGACGTGCTCGCCAGGTAGGACATACCCGAGCTTGCGTGCCTCCTCCTGTAGCCACCCGGGGTCGTTCGCGGCCGCGAGCTCGTGCCGGCGTTCGGCGATCTGCGCACTGAGCAGGGAGTTCTGGCTCTGGAGGACCTGAACTCGGCGATCAAGGGCATGGCCTGACGCGGCCTCGCCATAGACAGCGAAGCCGACCCAACCGCTCAGGGCAGCGACAAGTGCCGCGGATACCCGCCGGGTTGATGGCGCGCGGAGATGCGCGCCGGGAGATGAGGAAGTACGGATGACTGCTGCCCTCGAGGTGACGTAAAGAGGATGGGCGGCAGGGCCCAGGATGGCGGCTTCGCCGGGCCCTGGCACTGCCTGCCGCGCAATCATGCCCCACCTCCCGCGGAAGTGGGGCCTCGACGCGGGCATCGTGGGCCGGCAGGGTCACTCCATCGTGGCGGCGCTCCGACGCCTTGCCCATTGCTCGGGCGTAGTGGCATGCACGTCGCCGCCCTCGGCGCGGACACCCTCCTCCACGGCGCGGAACTCGGTGGCTGAGCGCCCTGATCGCCTGCGCAAGGCGTCCTCGGGGTTGACTCTGAGGCGACGTGCTAGCGCCACCACCGCGAACAGCAGATCTCCGATCACCTCCTCCGCAATTGACGACGACGAAGTCGTCTCCAAAGCGGATCCCGCCTCCCAGTCCTCGCCTGACCGACTGTCATCGGTGGCCGCCCCGGCCACCTGCTCAGCCGCTGCAACGGCATCGCGCAGCGCAGCCATCGCGGTCGCCACGGTCGGAGTGAGGTCAAATCCGACCCGCGCAGGGCGCTTTTGCACCGCGAGCGCCGCGGCTAGCGCCGGCAGGGAGGCGGGCACGCCATCAAGCAACGAGATTCGCGAGGTTTTTTCGGCTGCCTTCAGGCGCTCCCAGTTGACCACCACCTCCCCGGCGCCCGCCACGGTGGTCTCACCAAACACGTGGGGATGTCGGCCCACCATCTTGCGGCGGAGCACCTCCGCAACATCGCCAATGTCGAACCCCCCGGACTGCTCCTGTGCGATGGCGCAGTGCATCAACACCTGCAACAGAAGGTCGCCGAGTTCCTCCTCGAGCCTGACCTGGGCACCCGAATCGATCGCCTCCAACGCCTCGTGGGCCTCCTCGAGCAGGTGGGGACGCAGGCTTTGATGGGTCTGCGCGCGATCCCACGGACAGCCGCCGGGCGCGCGCAGTCGCTCAATGACCTCGTTGAGGTCGCCAAAGGACCGGAGCGCCGCTTCATCCATGCGCCGACCGCCCCCGCCGTGTCATGTATGGCCCGACTGACATGCGCTCCCCCTCACGCCGGCACCGCCCGGCGTTGGGTGCGGGAGAGCCGCCCCAGTTCGCGCAGCACGGCGACCAAGGTGTCTCGCCAGCGCGCGCCCGCGCTGGCGCCGCCGCGTTGCTCACGCACCAGGGAGCGGGTGCCGCCGCTGATCTCCGGAGAGGTGAGCCGCAGCCTCGTCGGCGAGGCGGTCATGCTCGACCGGAACTGAAGCGCAACGGCATCGAGGTCAAGCCCGTGGCCTACCGGAAACTGTACGACCACCGACCCGGCATCGCCTTCCACGGCGTTGGCCCCGCACAGCGCCGCCAGCAGGCGGACGCGCAGCGAGAACACCAGATCCTCCGCAGGAAGCGGGAGAGCACCGAAACGGTCACTCAGACCCCGCGCCCGGCGGTCTAGCTCGGCCTCGGTTGCGCACGCGGCGAGGTCCTGATAGCAGCGCAGCCGAAGCCGCTCGTCCTGGACGTAGGCGGGCGGCAGGTAGGCCGCCACCGGCAGGTTGACGCTGACCTGAGCCGGCGACTCCAGCGTGGTCTTTCCCTGCAAGGCGTTCACCGCCTGGCCAAGAAGGTGGTTGTACAGCTCCATTCCGACCGCTGCGATCTCGCCGTGCTGCTCCTCCCCCAGCAGGTTGCCGGCGCCACGGATCTCGAGATCGCGCATCGCCAGCTTGAAGCCGGCTCCGAGGTCCTGGAGGTCGGTGATCACGTCGAGCCGCTTGTCAGCACGCTCGGTCAGGGCACGCTCTGGCGGGTACAGGAAGTACGCGTAGGCGCGTTGCCCCGACCGGCCCACCCGGCCACGCAGCTGATACAGCTGCGCCAGCCCGAACCGCTGCGCATCGTTGATCACGATCGTGTTCGCGTTGGAGATGTCGAGCCCGGACTCAATGATGGTGGTGCACACCAGCACGTCCACCTCGCCCTCGGCGAACTGGCGCATCACCAGGGCGAGTGCGCCCTCGGGCATCTGCCCGTGGCCGATCGCGATGCGCACATCCGGGAGCAACTCGCGCAGGCGGTCCGCCTCAATCTGGATGGTCTGTACCCGGTTGTGCAGGTAGAACACCTGGCCTCCCCGCGCGAGTTCGCGCCCGATCACCTCGGCCACGAGACCGTCCTCTCGAGCGGTGACATACGTCTTGATCGGTTGCCGCTCCTCCGGCGGTGACTGGATCACCGACAGGTCGCGAATGCCCGCCAGCGACATGTGCAGGGTGCGGGGGATCGGAGTGGCCGACAGGGAGAGCACGTCGACGGCAACGCGCAACTCCTTGAAGCGCTCCTTCTGGAGCACCCCGAAGCGCTGCTCCTCGTCAATGATCACCAGGCCAAGGTTGTGAAACGTCACGTCCTTCTGGAGCAGCCGGTGGGTGCCGACCACGATGTCGACACCCCCGCTGCGGCAGCCCGCCAGCGTGTCGCGAATCTCGTCCTCGGTGCAGAAGCGCGAGAGCTGACGGACGGTCACCGGGAAGGCAGCCAACCGCGCCGAAAACGTGGCGTAGTGCTGCTGGGCGAGCACCGTCGTCGGCACCAGCACCGCCACCTGGCGCCCCTCGACCGCGGCCTTGAAGGCGGCGCGCAGCGCCAGCTCGGTCTTGCCGAAGCCGACATCACCGCAGACCACTCGGTCCATCGGCTTCGACGTCTCCATGTCGCGCTTGATCTCCTCGAGGACGAGCTCCTGGTCTGCAGTCTCCTGGTACGGAAAGGACGCCTCGAGCTCGCGTTGCCAGGCCCCGTCGGGCATGAAGGCGTGCCCCGCCGCGGCCTCGCGGCGCGAGTACAGCCCGATCAGCTCGCGGGCAACCTCCTCGGTGCGCTCCTTGACCCGGCGCTTCACCCTCTCCCACTCACCGGTACCGAGCCGGGAGAGCGTGGGAGCCGAGTCGGAACCGCCGATGTACCGGTCGACTCGGTCGAGGTGGGCCACTGGCACAAAAAGGCGGTTGCCGTCCGAGTACTCGAGGGTCATGTACTCGTGCTCGCCGTCGTCACCGCTGACCCGGCGCATGTCCAGGAAACGCCCGATCCCGTGGTCACGATGCACCACCAGGTCTCCCGGCTGGAACTGGATGGTGAAGGCTTTGGCGGCGGCCTTTCCGGTCGATGCCGACCGGCTGCCGCGGGAGGAGGTCGACAGCGCCCTGCGAGCACCGCGAGCGAGCGGTGAGCCGCGTCGCTTGGCGAGACCGAACAGCTCGTGGTCGGTGTAGACGTCGAGCCCGGCGTCCGGCGCGCTGAACCCGGCCGACGCCTCACCGTAGAGGTTGAGACACGCCCCCGCGGGCAGCACCGTGGTGTTCGCATCCAACTCGGCTAGGTCCACCGGGTCGAGTCCCTGCTCGCGAAGAAGCTCATCCACCCGGCCGCCCTGGCGGGACAGCAGCACCACGGTGTGGGTGGCCTCCAGCCGGCGGCGCAGCGCCGGCGCCAGGGCCTCGAACCGTCCCGCGAAACCCTCGGCCCCGGTCCAGCCCAGGTCGACCACGCCGGCACGGTGCGGGGTGTCGCGCAGCAGGTCGAGGTGTCGGTGTCCGTCCAGCATGCTCCACAGCGCGTCGACGTCGGTCATTCCTGAACGCGCCCCTCCGGGGAGTTCTCCCCGCCCCTCCTCCTGGGTGCGCAGCGCCTCCACCTCGTCCACATAGCGGCGCCCCTCGCGGCGGGTTCGCTCCCGGCCGCCGACGTGGAGCACGACCGCGTCTGGACCCAGATGGTCGAGCAGGGTGGTCGGCTCGAACGCCGACAGGTACGGGGCGAAGACGTCAACGCCCTCGTCATAGGCGCCGAGCTCGAGTCGCTCACGGTCTCTCTCCCAGCTCTCCTGGACCTCCTCGCGACAGCTCGCCAGGCGCACGCCGTTGAGCAAGCGCAGGGCCTCGCCCACCGCGTCGGGGCGGAGGTCGAGCTCCCGCGCCGGCCAGATCTGAACCTCGGCGAGCGGACTCACCGATGTCTGGGTCTCGACCTCGAAGGCGCGCAGCCCGTCCACCTCGTCACCGAACCACTCGGCCCGCCAGGGCCGCGAGCGGTCAAGGCCGAAGACGTCGATGATCCCGCCACGCACCGCGAACTCGCCGGGCGCGGACACCGCCACCGCGCGCCGGTACCCCAGGCTGAGCAGGCGCCGGACCACGGTCTCCGGGGGCACGCTGTCTCCCGGACGCAGACTCATGGCGCCCTCACGCACCAGCGGCGGCGGCAGGGTGGGTCGCAGCAGGCCGGCCGGCGAGGCGACCACGACCTGCGGGCCGCCTGCCCGCAGCCCGGCGAGGGTCCCCAGCCGCCGGCGACTCACCTCTTCGCCCGGCGGAACCCGGTCGAACGGCAGCGTGTCCGCGCCGGGAAAGAGCTGCAGAAGGTCCTCCGCGCACCAGGGGACGCAGTCGCCGTACACCGCCTCGGCATCGGCCGCCACCAGCAGCACCTGGCGGCCGGTGGACTGCGCCAGCCACCATGCCACCAGCCCCACCGCGCCCTGCGGGACGCCTGCCAGAACCGAGGCTGAACCGTCGGCCAGCCCGCGGAGCGTGGGAAGCGCATCCAACCGGGCGCGCAGAGAGAGGTCAGACATCGGCAACGCGGTTGTACTCGGCCATCGCCGCGTCCAGCCCGCGCCGGATCAGCGAAACCACGGCATCGGCAGCCCGCTCCAGCACCGCCGGCAGCCGAAGGCGCTCCTCCGGCGTCCACCGCCCCAGGACATGGGTGATGGCGTCGTCGCCCTCGGGCGGCCGGCCGATGCCGATCCGCACCCGGAGGAAGTCCTGCGTTCGCCAGGAGTCGGCGAGGGAGAGCACCCCCTTCTGCCCCCCTGCGCCGCCGTTGCGGCGCACCCGCAGTCGCCCGAACGGGAGGTCAAGGTCATCGTGGACCACCACCACATCCCGCGGATCGACGCCAAGGCGCCGGGTCAGATGGTGGCCCGCCCTCCCCGACTCGTTCATGAAGGTGTGGGGACGCGCCAGCACGATGTCGAAACCTTCGATGGCGCCGTCACGTACGCGGGCCGGGCCCTCCCTGCGCTCCCGCGCAAACCGGCCGCGCCGCTCGAGCACGTCGAGGCAGCCCCATCCGGCGTTGTGCCGCGTGCTCGCGTACTCTCCGCCGGGGTTGCCGAGACCGATCACCAAAGTTGCCACGCGGTCATCTCCCCCGCGGCGTGCCGGCTTCGACGACCAGCTCGGGGACAGCCTGCGCCGGCAGCAGCCGCCGGGTCAGCGCGGTCATCACCGCCGCACGCGCCGGCTCGTCGTGGTCGTGGCCGAGGCAGTGGAGCAGCCCGTGGACGGCAAGCAGGCGGAGCTCGGCGACGGCGTCGTCGCCCTGGGCCGCCGCCCGCTCCACGCTGATCGCGATGTCTCCCACGTGACGCGGCTCATCGGCTGGGAAGGCAAGCACGTCGGTGGCCGCGTCCACCCCGAGAAACCTCGCATTCAGGCTGCGCAGCTCGGCG
Source organism: Candidatus Dormibacteria bacterium (assembly GCA_046262435.1). Classification (GTDB taxonomy): domain Bacteria; phylum Chloroflexota; class Dormibacteria; order Aeolococcales; family Aeolococcaceae; genus JBHEMT01. The sequence continues at coordinate 4,106 of JBHEMT010000126.1, read as the reverse complement.
TCGGTGGTCAACCGCACCCCCAGCGAACGACGGCCCACGTCCAGTTCGTCCCCGCACCGCCGCAACACGGTGGCCACCCCGGCGGCGCGCGCCAGCGTGAGCGCACCCACGCTGAGCTCCTCGGCGCGCACCACGGTGACCTGCATCAGAAAAAACGGGCCCGCCTTACAAGGCGAGCCCGCGTCTCAACGCGCATCAGCCTCAGGCGGCCTTGACGCGTCGCTTCTTGGCGGCGACCAGCTTGCGCTTGCGCCGCACCGACGGCTTCTCGTAATGCTCGCGCCGACGCACCTCCGAGAGGATGCCGTTCTGCTTGATCTTCTTGTTGAAGCGTCGCAGCGCACTCTCGAAGGTCTCGCCCTCGCGGACCTTCACCTCCGACACGGTCGGGATCACCTCCTTCGCGCCGCGCGAAGCGGCAATCGTCGTGCTCTCGACCAGGCGCGGACGCACCGGTTCGAGGCCACGTCAAGTGTAGCGGATGCCCCGGGCCCCCCCGGTTGACGGCTACCGATCGACCCCGCCGGCCGCCCTGCGAGAGAAGCGACAGACAGCTGACGCCGCATGGCAGTCTCATTCGGCGTATGCCCAGTGTTCCCCTCGACCCGGCCCAGCAGGCGGCGGTCGCCCACCGTCAGGGGCCGTGCCTGGTCCTGGCCGGCCCGGGCAGCGGCAAGACGCGGGTGATTGTGGAGCGCTTCCTCGCCCTAACCAGCGCCGGCGTCCCAGCTGAGAACCAACTGGTACTCACCTACACGATCAAGGCCGCGGCCGAGATGCGTGAGCGCGCCGAGGCCGTGCACGGGCCCTTCAGCGCCCAGGTGCCACTGCTCAACTTCCACTCCTTCGCTCGCCGCCTGCTCCGCGACTGGGGCTGGTTGTTGGGCGTCGCCCCGAGCTTTCGCATGCTCGACGCCGCCGAGCGCTGGCTTCACTGCGAGGCCGTACTCGGTGAGCTCCGTCCCCGCACCCTGTGGAACCCGCTGCGCCCCCACGACCTGGTCGATCCTCTGCTCCGGGTCATCGAGGCCGCCAAGCAGGAGTTGGTCACCCCCGCGGCCTATGCGCAATGGGCCGTGGAACGCCTTGACACCTGCACCGACGAAGCCGAGCGCGCCCTGCTGGAGCGACATCAGGAGTCAGCCGCCGTCTACCGCGCCCTCGACGACCGCTACCGCCGCCATGCGGTGCTCGACCACGACGACTGCATCCTGCTCGCCGAGTCGTTGCTCCGCCACCAGCCCGCGGTGCGCCGCGCCGTCGCGGACCGGATCACCCAGGTCATGGTCGACGAGTACCAGGACACCAACTACGCCCAGGCCCGCCTGGTCGAGACCCTGGTCGAGGGCCACCGCAACGTCTTCGTTGTTGCCGACGACGACCAGTCGATCTACAAGTTCCGCGGCGCCAGCCGGGCCAACCTCGACCGCTTCGCCCGCGTCTATGCGGGCCACCCCACCATCGTCCTCACCGAAAACTATCGCAGCACCGCGCAGATCGTGAGCGCGGCACGGAGCATCATCGCCACCGCCCCGGAGGAGTCGCGCATCGACAAGCACCTCCGCGCAGTGCGCGGCGCGGGCCAGGCCGTCGAGCTCTGGGAGGCTCCCGACGAGCGCAGCGAGGCCCGCGCGCTGGCGGCCGAGTGCGCCGCCCTGGTGGCGGCGGGCACTCCACCCCACGACATCGCATGGCTCTTCCGCCGCCATGCCGACATGGCCCCGGTGATGACCGCCCTGCGCGACGCCGGGGTCCCCTACGTGGTCCACGGCGGACGGGGCTACTTTCAGCAGCCCGAGGTCAAGGACCTGGTCGCCCTGCTCACCGCCGCGGCCGATCCCGACGACACCCAGGCCCTGCTCCGCTGCCTCCACCTCCCCTCCTGGCGGGTGTCGGCTGCGGGCCGCCGGGCGCTGGTCGCCGCGGTAGACCAGCACGACCTGCCCCTGGCCCAGCTCATCCCTCCCCCGCCCGGTCCCGGTGGGACCGGCTCCGCTACCGGTATCGATCTCACCGAGAACGACACCGCCGCCGTCGCCCGCTGCGTCGCGGCGGTCACCACCCTGCACGCCAATGCCCAGCGCGACGACGTTCGCGACCTCTTCGAACAGGCGCTGGGCGAGAGTGACTACCTCGGACTGCTCGACCAGGCCACCCCCATCGCGCGTGCCCAGATGGGCGCCAACCTCAACAAGTTCGGCGAGCTGCTCGAGGGCTTCGCCGACTGGAGCGACGACCGCCGGCTGACCACCGCGCTGCGCTATCTCGCCGTCCTCCGCGACTCCGGCAGCGCCGACGAGATCGCCGCCGTCGACTGGATCGAGGATGGCGTGGCCCTGCTCACCGCCCATAGCGCCAAGGGGCTGGAGTGGCCCGTGGTGGTGCTCGCCGGCTGCATTGAGGGGCGCTGGCCGGGCCGTTCGGGTGCCGCGGCGCAGCTCCGTCTTCCCGACGAGCTCGTCCCCGAGCCGCCGCCGCTCGGCGACGCCCTCGCCGACGAGGAACGGCGCCTCTTCTACGTTGCCGCCACCCGCGCCCGCGACCGCCTGTTGCTCAGCCGCGCCAGGCGCTACCGCCGCTCCTACGCCGACGAGCGCCTCACTCAGTTTCTTCGCGATGTCGACCGGGATCCCGCCACCCGCCATCGCGAGGCCGAGCGCGCCGTTCCCGCGACGCCGGCGCGACGCGTCCCGGCGCCACCCGCCGAGGGCCGGCTGCGGCTCAGCGTCTCCGAGCTGATCGCCTTCCGCGCCTGCCCGCGGCGCTTCGAGTACCGACGCCGTTATCGCATGCCGGTGGCCGCGTCACCACGCAGCTGGTTCGGCACCATGGCTCACTCTGTGCTCCAGAACGCCGCGACCATGCGCGCCTCCGGGACCCCGGTGGATGCCGCGGTCGTCGCGTCGTTGTGGCGCCAGGCCTGGAGTTCCGGCCGAGGCCCGCGCGGAACCCACCCTGAGCTCAACGCCTACGGCGAGTCTCAGCTGCGCCGCTACGTCGCCAGCCCGCTGTGGACCGGGGCCGCAGTCGACTGCGTCGAGGACGAGTTCAGCGTGCCCCTGACCGTCGCCGACCTGCGCGGCCGCTTCGACCGTATCGACCTGCCGGCAGGCGCGCCTCCCACCGTGGTCGACTACAAGACAGGGCCGCCGCGGCCGCAGGAGTCAGCCGCCCGCGACCTCCAGGTGCGTGCCTACGCGGTTGCCCTCCATCAGCGAACCGCAGCGGCGCCGGTTGCCGTTGAGCTGCATTATCTCCAGACCGCCGAACGGGTTCGGGTCGATTTCGACCAGAAGTCGCTGGGCAAGGTGCACTACCAGCTCGACGCCACCGCCACTGAACTGGCGCATGCCTGGAGGGACGGCGCATTCCCGCCCCAGCCAAGCACCTACACCTGCCGCCGCTGCGACTACCGAACGGTCTGCGACGAGGGCCGCGCCGCCATCGAGTGAGACCGGACATCCGCCCGGCGGTCGGCGGGTCAGGCCGCGTCGTACCGCCAGGGCCCGGCCGAAGCCGCGGGAAGTTCGACGTCCTCAGGCAGTTCGGTCCGCCACGGCAGCATCAGGTCGAAGACGATCTCCTGGATGCTCCACAGCGCGTCCATGACCTCGGTGATCTTCATCTGCCGCCGCGAGCTGCACTCCACGACCGCACGCAGTGCCGGCTCGTTGCCGGTCAGCCGCACCGCCCGCCGGGCGAAGGTGAACACCGGGTCGGTTTTGGCCCGAAGCTCGTCGGGAACCTCTTTGATCCCCTGGAGATGGGTCTCCTCGCAGGACTCGATGACGCGGTCGATCCGCTCCACCAGCCGGCGCAGCCGGGTCCGTTCCACCATCTCACGGCGATGGCGGACGCGAGCCGAGTGGACCTCCGCTGTCGCATTTCCAATCAACATATTTGAGAATCCCCTTTCTCATGTGGGTGTCGGCGCCGCGCCGAGGTGTCGCCGCAGTCCCAGCCTAGCCACCCTTCACGTTGACATCAACGGCAGTTTGTGGCTCCAATTGATGCATGGACCGCATCAATGTCGGGTGGCTGCGCACATTTCTTGCAGTAGCCGACGAGGAGCACCTCGGCCAGGCCGCCGAGTTGCTCCAGACCGA
>JBHEMT010000125.1:0-11958 GCA_046262435.1 Candidatus Dormibacteria bacterium | reverse complement strand
GGGCGCCGTGGTCGGCGCTGCCACCGCTCATCCGCGAGCGGACGGGAAAAGCGAGCAGGAGTCTCGGCCCCCGTAGTCAGCTGCCCGGTGCGGCGAGAAGCTCAGGATGCTGCCCAAGCCAGGCGGCGGCTGCCGCGGCGTCGTCGGCGGGCAGTTCGCCCTCCAGGACCGCCTCCATCAGGGCGCGCATGACCGTTCCCACCCAGGGGCCTGGGGCGCGGCCGGCCAGCTCCATCAGGGCAGCGCCGTCAAGCGGGGACCGCAGTCGCGACACCGTCTCGTCCTGGTCGAGCGCAGCCATCCGCCGCTCCAGCGACTCGATGTTCTCGGTGTCGGGATACGAGGACGCTGCGGTGTCGGCACGGGCGAGGTCGAGCAACTCGGTGCGCAGGCCGGCGCTGTCGCGGACCAGCCGTCGCACCGCGCTGTCGGAGTGAGTCGCGTCCTGGTACTGGATCGGCCGCAGGTGAAGTCGCACCAGCCTGCCGACGTCGCGAATCTGGTCGTTGCTGTAGCGCAGCCGGCCGAGCACCTCCTCCGCGACCCGCGCGCCCACCTCCGGATGGTTGTGAAACGTGTGCCGCCCATCGGGGGCAACCACATGCGTGCGGGGCTTGCCGATGTCGTGAAAGAGGCAGGCCAGCCGGGTCAGCAGGTCGGGCGGCGCGGCCTCCACGGTGTGGGTTGTGTGGTCCCAGACGTCGTAGACGTGGTACCCGCTCTGCGCGACACCGACCATCTCCAGCGCCTCAGGCATCACCACCTCGAGCAGGCCGCCCGCGCGAAGCACCTCGAGCCCCGCGCGGGCCCCCGGCTGAACGAGCAGCCGGCTGAGCTCGTCGCGCACCCGCTCGGGGCTGAGGATTGCTGTTCGCGGCGCCTCCGCACGCATCGCCTCGAGCAGCCCGTCGGCGAGCCGCATGCCCAGCTGGGCGACGAAGCGAGCCCCGCGGAACATGCGCAGCGGGTCCTCGCCAAAGGTTTCTCGAGGATCCAACGGGGTGCGCAGGATGCCGCCGCGGAGATCGTCGAGACCGCGTCCGGTGCGGTCGATGACCACGCCGTCGAGCGTCTGGCAGAGCGCGTTCACCGTGAAGTCGCGACGCCAGATGTCCTCGTCCAGAGTCCCGGGCCGGACCTCGGGACGGCGCGACCCGGGGTCATAACGCTCCGCCCGAGCCCGGACAACCTCGAGCACCCACTCGCCGCCGCGGACCTGACCGGTGCCGAAACGTTCGAACCGCTGCGGTCGGGACCAGCCGAAACGAGCGGCAACCGACTCGAGCACGGCTGTCCCGTCACTGCCGACGCAGACGAGGTCGATGTCCTTGCCGGGGCGCCCCAGCAACCGGTCACGAACGAAGCCGCCCACCAGGTAGGTCTCGGTTCCGGTCGCGGCCGCCGCCTCAGCGACGGCGCCAAGCAGCTCGTCGGTCCCCGGCTGTCCGGGCCCGCGGAGCCGCGCGGTGGCCGTGCCGCTCACCCCGCGACCGGCGTGCGGCCCCGGGCGGTCGGCGCCGAGGCGGCGGTCCGGCCCCCGAGTAGGAGGGCTGCGCAGATGGCAGCACCGAGGGCGCACAGGGCGGCGGCGGCGAAGATCAGGTGGAGCTCGCTGAGCACCGCAGCCGTGACCCGCGCGTCGTAGGCAGGGCAGCGCAACTGGCCGGCTGGGCAGAGGTCCTGGACCGGGGGGATGGTCGCCTCCGCGGCATAGAACCGGCGCAGGCCGAGCGCGGTGAGCAGCGAGAGTCCCACCAGCATCCCCATGCTGCGGGCAACCACCACCAGAGCCGATGCCAGGCCGTGCAGGGAGGCGCGCACCGCGCCCAGCATGGCCGCGTTGACCGGCGCGATCACCAGCCCGAAGCCAAGCCCGGCGAGCAGGAGGTGCACATCGCTCACCCGAACCGGGAGCGCCCTCCCGGCAACCATCAACCCGCCGCCGAGGGCCGCGGCGTCCCAACCGGCCATCGCCGCGAAACCGAGCCCGCTGAGCAGCATCCCGGCTGCGGCCACCGCGCGGTTGCCCAGCCGCTGACAGAGCACCCCACCGGCCAGGGCACCCACGGGGACCGCCACCAGGAAGCGGGTCAGCACCAGGGCGGCGCCCACCTGGGAGCCGGGGTCGACGGTGGCCCGGGCGAAGAGCGGGACATCCACCAGGGCGGCCATCAGAGCAGCCCCGACCAGCAGGTTGACGACCAGCGCCCCCCAGGCAGCGCGTTCCCGGAGCGCGCTGAGCCGCACCAGGGGGTCCGTGGCGCGCAGCTCGCGAATCACGAAGCCCGCGCCCAGCAGCGCGGCGGTGGGCAGCAGGGCGATCCCCACGCCACCGGCCACGACCTCGTGGGCGGGGTCGGCTGCGGCGAAGGCAAGCACAACACAACCGAGGGTCCCGGCCAGCAGGGTCGCGCCCGGCCAGTCGACCGCGCGCCAGGCATTGGGCAGGCGGCGCAGAGGGAGGAGCGGGCGCAGGCCGCCGGGTTCGGCCAGCTCCCAGGCGCATGCCGCCGCCAGGAGCGCGCCAGCGATCCCCACCATCGGCGTCGACCAGGCGGCGTCCGCGACCTGGGGAGCGTAGAGCTGACCGAGGGTGTCACTCGACGCCAGCGGTGCCGGGATGGTCACCGCGAGCACCGCGGCCGCCGCGGCGAGGCCGAGAAGCAGACCCCCGACCGGGTCGCGCAGGCCTGGCGTCCGCCCTCCTGCCCCGCCGCGAAGGAGGAACGCCAGCGCGGCGACGGCGGCGAGCGGCAGGTTCAACCAGAAGATCCATCGCCAGGAGGCCAGCGAGATCACTGCGGCGCCATAGAGGGGCCCGGCCAGGGCACCAAGCTCCTGGGCCGCCCCCACCGCGCCGAGCGGTGCTCCCCGCTTGCTTGGCGGCCAGCCGTCAGCCACCAGCGCCAGAGTCACCGGAACCAGACCGCCACCGCCGAGCCCCTGGAGGGTCCGCCCGGCAACGACCGCCGCCAGCGTCTGTCCCGAGGCGGTGACCAGCGACCCCGCGGCGAAGATGCCGAGGCAGCTCAGGAACACGGGTCCGCGTCCGTACCTGTCCGAGAGCCGGCCGAGCAGAGGCAGGACGGCCACGTATCCGAGCAGAAAGCCGCTGACGATCGGGGTGGCTCGTTGCAGCTCCTGAATGTCGATGCCGAGGTCGCTCATGATCGAGGGCAGGGCGAGGACCACCACATAGGTGTCGGCCGCCGCCAGCAACACCGCCGCCCCAGCCACGGTGGTACGCCGGCGCGCGCCGCGGCGGCCCGGCTCAGTCAGGCCCGCGCCTGTCTCCGCCGCGCCGGGGTGGGCCACCGTGGACGCAGCCGCGTCACGGGCACCGTCGTCAGCGGCGGCCAGCGATTGAGCCGGTCCCGCCTCAGGGCGGCGGGGTGACCGCAATGTTCTCGCCATATTTGTCAAGAATCAGGGTGTAGGTGCTCAGCCGGCGGGCATCGAAGAACGGTCCGGTGAGCACCACCCGGCGCACGGCATGGTCAGCGGTGATCCCGAAGGTGGCCCGGACGTCCTGGGCGGGGTCGGCGCTGGTCAGCAGGGCCGCCACCTCCGGTCCAGGCAGGGTGCATCCCACCTCGTCGAGCTCCTCGCCGCTGAGCCGGTCACGTCCGCGACCCGCCGGGTGCTGCGCGTTGCCCAGCAGCGCCGAGAAACCGTGCACCGGGTCGAGGAACACGGCGGGGTCGCCGAAGCCGTACTTGGCGGGGTCGGTCTCCCGGAAGCTGGTCGTGAAGGGGAGTCTGGCGAAGAAGTGTCCGCCCAGGGAGACGATGCGCACGGTGGTGGGGAAACCATCGAGGCTGACCTGGAGGGTGCCGGTGAAGCCGTCGGGTCGACGGGCGTCGCCGTCGCCACCGGTGATCAGCGGGCCGCTCCCGGCGGCGTCGGTGCTGGTCAGCCGGAAATGCAGCGCTGCGGTGCCGTCCACCCTCTGCTTCGCCTGGGCGAGCAGGGTGTGCGGATCCGGGGGCGGTCCCGACCCGCCACAGCCGGCCAGTGCCCCGAACAGTGCCATTGCGGTGCCGAGCCGGAGCAACCAGGGGCAGCCGGGCACGATCTCCTCCTCGGCGCAGGGCGCCGCTTGGGCGGGAGTATAGGCAGCCCATCGAGTTGCGCCCGCGGTGGCACCGCCCCTGGGGCGCCCGGGGCGCCCGCAGCGCCGTCCGTATACTCGCCGCCAGCGTGTCCCAGAATTCCCGCGCGCCCAGCGAGACCCGCGCGCTCGTTCCACTCGACGTCGGCGACGTGATGCTCGCCCTCGGTGACAGCATCGCCGCCGGCCTGGGTGCGGCCCACGTGGACGAGGGATGTATGGGGTTGGTAGCCGGCCGGCTCCGCCTCCTTCGACCCGCCCTGCACCTCTCGCTGCTCGCTGTTCCCGGCGAGTCAAGCACCTCGTTTCGCGCTCAGGGCGGCCAGCTTGACGCCGCCGAAGAGCTGATCGCCACAGTTCAGGCGCGCGGCCAGCGGGTTGCGCCGGTGCTGCTCTGTCTCGGCGCCAACGATGCGATGGAGGCGGCGGACGTGGGCGATGCCCAGGCAGTGCGCAACCTGAGCGACAACCTCGAGGACATCTGGAGCCGCCTCCAGGGGGCTCTCGCGCCCCAGGGCGAAGCGCTCGACCGCCTGGCCGCCACGCAGACCTTCTACAACCCCTTCTCCCCACTCGACGCGGAGCCCGGTCTGCCCAGCGCCGACCAGCTCGCGCCGCGAAGGGCCCGGCGAGGCGGGTTCAACGAGGCCATCCGGGATGCCGCCGCGCGCGCGGGCGTCACCGTCGCCGACGTCGGCGCGGCGTTTGCGGGAGAGGAGCTGGCCCTGACCTGGGTGCGCAGTGGCGACATCCACCCGAGCCCCGCAGGGCACCGGCGGATTGCCGACGTCTACCTCAGCTCGTGCGGCTGGGAGACCTGCTGAGTGGCATCAGCCGACCAGCTGCCGGAGCTTGCCGCGGACCAATTCTTCGCCGTCGACCTGCGGATCGGCCGGGTCCTCGAGTGCCTGCCTTTTCCCCAGGCACGCACTCCGGCCTACCGCCTGCGCATCGATCTCGGGCCCCTCGGCGAGCGCCGCTCCTCGGCCCGGGTGGTCGACGGGTACAAGCCCGAGGAGCTCACCGGTTCCCTGGTGGTCTGTGTGGTCAACCTCCCCCCTCGCCAGATCGGGCCGCTGCGCAGCGAGGTACTGGTGCTGGGCGCCTATGAGCGCGGCGGCCAGAGAGTGGCCCTGCTCCGCCCCGACGGTGACTGTGTCCCCGGCGACCGCATCGGCTAGCGGGTCGTTGCTGCCCACGCATCTGGCCCTAGCGCCTACGCTTCGAACCCCATGCCCCGCATCCTGCTCGCCGAGGACCACCTCGACCTGCGAACCCTGTTGGACATGAACTTCACGATGCGTGGCTTCACCGTGATCGCGGTCGAGGACGGTCAGGCTGCGCTCGAGCAACTCGAGTCCGCCAACCCCGACGCGCTGGTGACCGACCTGATGATGCCGCGCCTCGACGGTACCGGTCTCTGCCGCGCGGTGCGCGCCGACCCACGCTTTGCCGGGCTGCCGATCCTCGTCCTCACCGCGGCCGACGACGAAACCAGGCGGGAGGTGGCTCTGCTTCCCGGGGTGCGGGTGCTTCGCAAGCCGCCGTCGTTCAAGGACCTGGCCCCCATCGTTCAGGAAATGATCGACAACCACGAGCGGTCCCGGTCGGCCCCTTCCAGCCCCGACTGAACCAGCTCTGGACGGCAGGCCGCGGCCAGAGCGCGGAGGTCGTCGACAGCCGCGCGGGTGGGACCCGAACCGTCGCCCGGGGTTTCCAGAATCCAGGGGACTCCGCGTAGCCGTGGATCGGAGAGGAGGGCGCGAAAACCCGCCCAGCCGATCCTGCCCTCGCCGAGGTTGGCGTGCCGGTCGGAGCGGCCACCAAGCTCGGTCCGCGAGTCGTTGACGTGCACCAGAGCCAGCCGTTCCATCCCCACTTCGGCGGCGAACAGATCGACGACTGCGTCCGCGGCGTGAGGGTCACGGAGGTCGTAGCCGCTGGCGAAGGCATGACACGTGTCGAGGCATACCCCGAGGCGCTCGTCAGGCGCGGCGTCGCCGACAATCGCGGCGATCTCGGCGAAGCTGCTGCCCACGCATCCGCCCTGCCCGGCGCTGTTCTCGATGAGCAGGCGAACCGGCGCATCCGACCTGGCGAGGACGGCGTCGATCGCCTCAGCCATCTGACCACGGCGGGCCTCGAAGCCCGCCCCCTTGTGGGAGCCGGGATGGAAGACCACCCCGGTCGCGCCCAGGCGCGCGGCCAGTTCCAGGTGGTGCACCAGTGAGGCCACGGACTGCTCCACCAGCAGCGGCGTGTCCGCGGCAAGGTTGACCAGGTAGACCGCGTGCAGGTAGTGCGCGCGCAGGCCGGAGCCCCGCCACTTCGTGGTGAATGCCTCGACCGTCTCGGCGTCGAGCCGCAGCGGGCGCCAGGTCTGTGGAGGCGATGGGTGGATCTGAATCGCCTCGGCGCCGATCGCCACGCCTGCATTGATCGCCCTGTCGATGCCCCCTCTCGTCGAGACGTGGGCACCCACCAGCAATCCCGCCTCCTCCACCAAGGGCGGCGCCGACGAGTTCGCCGCCGGTCCCTCTGCCGAACCGGTCCGCCGCTCCGTCACCCGGCCATTGTCGCCACCGGGTTGTGCTCATCGCCTGGCTGCGGCGAGCTGGGCGACATGCCACTGATCCAAAAGGTGAGGGCCTGCGTATCACCACATGAATCCGGCGCGATAGCGTCGTCCACGTTCCTGGAGGCCCGTCCTATGCGCCGTATCCCCGTCACCGTTGCCGTTCTGGGAGCCAGCACCCTGCTGCTCGCAGCCTGCGGCAGCGACAACAGCAGCTCGAGCTCGAGCTCCTCCAGCGGCGGCGCCGCGTCGTCGAGCAGCGGTGCTGCCAGCTCGGCCAGCACATCCCCCAAGGCCAGCATCAAGGCCCTCACCGGAGTCGACACCAAGGTCGACCTCGATCCCGCGACCGCCGGCGTTCTCAAGACCAACGGCGTCATGGTTGCCCCGGTCGCCCCCGCCACCGCGGCGATGGCCAACGGCACGGTCGAAGTGTCCTTCCCGATCAAGAGCGGCAACGTCGACATCTACGACCCGAGCCAGCTGCCGTACATCCGTGGGTCGGTCGTCCACACCGGTGGAATCACCTTCTCCGCCGGCGCCAAGTCGCTGACCGCCACTGACTTCATCGTCGATCCGGGTGCCTCGACCCTCACCGCCACCGTCGGCGGTCAGCAGGTTCAGCTTCTCGATCTCGACGGCAGCAAGGCCGCCATCAGCATGGACGGCGCCAATGTGAAGCTCGACGGCGTCACCGCCAAGCTCTCGCAGGCCGCAGCCGACGCGCTCAACCAGACCTTCGGCGTGACCATCTTCATGAAGGGCATTCCGCTCGGTGCGGTGCACCTCACCGCCGCAGGGATGTAACTTCCTCCGGTAGCTCACGGGCTCGGCGGCGGCACACTCGGTGCCGTCCGCCGGGCCCGTCGTCGTTTAACCACCGGGCGCGGCGGCTACTGGCCTCCGCCAAGGAAAGGGATCCCGTAGGACTCCGGGGTCTGCCCCACGCTGGAGGACCACATCTCGGCGATGGCGTCCGCGGTCCATCCACCGTCCCGGTAGGCCATCGCCACCTCGCGCGGATGTGACCAGAGCGCGAGCTTGTCGCCCCCCAGGCCGATGCACTGACCGGTGACGCCGGCCGCCGCGTCGCTGGCGAGAAACACCAGCACTGGAGCCACGTCCTCGGGCATGCCCATGCCCATCCCCTTGCGCACCAGGTCGGGCAGCGGTTCGCCCCGCTCAGCCGCCTCGACCATCGGCCCCATCCCGGGGATCGACGAGATCATCCGGGTCAGTGCATTGGGGACGATCGCGTTCACCGTGATGTTGGCCCGAGCAAGCTCCATGGCCCAGGTGCGGGCAAACGCCGCGATGCCGGCCTTCGCCGCCGCGTAGTTGGTCTGTCCCAGATTGCCGCGCTGGCCCGCCCACGACGAGATGACCACGATGCGCCCGCCCTCTCCGCGCTCACGCATGTGCACCGCTGCCGCGCGGGCACAGGTGAAGGTTCCGCGCAGGTGCGTTTCCACAACCGCGTCGAAGTCGTCATCGGTCATCTTCCAGAGCATCCGGTCGCGGAGGATGCCGGCGTTGGTGCACATGACGTCCAGCCGGCCGAACTCGCCCACGGCGCGGTCGACCAATTGCTGCGCCGACGCCGACGGTCCCACCGCACACACCTGGGCGACCACCCGGCCGCCGTCGGCGCCCAGCTCGGCGGCGCATCGCTCCGCAACGTCGCCGTCGATGTCGTTGACGACCACCGCGGCTCCCGCATCAACCAGCGCCTTGGCGTAGGCACGGCCGATGCCGCGGCCACTGCCGGTGACCACCGCGACCTTCCCACTGAGGTCCACTGTCATCCTCCCTCCACTGCTTCTGCTTCTGCCATACGTACGTCGCCGCGTCGTCATCCTCGCCCACAGGCTCAGAGCCGCAGGGTGCCGCACCGGCAGCGGGCCGGCGCCGCCGGAGTGTGCGCGATGCGTCCTCCGATGCGTCCGACGCGTCCTTCATGGCGCCGCGCGGCTCGGCACGGACCGCTGCGGCCGGTCCAACCATGGGGGCGGGTCCCGCTCACGGCACTTCCGGAGCAGCGCGGCTACCATGGGCCGCGATGACCGCCCAGCACGACGCCGTGCCCGCGCCCTCGGTGGTGATTGTCGGAGCCGGCTTCGAGGCCTGGGGGCGCCTGCCCCTGATCGGCGGCCAGCGGGTCAGCGACCATTTCAATGAGCGGCGGACCATGCTGATCCTCGAGTCAGCCCAGCTCGAGGGCTGTCCCACATTCGACAACGCCGCCGACGAGCTGGCCATCAACCGCAACGACATCCTGCTGGTGGTGCCTGTCGCCGAGCCGGTGGCAACCGGCGCCGCGCCTCACGTGGTCCACAAGGAGCAGCACCGGGTCCGGTTGCTGGTGGGGGACTGGGTGGTGGAGGGCGACATCCACGTCACCCCCGAGCTGTCGGTGGAGCGGTTCATCAACATGGGGCATGGCGAGTTCATGCCGCTGACCGATGTGCGACTCAACGGCCCGGACACCGAGCGGGTGGAGGACCTGGTGCTGATCTCCCGCCGGCACATCCGCTTGCTCCGGCCAGTCAGTTCGATGACCAGCGATGCCCTTGCCGAGGTGGCCCAGCAGCGCTAGGCCGCCGCCCCGGGGCGCAGCAGGACCGCCGCCACCACCCAGCCGAACCACGGCAGTGCGGCCAGACCCAGCGTCCATCCGCGCGACCTGCCGCCGCGCACCACGACGAGAACCGCGCCGGCGGTGACCAGGGTGATCGGTGCTGCGGCAAGACCGATGCCGCGCGGCTGCCAGGCGGTGAAGCTGAGTCCCATGGCGCCCAGAAAACAGGCCTGGAACGCCGCGGCACCGGCGATGCAACCGAACGCCAGCCGGTCGTCGCCGCTGCGAACCCAGAGAACAGCGTTGAGGATCTCGGGCAGCTCGGTCGCCAGCGGCACCACCACCAGGGCGAGCAGTAGTGCCGACACCCCAAGGGCGGCGGACGCCTGGCTCAAGGCGGACACGAAGATCTCGCCACCGACCACCAGCGCAAGCACCGAAGCGAGCAGCTGGACCACGACCGCTGCCATGCGAGGGTCGTGCGCGCGTCCACGCCAGCGCAGCAGGTGCAGCGGCTCCGGTGCCTCCTCGGTGGCCTCGCCGCCGCGCAGGGTTGCCACCACGTACCGGGCGTAGAGCCCCATCAGCACCAGCGAGACGAGCACCCTCAGGGGCCTGGGGAAGGCGAGGCTGAGCAGCACCAGGGAGTAGCCGACGACGAAGGTGCCGAGGTCGCGGCGCACCTGGGGCGGGTCGAGACGCAGGAGGCGCTCGCCCCCGCGCAGGACGACGGCCGCGCCGGTGATCGCCACGGCCACGGTGACCAGGAGAAAGGGCGCCCCGAGGATGGCGCCGATGGCAACCGCCTCGGACTTCGGCTGGTGCGAGAGGAGGGCGACAGCGGGCACCACGGTTTCGGGCATCGCGGTGCCGATGGCGGCGAGCAGGCTGCCGGTCGCGCCCGCACCGAGGTGCAGCCGAAACCCTGCCCACTCCACTGCGTTGGTGAAGCCCTCCGCGGAGGCGACGATGAGCACCAGGCTGACGGCGAAAAGAAGACCGGTGCCCACCGCGGCAAGGCTAGCGGAGCACTCCAGGCCTCGGCGCACCCAGCCGACCGCAGGCGAGCAGAGCCCGCCGCCCGACCGCCGCACCGGCGGCGAGTTGCCGAGCTAGCCGAGTCGGTAGCGGCGCTGGCCGTCGGCACCGCTGGCAACGACGGTGGCGCCCACTCCCTCGGCGAGGAAGCGGATGGCTCGGCCCGACACCCGCGAGCCCGCCCGGGTGATCTCCGCGGCGATCTCTCCCGCCGTCGCCTCCCCGAGCTTGTTGAGGGCTGCGCGGACCACGGCGTCGGTGACCTCCGGCGGGGTGGACCGTCCCCCCCGCGATGCGACTGCCCGGTTCCGGCTCACCCGTCCGGCCGCCGTAACCCCCACCGATTTTCCACGCGTGCGGGGCACGCTGCGAGCACCGGGCGACGCAAGTGCGGCGCCTTTGGCCCGGCCTCGCGAGGTTGCACGCAGGCGTTCGAGTTCGGCCTCAAGCCGGTCGTTCTGGAGGCGCAGCGTGGTCACCTCACCGGCCAACTGCCGCATTGTCTCGACCAGTCGGCTGACCGCCGCCGTGATCGCGGGAATCTCGCGGTCGCCGTCAACTGCCACCGCTCCATTGTGCGGCGCGGGTGTCACATCACCGCAGTGGGGATCGTACAAAGCACGAAAATCGACCACTGCGCGCCGGGCTGTTCCATACTTCCAGCAGGCCGGACGATTCGAATCCGCGTCTGGTGTATCCGGCAATCGGCCCACTGCTTTGCGCCCGCCGGGCCGTCGGCAACCGGCGACCGCGGCCGGCGCCGCTTCGGCCCTCGCCGCGTCCGCCACCCCGAATTTTCCGCTGTATCCAGGACTGGAGACCAGGATTGCGTCGACCCACTGCCGTCCTTGCCGCCGCCGCAGGCATGGCGACGTGCCTGCTCGCGGGGATGCTGACCGCCGCGCCGGCCGCCGCACAGGACACCCCGGCGGCTCGCGCCCTCGGGTACCTGCTGACTCTGCAGTCCAGCGATGGTTCCATCGACCCAAGCTCGCCGGCAGCTCCGCGGCCGACCCAGGAGGAGACTGCCGACACGGTGCTCGGCGCCGTGGCCCTTGCCCGGAAACCGAACTCTCTGCACGTCGCCGCCGGCGCCTCGGCGCTGGACTACCTCGCCGCGCACAGCGTCGGCCTCACCCCGGAGTCCGCCGACGCGGCGGCCGCGCCCACCGCCCAGGTCATTCTCGCGATGGTGGCCGCGGGCATGAACCCCCGGCGGGTGGGGGACGGCGGCCTCGACCTCGTCCGCCGCCTCGAGGTTCAAGACAAATCCGACCACATCTACGGGTTCGGTGACACCAGGGCGCAGGCGTTCGGCCTGCTCGCCGAGGTCGCGTCGGGGACACCGGTGGACGCCGCCGCGGCAGCCCGGCTGCGCGCCATGCAGAACCCCGACGGCAGCTGGAACGAGGGGGTGTCGGCGGGCGCGCCGGGCGACACGAATGCGACCGCGATGGCGGTCATGGCCCTGATGGCGGCCGAGCACACCCTGCCGCGGCACGCCCAGCTGCTCGCCTACCTCCACGTCACCCAGAACCTGGACGGCGGCTTCCCTGAGCACAAGCCCGCCGCCGATGGCGACACCAACAGCAACCCGCTGTCTGACGGCCTGGTCATCCAGGCTCTGGTCTCCCTTGGCCAGGATCCCGGGCGCGA
>JBHEMT010000124.1:0-2519 GCA_046262435.1 Candidatus Dormibacteria bacterium | reverse complement strand
AGGTGCAGACCCTGCTCGACCCGCCCCGCTCACTCCCCTCGGCGCGCGCCATCTCGCGGCATGCGAAGGCGCTGCAGCGGGGAGCGCAACCGCCCACCCTGGCCGCTGTCGACCTCGCCGAGCGCCAGGCGATGGCCGCTGGCAGCCGCCCGGTCGGAGGCGGCCGGGTGATCACCACCCCAGTGCTGACCTATGGCCTGATCGCCGCCTTCGTGGTGGCCTGGATCCTGGAGAAGGTGATCCTCGGCCGCCTGGTTCCCGCGGGATACGCCCAGTCCGGCGCCGCCGATGTGGTCGGCGCCGCCCTCAACGACCCGCACGGCCGCGGCGACTGGTGGCGCTACGTCAGCGCCTCGTTCCTCCACGACCCCGACTCCCCCATCCACCTCGCGCTCAACTGCTATGCCACGTTCATCATCGGACGCACCGTCGAGCAGTACTTCGGGCGGCTGGTGATGCTCAGCAGCTTCCTGGTCACCGGTGCTACCGGGGTGCTGCTCTGGGTGGCGGCGACCGCCCCCGGGGTGGCGCCCATCGGTCTGACGCTCGGCGCCTCGGGCGGCATCGTCGGCTGGATCGGCCTGCTCCTCATGCTCGGCCGGGTTCAGGGGCGCGGCGTGAGCACCGGCACCGCCGCGGCGATCCGTCGATGGGTGGGGAGCAACCTGCTGCTGCTGGTCTTCTTCGGCTTCATCAACCACAGCGTCAACAACTACGCCCACGCCGGCGGCTTCATCGGTGGAGTCCTGCTCGGGCTGGTCGTGCCGCCGCTCGCCGCCATCGGCGGACGCGCACTCCGTCGCCCCGAGCAGGTGCTCCTGGCCGCGGTCATCGGGGTGTCGGCGGTCGCCCTCGGGATCGCCGGGATGCACGCGGCACAGGCCTTCAGCGGTGGCACCCTGCAGGCCGCGATGCGCCTGCTCGGCCTCTGACCGGCCGGGTCAGACCGACGAGGACTCCCTGGTGGCGGCCGCGCGCTGCCACAGCCCCTCGAGATCGTAGAAGGTGCGCTCCCCGGGCAGGAAGACGTGGGCGATCACCGCGTCGTAGTCCATGCATGCCCAGGACGCGTCCTTGAGCCCGGATACCGCCAGGGGGCGAACCCCGCGGCCGCGGCAGGCGTCCTCGATGCTCTCCACGATGGCCCGGACCTGACGGTCGGTGTCCCCCTCGCAGACCACGAAGTAGTCGGCGATGATGGTCTTGCCCTCCAGGGGCACGGTCACCACGTCGCGGGCCTTTCTGTCCTCGGCGGCGGCAACGATCAGCGCAGCCAGCTCAGCGGAGGTCATCTCCGGCATTATCCCCCGGCCTCGTGGTGGCCGTGCCGTAGAGGCCGCGGGCGCGGATCAGCTGAGCCACGGCATCAGGGAGCATCCCGGCAAGGCTCTCGCCGGCGGCCAGGCGTCGGCGGACCTCACTGGCGCTGACCGGCGGGGAGTCCACGGCGAGCAGGCGGCTGCGCTCCGCGGCGAATCCCAGCGCCTCCGCCTCGGCGCCGCCCATTGGCGCCACCCCGGCGCGGTTGACCAGCGCGAAGCGCTCCCTCTGCAGCAGCTCCGGCCAGCGCCGCCACTCGCGGATGCGCCGTGCGGCGTCCGCGCCGAGCAGCCACCAGCGCTCCACCCCGAGCTGGATTGGGCTGAGCTCGGCGGCGGTCTCCACCGTGTAGGAGCGACCCGGGCGCCGCGCCTCGAGATCGCTCACCGCCAGGTGGGGTTGGTCGCGCACCGCGGCCTCGGCCATCGCCAGCCGATCGGCGGCGCTGGCAACTGCGCTCTCGCGGAGCGGTTGGTCCCCGGTGGGCAGCAGCCAGCCCATGTCCGCCCCGAGGGCGACGCGGGTCTGCTCGAGGATGGCCATGTGACCGGTGTGCACCGGGTCGAAGGTGCCGCCCAGGATCACCAGGCGCCGGGGTTCCGCGGGACGGGCGGTGATACCGCCGCTCACCCCACCTCGTCCACCCAGTCGAACTCGGCAGCGCCGATGCGCACCTCGTCGCCCTCGACGCAGCCGGCGGCACGCAGAGCCTGGTCCACGCCGGCCAGCCGCATCCGACGCTGCAGGCGAGCAAGCGCCTCCTCGTTATCGAGGTCGGTCATCTCCACCATCCGCTCCACCGCCTCTGAGCTGACCCGGTAGGCCTCGCCCTCCCGGGTCACCAGCGGAGCGTCGAGGACGCTCCGGGGCGTGTGCCGGTATACGCGATGGCCACCCGTGTCAGCGCCCGGGAGGGCCAGCATCGCCGCGCCGCCGGCGACCGCTGCCGCTCGCTCCCGCCAGACCAGCTCAGCGGCGGCGCCAAGCAGCTCGGTGCACCCCGCTCCGGTCTGGGCGGAGATGGCGAAGCGGGCGGCCAGCTCAGCTCGGAGTTCACGCTCGGCCCCGGCTCCGCTGTCGAGGTCGGTCTTGGTGATGACCGTCAGGCACGGCTTGGCGGCAAGCACCGCGCTGAAGGCGCGCAGCTCCTCGGACACCAGGGCCACGGCCTGCGCGGCCGCCTTCACCCCCAGCGAGCC
>JBHEMT010000123.1:0-14861 GCA_046262435.1 Candidatus Dormibacteria bacterium | reverse complement strand
CACCTGGGTCGGTGCGCTGGTGGGCGATGCCGGCGTTCGCCTTCTCGACTGCGCCGGTGGAACAAACCTGCCTCTGCCGGCTGGCCGAGCAGCGCACTTCTCGTGAATCGCCTCAACGTATTGCGCAGCGACGACCCTGCGACCACCGAAGCGTACGGTGCGTCGCTCGGGCGGGTCCTCCGCGCAGGTGACCTGCTGGCGTTGAACGGCCCGCTCGGGGCCGGCAAGACGTGCCTGGTGCGGGGCATCGCGGCCGGGGCCGGCGGCGGTGGCTCGACCGTGCGAAGCCCCACCTTCATCCTCCATCAGCCCATCCGGTGCGCCCATCTCACCCTGCACCACGTGGACCTCTACAGGCTGGGGCCCGCTCCGTCACTGGACTTCCTCGACCTCGACAACGCGCTCGAGGAAGGGGCGGTGGTGGTGGAGTGGGCCGAATACGCCGACCTCAGCCGCCTGGTGACGGCCACGCTGAGTCTCGATGCCCCTGTGAACATGCACCATCGCCGCGAGTTGCGCATGCACGAGGGTGCCGCCGCGCACCTCGCTGAGGCGTGGGCTGCAATGCACGTCTCGGGCCGCCCGTGACAGTGCTTGCCCTCGACACCGCTTCCCGCGAGGCGGCATGGGTGGTGACGACCGACACCGCCGGTACGGTGATCAACGAGCGCCCACTCGCTGGCGGCCACCTCGACACCCTGCTCCCGGCGGTGCTCGCCGACGTCCTGTCGGCGTCGATCGTGGCGGTGGTGGTGCTCACCGGGCCCGGCTCGTACACGGGGGTGCGGGGCGGTATGGCCGCCGCTCTGGGTGTGGCTTCCGCCCGCGGCCTACCGCTGCACGGGATCGGCAGCCTCGTCGCCGTCGCGGCCGCGGCAGCCGAGCCTGACGGGCGGCAGTTCCTGGTCATCGCCGACGCCGGCAGGGGCGGCGTCTACTGCGCCAGCTTCAAGAAGCATGACGGCCGGCCGGTGCAGGTGACGGCTGTCCAAAGGCGCGCCATTGGCGAGCTGGGTCCCAGCACCGCCGTCTACGCCACCACCGGTCTCCCCTTGCCCGGGCTCTCTCGCGTCAACGCGGTGGCCGCACTCGCGGCGGCGGTGCCGTTGGCGTTGGCTGCCGCGCCGCTGGTCGCCGCGGGCCTGGAGGCGACACACGCTGAAGGCGCCTCGATGGGCGCACCCCGCGCGGTGAATCCATGACGTGGCGCGGATCAGAGCGCTGAGCCCTGTTAAACTCGGCTTTCGGATCAGCCCTCGTGGTGAGGTAGATGCAGGTCGTCCCGCGCCTCGCAATCGAGCCGATGCGTCAGCAGGACATCCCGGCCGTCCAGGTGATCGAGCGCGACATCTTCCTGTCGCCCTGGCCGCGCAACGCGTACGCCACCGAGCTCGCCCAGAACCGGCAGGCGTCGTACATCGTGCTGCGTGAGGATGGTCAGCTCGCGGGGTACGCAGGCCTCTGGAAGGTTGTGCACGAAGCCCACGTCACCACCATCGGCGTGCGCCGTCGCGACCAGGGCAAGGGATACGGCAAGACACTCTTCGCCGCCCTCATCCAGCGCAGTTACGAGTTGGGTGCACGCTGGATGACGCTCGAGGTGAGAGCAGGCAACGACCACGCCATCCGGCTCTACGAATGGTTCGGCTTCAAGTGCATCGGCCGGCGTCGCGGTTACTACACCGACAACGGCGAGGACGCGGTGATCATGTGGAGCGACAGCATCCATGCGCCCGCGTTCAAGCGTCAGTTCATGGACATCTTCTCCGGCATCGACGTCCCCGGGATCGGCGGCGCGCCCTCAGCGGAGTACCCGGTCTGAACCTCCTGGCGATCGAGACCTCGTGCGACGAGACGGCCGCGGCCGTGCTCAAGGAGGGGAGATCGGTGCTCAGCAACGTGGTCTCGTCGCAGATCGCCCTGCACGCTCGGCACGGCGGGGTGGTTCCCGACCTCGCTGCCCGTGCCCACCTCGAGGCCATCGGGCCGGTGGTCGACGAGGCCCTGGCGGTGCTGTCGGGCGGCTGGGACGACGTGGGGGCGGTGGCAGTCACCCGCGGCCCGGGGCTGGCCGGTTGCCTGTTGGTGGGCGCGCTGTTCGCGCAGTCGGCGGCGATCGCGCGCGGACTGCCCATGGTCGGCGTGTCACACATGGCCGGGCACGTCTACAGCGCCTGGCTGAGTGACACCGTGCTCGAGCCCCCCTACCTGGCCCTGGTGGTCAGCGGCGGCCACAGCGACGTGGTCGAACTGCGCGAGCACGGTCATGCCACCCGCTTCTTGTCCACCCGCGACGATGCGGCCGGGGAGGCATTCGACAAGGCAGCGCGCCTGCTCGGGCTTGGCTACCCGGGCGGTCCCGAGATCCAGCGAGCCGCCGAGGGCGGCGACCCCACCCGCTTCCCCCTGCCGAGCACGCGCTTGGCGGACGGGCTGTCATTCAGCGGGCTGAAAACCGCCCTGCGCTACACCATCCGCGACCTCGGGGCCGACGAGCTCACGGACGCCGGCACCCCACGGCGACCCGAGGTTGTGCGTGACCTCGCCGCGTCCTTCCAGGCCGCCGTCGTCGCGCAGCTGCTTCACGCCCTGGCCATCACAGCGGACCGGCTCGGTTCCGAGCGAATCGCCGTTGTGGGCGGGGTGGCAGCCAACAGCACCCTGAGGGCCGCTGTGCAGCAGCACTTCTCAGGGCTGCAGGTGACCATCCCGCCACTCTCGCTGTGCACCGACAACGCTGCGATGATCGGTGCCGCCGGCTGGCAGCGGCTGCTGCGGGGCGCGGACGACCCCGGAATGGCTGTCGATCCAACCCTCGACGAATATGCGTGAGCGCCGTCCTGCCATCGGTAGTGCTCGAGCGGCGCGACCCGACGCGCCTCGGCGCCTGGGCCACCTGCCCGTAAGCTAAGTCGATGAACTTCGCCACCACGGCGGCCCTCGGCGCAATCGCCGGACTGACCATCCTCCTCGGGTTGCCGATCGCTCGCTGGGGCCGGCCCGGGCCGAGGCTGATGTCATTCCTCACCGCGGGCGCGGTCGGTGTCCTGCTGTTCATCTTCTACGACGTCATCCGCAACGCCAGCGAGACGGTGGAGGAGAAGCTCAGTGTCTCTGCCGCGGCGGGCGCGGGCTTCGGGCTGCTGCTGGCGGCGGGGATCGCGGTGGGAATGTTCAGCCTGATTTTCTTCGAGCGTGTCAGCCGCCGCCGGCCGCTGCCGGCCGGACCGGGGGCGATGGCAGCGATGTCCAACCGACCGGTCCGGGCGCCCCTGGCGGGGCCGATGCGGACCGCGCTGCTGATCGCCACGGGGATCGGATTGCACAACTTCTCCGAAGGCCTGGCCATCGGCCAATCCGCTGCAGCGGGGGCCTATCGCTTCTTCCTGGTGCTGGTGATCGGCTTTGGCCTCCACAACATCACCGAGGGGTTCGGCGTCAGCGGCCCGATGATCGGGCAGCGTCCCAGTTGGAGGTTCCTGGCCCTGCTGGGGCTGGCGGGGGGTGGCCCGACCTTCGCCGGCACGTTGGTCGGCTACGGAGTGACCCAGATCGGCGGCGCCACCTCCGATATGACCAAGGCCGTATCGGTGCTCTTTCTGGCTCTTGCTGCGGGGGCGATCATCTACGTGATCGGTGAGCTGCAGCATGTGAGCCGCAAGCTCGGCAGCCACCAGATGGGCATGCTCGGGCTGCTCTGCGGCTTCCTCGCCGGTTACGGCACCGACCTGCTGATCAAGTCCGTCGGGGGGTGAGGGACAACTGGGGATCAGGATCCCCCGGGTTGCGAGGCTGGCACTCGCTGGGGTAGAGTGTTAGCAGTCTCAACCCGAGAGTGCTAACCAATTCTCCACGAGAAGGGAGGTCCCTGTGTCCCTGAAGCTTCGCCCCCTGGCCGACCGCGTCGTCGTCAAGCCCCTCGAGCGCGAGGAGATGACCAAGAGCGGCATCGTGCTTCCCGACACCGCCAAGGAGAAGCCTCAGGAGGGCACCATCGAGGCCGTGGGCAACGGCCGCTTCAACGAGCGCACCGGCAGCCGGGTCGAGCTCGACGTCAAGGTGGGCGACCGGGTGATGTACGCGAAGTACGCCGGTTCGGAGGTCAAGGTCGACGACGTCGACTACCTGATCCTCTCCGAGAAGGACATCCTGGCGGTCGTCGCCGCCAACTAGGCGGCGACCCTCCGCCCTCCGCCACTCACGCCAGAGGTACTAGCGCATGGCAGCCAAGCAACTCCGCTTCGACTCCGAGGCGCGTGACTCGCTGCGGCGAGGCGTCGACGCGCTTGCCTCCGCGGTGAGCGTCACCCTGGGCCCGCGCGGTCGCAACGTGGTGCTCGACAAGAAGTTCGGGCCCCCGCTGGTGATCAACGATGGGGTGACCATTGCGCGCGACCTTGAGTTTGCCGACCCCTTCGAGAACATGGGCGCTGCCCTGATCAAGGAGGTGGCGATCAAGACCAATGACGTGGCCGGTGACGGGACCACCACCGCCACCGTCCTTGCCCAGGCGATGATCACCAACGGTCTGCGCAATCTCGCCGCGGGCGCCGCACCCGGGGAGCTCCGCGAGGGGTTGCGCGAGGCGGTGGCGATCGCCGAGACGACCATCCGCGGCCTCTCCACCCCGGTCAACGGACGGGACGACCTGCGTAGGGTCGCCGCGATCAGCGCCGGCTCCGAGGAGATCGGCGAGATGATCGCCGACGCGTTCGAGCGGGTTGGCAAGGAGGGCGTGGTCACCGTCGAGGAGAACTCGGGGATCGAAACCGAGGTCACCGTGGTGGAGGGGATGCAGTTCGACAAGGGCTACATCTCCCCGTACCTGGTCACCGACCAGGCGGTGATGGAGGCGGTGCTCGACCGTCCCCTGATCCTGCTCACCGAGAACAAGATCAGCGCGGTCACCGAGCTGGTACCGGTGCTCGAGCTGGCGATCAACACCAAGCGGCCGCTGCTGATCGTCGCCGAGGATGTCAGCGGCGAGGCGCTGGCCACCCTGGTGGTCAACAAGCTGCGAGGCACCTTCACCGCAGTGGCCGTCAAGGCCCCCGGCTTTGGCGACCGCCGCAAGGCGATGCTCGGCGACCTCGCTGTGCTCACCGGGGCCACGGTGATCAGCGCGGACATCGGCCTGCGCCTGGAGACCCTCCAGGAGAGCCACCTGGGCACGGCCCGCCGAGTCACCGTCACCAAGGACGACACCACTGTCGTCGAGGGAGGCGGCGACAAGGCGGGGATCGAGGCGCGCTGCGCCGAGCTGCGCGACCAGGCCAAGGAGACCGACTCCGACTGGGACCGCGAGAAGCTTCAGGAGCGGCTGGCGCGGCTCTCCGGCGGGGTCGCCCTGGTCAAGGTGGGAGCCAACACCGAGGTGGAGATGAAGGAGCGCAAGGCGCGCATCGACGACGCCCTGGCGGCCACCCGGGCGGCGCTCGAGGAGGGCATCGTTCCCGGGGGTGGCGTGGCGTTGCTCCGCGCCGCGGCCGCGATCGACCCCACCCGCTGGGAGGGTGACGCGCGCACCGGCGCGCAGCTGGTGCGTGACGCGCTCGAGGCGCCGCTGCGCACCATCGCCGAGAACGCCGGCGAGTCCGGTGCGGTGGTTGCCAACCGGGTGCGGCTGGCCTCGGGCAACGAGGGCTTCGACGCCTCCACCAACGAGTTCACCGACCTGATCAAGCGCGGGGTCATCGACCCCACCAAGGTGGTGGTGACCGCGCTCACCAACGCGGCGAGCATCGCGCAGATCCTTCTGAGCACCGAGGCGGTGATCACCGACGCGCCCGAGGAGGCCGCGGAGCATGCCGGTCACGACCACGGTGGCGGTGGCGGCATGGGTGGCATGGGCGGCATGGGCGGCATGGGTGGCATGGGCGGCATGGGCGGCATGGGCGGCATGGACGACATGGACTTCTAGCTCGAAGCCCGGCGGACCTCATTCAGCACATCCCTAGAATCACGCCATGACCCCGGCTGCCTGCGCACCGCCGCCGGGATGCCGGCACTGAGCCCGGCCAGCGCGCCCAGCGAGCTGCTTGCCGGGCTCAACCCGGCGCAGCGTGAGGCGGTCGAGGCACCCGACGGGCCGCTGCTCATCTTCGCCGGGGCGGGCAGCGGCAAGACCCGGGTGCTGACTCAGCGAATTGCCTACGTCCTTGCCAGCCGCGATGTGCGCCCGTCGGAGATCTGCGCGGTCACCTTCACCAACAAAGCCGCGCGGGAGATGAAGGCGCGGATCGGGGCTCTGCTGGGCAGCGATGCCAGCGGTATCTGGCTGGGCACCTTCCATGCGCTCGGGGTGCGGATCCTGCGCCGCGATGGTGCCGCCATCGGCGTTGGCCGCGACTTCAGCATCTACGACGAGGCGGACCGGCAGACTGCCCTGCGCCGGGCCATGACCGCGGCCGGCATCGATGACAAACGCTACCCCCCGGCCAAGGTAGGCCACGCGATCAGCGCTGCCAAGAACGAACTGCTCGACGCCGCGCGCTATGCGAGCGGTGCCAACGGCTTCTTCGAGGGGGTCGTCGCCCAGGCCTACACCGCGTACACGACGGTGCTCACCAACGCCGGTGCCCTCGACTTCGATGACCTCCTGGTGCGCTGCGTCGAGCTGCTCAGCACGGCGGCGGAGGTGCGCGAGGCGTACCAGACGCGCTTCCGCCACCTTTTCGTCGATGAGTACCAGGACACCAACAAGGCGCAGTATCAGATGGTGCGCCTGCTCGCCGAGCAGCATCGCAACCTCACGGTCGTCGGTGACGACGACCAGTCGATCTTCGGCTGGCGCGGCGCCGACGTGCAGAACATCCTCTCCTTCCAGCGCGACTACCCCGAGGCTCGGCGGATCACCCTGGAGCAGAACTACCGCTCCACGCAGACCATCCTGGACGCCGCGCATGCGGTGATCCGGCACAACCCCGAGCGCGCCGCCAAGCAGCTGTGGACCGACCAGGGGAGCGGCGAGCCGGTGCGGCTGCTGTCCGTCTACGACGAGCAGGAGGAGGCGCTGACTGTCGCCGCCGAGATCGAGCTGTTGGTCGGCCGCGAGGGGTACTCCCTGAGCGAGTGCGCAGTGCTCTACCGCACCAACGCTCAGTCCCGCGCCTTCGAGGACACCCTGCTGCGCCGCGGGCTGCCCTACCGGCTGGTCGGGGGAATGCGCTTCTACGAGCGTCGCGAGGTCAAGGACGTGATGGCCTACCTGCGGTTGGTGGCCAACCCCCGCGATCCGGTCGCCTTTGGCCGGATCGTCAACGTCCCGCGGCGCAAGATCGGCGACAAGACCGTGGCCGAGCTGGAGCGGATCGCGCGGCGCCGCGGGGTGTCCCCCCTGGAGGCGGTGAGCCGGCTCTCCGAGGAAGCGCTTCCCTCAGCCGCGGCGGTCTCGCTGCGGGAGTTCGGTGTCCTGCTCGAGGAGCTCCGCCAGCTCAGCGCCCGGCTGCCTCTGCCCCAGTTCGTCGAGGAGACCCTGCGCCGCACCGGCTACGAGCGTCATCTCCGCGACGGGACTCCCGAAGGTGAGGAGCGCTGGGCCAACGTCACCGAGCTGATCGGCCTTGCCGGTGAGTACGCCGACGTGCCCCCGCCGGAGGGGCTGACCCAGTTCCTCGAGAACGTCGCCCTGGTGAGCGACGTCGACACCCTCGACGACAACGTTCAGGGGATCACCCTGATCACCCTCCACCAGGTCAAGGGGCTCGAGTTTCCGGTGGTTTTCATCGCCGGGATGGAGGAGGGGCTGCTGCCCCACGTCCGCGCGCTCGAGGAGGGCGACGACGGCGTGGCCGAGGAACGCCGCCTCACCTACGTGGGCATCACCCGGGCGCGCCGCCGGCTGTACCTGCTGCACGCCTTTCGGCGTCACCTCTACGGGCAGGCCCAGCTGGCCCAGGCATCGCGCTTCCTCGGTGACCTGCCTGCCGAGCTGCTCGAGGTGCCCCGCCGCGCCGGCGCCCCCACCGTCCAGGGAGTCCGTACCCCGGGCGCGGTGCGCCAGGCGGTGCACGACCACGCGGCCCGGCCCAACCCGGTCGAGCACCCTCCGCAGCGCTTCTCCCGGGGAATGCGGGTCAACCATCCCCGGCATGGCGAAGGCTCGGTGATGCATTCGACGATGACTCGCGCATCCGGAGAGGAGGTCATGGTGAAGTTCGACGAGGGGCCGCCACGGCTGTTCGCGGTGCGGGACGCCGGGCTGGTGGTGCTCGAGGAGGCCGGCTGAGAGCGGGAGCGCGTTGTGCCGGTCGGCCCGACGAGCTTGCCCGGGAGAGCTCCTCAGTGCGAGCCCAGCTGCCCGGCGGCAGCCGGGCGAGCCAGCTCAGCCCTGCCCACCAGCTCGGCACCTCCCGGGGCGGAATCCTCGGCGGCCCCTGCGTACCAATCGGCGCGGGTCGCCGGGAGGTTGATCTCGCCGTCGGGGTCGGGGCGCACCAGCAGGCTCTGATGGATGGAGAGGGTCCCGAGCCGGAAGCCGACGGCGGCGCCGGTCATGTAGAGCTTCCATACCCGGGCGCGTTCGGGCCCGGCGATCGCCTCGGCCTCGGCGTAGCGCTGCTCAAGCCGGGCCGCCCATGCCTCCAGCGTCCGCGCGTAGTGGCCGCGCAGGCTCTCGACGTCACGCAGCTCGAGGCCGGCGCGTTCCAGGGTGGTGTCGACGAAGCCGATGTCCTCGAGCTCGCCGTCGGGAAACACGAAGGCGTTGGTGAAGGAGAACCGGCTCCACCCGATCGTGGGCGGGATGGTGATCCCGTGGATCAGGGCTCGTCCACGCGGCCGCAGTGCTTCGAATACCGCTCTGGCGAAGCGCGGCAGCTGAGCCCGGCCGACGTGCTCGATCATGCCGATGCTGGCCACCGCGTCGTAGGTGCCCTGTGGCTCGCGGTAGTCGGCGAGACGGATCTCCACCCTGTCGCCGAGACCCTCCTCGGCAACGCGGCGCTGGGCAAACTCGGCCTGGGCGGGGCTCAGAGTGATTCCCACGGCCTCCACGCCGAACTCCCGCGCCGCGTGGATGGGTAGCGAGCCCCAGCCGCAGCCGATGTCGAGCAGCCGCTCGCCGGGTTGCAGGCGCAGCTTGCGGCAGACCAGGTCGAGCTTGTTGCTCTGCGCGGTGGCCAGGTCGTCACCGGGAGTCGCGTAGTACGCACAGGAGTAGGTGAGGGTGGGGTCGAGCCAGAGGGCGTAGAACTCGGGAGGCAGGTCGTAGTGGTGCCGGACTGCCTCGGCGTCGCGGCTGACGCTGTGCCGCCGGCCGCGCAGACGGGCCTCGGCGGCTGCCACCGGACGCCAGTCGGGCCGGGCGCCAAGCGCCACAGCAGCGCGAAGGAGCCGCGGGGCGGCCATGATGAAGGCCTTCGGGGGGACCCGGGTGAGCGCGCGTAGGAAGGCGTCGAGCGGCTCGATCTCGAGCAGACCGGCGACGTAGGCACGGCCAAAGCCGCGCTCGGGGAGGGTGCCGAGCAAGCGGTCGAGGGCGCGCCGGTCGCAGAGCCGCAGGGTGAACTCCCCGCCGCGGGGTCCGACCGCGCGGCCGTCCCACAACTCCAGCCGCCAGCTGTCGTGGCCCACCAGGTCGCTGATCACGCCGGCCAGTCGAGCCTCCGCCGACGGACCCCCCACTTGCATCGAGCCGGGCATACGCATCGTGCCGCACAACATAGATGAGAGCTGGACCGGTTCGCAAAGGCTCGTCGGAAGGACGAGAGCGGCCACCGTCCCGTGGTGACCGGAAGCCGGCGCCCGTGGCCCCGATAATGGCCGGCGTGGAGACCACCGGCGCCGAGCTGCCGCCCGCGGCCAAGGTGCCCGCCGCCGCTCGCCGCGAGGTCGAGGAGCTGCGCGCCCAGGTCGCGTACCACGCGCGCCGTTACCACACCCTTGACGCTCCGGAGATCTCCGACCGCGACTACGACCTCCTTTTTCGGCGCCTGCTCGACCTGGAGGCACGCCATCCCGCCCTGCAGGACCCGGACTCCCCGACCCAGCGGGTGGGAGGCGCCCCGTCGGATGCCTTCGTCAAGGTGCGCCACGCGCAGGCGATGCTCTCCCTGGACAACGCCTTCTCTCTGGACGAGGTCGAGCAGTTCCTGCGACGCGCGGAGCGGCAGGTCGGCGAGATCGACTCGCTGCTCTGCGAGCTGAAGATCGACGGACTGGCGATGTCCTTGAGCTACGACAACGGTCAGCTGGTGCGCGCCGCAACCCGGGGCAACGGCGTGGAGGGCGAGGACGTTACCGCGAACCTGCGCACGGTGCGGTCGATCCCCACCCGGCTCAGCCCCGGGGGGCTCACCGGGATGCCGGCTCGGTTCGAGGTGCGCGGCGAGTGCTACCTACCCAAGGGAGCATTCGCGCGCACCAACCAGCTGCTCGAGGAGGCCGGCAAGCCCGGCTATGCGAACCCGCGCAACGCCGCCGCCGGGGCGGTGCGCCAGCTGGACCCCAGGGTGACCTCCAGGCGGGGGCTGCAGACCTTCACCTATGGGCTGGAACCGCCGGGGCCGGCCCGGTCGCAGCGCGAGGTGCTCGACCTGCTGAAGGACCTCGGCTTCCGGGTCAACCCCCACGCCCACCAGGCGCATTCGGTCGACGAGGTGCGCGCCTTCCTCGAGCACTGGGCGGAGAAGCGGCATGACCTCGAGTACGAGACCGACGGGGTGGTGATCAAGGTCAATGACCGCGCCCTGCAGGAGGAACTGGGTGCGGTCTCGCGCTCGCCGCGCTGGGCGGTGGCCTTCAAGTTCCCTCCCGAGGAGGTGGAGACCCGGGTGCTGGACATCACCATCCAGGTGGGTCGCACCGGGGCGGTGACTCCGGTGGCGATCCTCGAGCCCGTCCAGGTCTCCGGGTCGACGGTGCGCCGCTGCACCCTGCACAACGAGGACGAGGTGGCCCGCAAGGACGTCCGGGTGGGCGACCGGGTGCTGCTCCACAAGGCGGGGGACGTGATCCCCGAGATCGTTCGGGTGCTGACCGAGACGCGGCCGGCCGGCGCCCAGCCCTGGCGGATGCCGGAGGCCTGCCCGGCCTGCGGCGCCGGCCTCAGCCGGGAGGAGGGGGAGGTGGTGCGCCGCTGCCTCAACCCGCTCTGCCCAGCGCAGCGCAAGGAGCGCATCCGTCATTTCGCGTCACGGGCGGGGCTGAACATCGAGGGGCTGGGAGAGGCCGTGGTCGACCAGCTGGTTGAGGCCGGCTACGTGGCCGACCCCTCCGACCTCTTCGGCATCACCGCCGCGCAGCTGCTCACTCTTGACGGCTTCGCCGAGCGCTCAGCGGACAAGCTGGTGGTGGCGATCGCTGCGCGGCGTGCCCCCTCGCTGGGCCGGCTGATCAATGGCCTGGGCATCCCCCACGTCGGGGCGCGCACTGCCGAGGCGCTCGCCCGCCGTTTCGGAAGCGTGGACGCGCTGCGGACCGCCACCGTCGAGGAGCTGGTGGGCACCGAGGGGATCGGGCAGGTGGTCGCCGAGCGGGTGTCCGCCTGGTTCTCTCCTGACCAGGGCGGCGCCCTGCTCGACCGGCTGGCCGCGGCCGGGGTTGTCCCGGACGCAACCGATCTGGGCGAGGGGCCATGGGCGGGGCAGACCTGGGTGCTCACCGGAACCCTCGAGGGGATGACCCGGCCAGAGGCGGAGCAGCGCATCCGGGCTCTTGGTGGCTCCCCCGCAAGCACGGTCAGCCGGAAAACCGCGACCGTGGTCGCCGGCGCAGCTGCGGGAGCCAAACTGGACAAGGCCCAGCGGCTCGGGGTCCGGGTTCTCGACGAGGCAGGCTTTCTTGCCGAGCTGAGTACAGCCGAAGCCGGCTGAGCCGGTGGACCGGCGCCCTGCAGCCAGAACCGGGCAGATCGACTAGGCTAGGTATCCAATCGGATGCGCCGCTCGCTTCGAGCGCGCCCGGGGGATGGGCAGTGAACGAGAAGTACGACGATCGCGAGGTCGATGGCGAGGCGCGACCGCGGCCGCTCCTCAACGTGGTGGGGCCCCCCGCCGCGCCCCCGGCGGCACATGTGCCGCCGGCCGATGACGCCACGGCCGGCCCGGCTGGTGCCCAGCGCGGCTCGCTGGATGAGCCCCCCGGACAGCACCTCGCTGGTCGCCCCCAGCCCCGCGCCGGCTCAGGCATCCCTCCGGCGGCCCATCCGCGCCCCCGGGTGTGGCCGGCTGCCGAGCCGCCTCGCGCCACGCGGGGGATGGCCGAGCTCCAGGTGCCCAAGGTGAGTCCCGCGTCGGTCTCCCCGGTCACTCCAGTCCCCGCCGAGCCGATGCCTCAGCACCCGCCGCGCCGCTCCCAGCTCCCCCCGCCCGGGTCGCCCCCGGGCAGCCCCTGGCACGCGGCATCGCCCCGCGACCCCGCTGCGCGGGCGGCCCCCGGGGAGGAACCGCCCTGGTCACGGAGCGCCCCGCCGGCGGCCCCCCCCGCGGCCATCGCCGCCTCCCCGGCGCGACCGGCGCCGCCGCGTCCCTACCGGCGCCCGGGCGATGACGGCGCCCCCACCCATGACGACTTCACCGCGGACCGCTTTCTCAAGCCCAGCGCGGCGCCGCCCCCGGCCGGCTGGAGGCGGGCTGTCTGGCGAGCGAGCGGCGGCCTGGTCACCCCGGGGCTCACCCCCGGCGAGCACCGGCGCAACGACCAGCTGGCTCGCATCCAGGGACGGGTCACCAGCTGTCAGACCGTCGCCTTCGCCTCGGGCAAGGGCGGGGTGGGCAAGACCACCGGCACCGCACTCTGCGGGACCGCGCTGTCGCTGCACCGCGGCGACCGCATCGTGGCCCTCGACGCCAATCCGGATGCGGGGTCGCTCGGCTGGCGAGTGCGCCAGGAGACCAGCGCCACCC
Source organism: Candidatus Dormibacteria bacterium (assembly GCA_046262435.1). Taxonomy (GTDB): domain Bacteria; phylum Chloroflexota; class Dormibacteria; order Aeolococcales; family Aeolococcaceae; genus JBHEMT01. Next base: position 2,016 of record JBHEMT010000123.1, on the reverse strand, counting down.
TCACCGACCTGCTCCGCGACGCCGACCAGATCACCCGCTATTCGGACGTGCGCGCCTACACCAGCCAGGCGTCCTCCCGGCTCGAGGTGATCGCCTCGGCCAACGACCCTGCGGTGTCCCAGGGACTCGGTGATGAGGACTACGCGCGGGCAATCGACATCCTGGAGCGCTTCTACAACGTGGTGCTCTGCGACCTCGGCACCGGGTTGCTCGACTCCGCCACCCAGGGCATCTTCCGGCGTGCCGACCAGGTGGCCGTGGTCAGCGCGCCCAGCCTCGACGCCGGCCGGGTGGCCTCCTTCACCCTCGACTTCATCGAGCGCCGTCACCCCGACAAGGTGCGCGACGGCGTGGTGATCATCAACAACGTCCGCAAGGACTCGCTGGTGGATGTCGACCTGCTGGAGCGCCACTTCCGCAAGCGGGTGCGGGCGGTGGTCCGCATTCCCCATGACCGCTACCTGGCCACCGGCGGCCAGCCAGAGTGGGACCAACTGCAACGCTCCACGCAGGAGGCCTACCTGGAACTCGCGGCGGCCATCGCCGACGGCTTCCTGGCGCGGGGCAGGCGCCGCTGAGGCCCTCGTCCGCGGCGCTCTAGAGTTGGGGGGTGAGCAACGGCGCGCCTCCCCGCCCGCTTCGGCTGCTCGACAATCCCGACCTTTTGCGCGAACGCATGCGCGCGGCCCCAGACAGCCCCGGGGTGTACCTGATGCGCGACCTCGAGGCCCGGGTTGCCTACGTGGGCAAGGCGTCCAGCCTGCGCAACCGGCTGCGCTCGTACTTCACCGGCGTCGAGGCCCATCCGCTCCGCACCCACCAGCTGGTCACCCGGGTGTTCGACTTCGAGACCATCGCCTGCGCCAACGAGCGCGAGGCGCTGATCCTCGAGAACACGCTGATCAAGCAGCACCGGCCGCGCTTCAACGTGCGGCTCAAGGATGACAAGAGCTACCTCTACCTGAAGATCCCCCGCCCGGGCGCGGCCGACGCCCTGGCCCCGGGAACCGCACGGGAGGCGGCCCGTGCCCCGCGGGGCAAGGCCGCGGCCACCGCCGCCCGCTTCCCACGCCCCTACTACACGCGCCGGCTGGCCCGCGATGGAGCGCGCTACTTTGGGCCGTACACCAGCGCGGCGTCGCTGCGCACCACGGTGCGCTCGCTGCGCACCATCTTTCCCTTCCGCACCTGCAGCGATGAGATCTTTCAGCGCGGCAGGGTGTGCCTCGACTATCACATCAAGCGCTGCAGCGGGCCCTGCGAGGCGCGCATCGACGAACCCACCTACGCCCACCTGCTGGACGGCGTCGGGCTCTTCATGGATGGTCGCTCCCGGGTGCTCAGCGATGAGCTGCGCCAGCAGATGGCCGACGCGGCCGAGCGCACTGACTACGAGGCCGCGGCCCGCTACCGCGACCGGCTGCGCGCCATCGACCGGATCAACCAACGCCAGCAGATGCTCAGCGGCGCCCGGGCCGAGCAGGACTGCGTCGCGGTCGCCCTGGCTGGCGGCCACGCGATGGCCGCGATTCTCTTCGTACGCGCCGGCAGAGTGGTGGGCGCGGAGACCCACGAGCTCGAGGGGGTGGCCGACTCGGACGTCAGCGAGTGTCTGGGCTCGTTCGTCACTCAGTACTACGGGTCGGCGCCGCTCATCCCCCGCGAGTTGCTCCTCTCCGACGACATCGCCGACCTCGAGGTGGTGGGCCAGTTCCTCGCCGACCAGCGCGGCGGGAAAGTGGGGCTGCGCGTGCCCCGCCGTGGCGCCCTTCGCGGTCTGCTCGACCAGGCACGCGAGACGGCGCGGACCGCGCTGCGCCAGGCCCGGATCGTTGACGACTTCGACTCCGAGCGCACCGGCGCGCTCCTCGAGGATCTGCAGGCACAGCTCGACCTGCCGGCCCTTCCGCAGCGCATCGAGTGTTACGACATCTCCAACACCATGGGCACCAACTCGGTGGGCTCGATGGTGGTGTTCCAGGACGGCCGGCCGACCCCAGCCCACTATCGCTTCTT
>JBHEMT010000122.1:0-5859 GCA_046262435.1 Candidatus Dormibacteria bacterium | reverse complement strand
CTCGATGCGGGCGATGTCGAGCACCTCGTTGACCAGGTCGAGCAGGTGCTGTCCGGCCTGGTTGATCACCGCCAGCGGCTGTGCCTGGTCGGGACGGGGATTATCGAGTTGGAGGAGCTCGCCGTAGCCAAGGATCGCGGTTAGCGGGGTGCGTAGCTCATGGCTGATCCGGCCGAGGTAGTGGCTCTTGGCGTCACTCGCCGACTGGGCGCTGCGCAGCGCCTCCTCGAGGCGGCGCATGCCCCGTTCCCGTTCGTACACCCGTCCCAGGGCCGACCCAAGGCCGAGCATGCTGTCGAGCAGATCATCGTCGGGATGAGCCGGCTCGGTGGAGAAGAACTCGAGGACACCCACGGCCCGATCACCCACCAGCACGGGGAACCAGTAGCCGCCGACCAGGCCGACCTGGGCCGCCATCGCCTGGCGTGTGAACCGGGGATCGTCCTCGACCCGGCGGAGCCACTCCGGCAACGCGGTGCTCAGCACCCGGCCGGCAACCCCCGAGCCGAGCACCAGGGGGCCGGTGGCCTGGGTGTGCTCACGGAAGCGGCCAAAGCGTGCGTCATCGGCGAGATACCAGATCGCCTGCGCGCCGCCGCCGGCGGCGGCCTCGGGAAAGACGGCGTGGCCCACCTCCCAGTCGGCAAAGTCACAGCCCTCGCGCAGAATCACCGCCGCCGCCTCACCCACCGAGGTGGACGAGTTGGCGGCGCTGGCCACCCGGCCCAGCAGGCGGATCAGCTCGGTGGTGCGGCGCGCCGCCAGCTCGGAGCGCTCGCGCTCGGAGACGTCCCTGATGAAGCCGATGAAGGTGGTGCCGCGGGAGGTCACCATGGCCCGCGACACCGCCAGCTCGATGGGAAACTCCGCGCCGTCGCGGCGTACCGCACTGAGCTGCAGAATCTGGTTGAGCACCGGGCCCTTGCCGGTTCGCCGGAAGTGCGTGATACCGGCCTCGTGCGCCGAGCGCAGTGCCGGCGGCACGATCAGCTCCGACAGAACCTCGCCGAGGGCCTCGTCCCGCCGCCAGCCGAACAGCTCCTCCGCGCTCCGGCTCCACTCGGTGATGCGCCCCTGCTCGTTCATCGTCACCACGGCGTCGATAGCGCCGTCGATGATCGTGCGCACATCAGGCTGCGGCGCTACCTCAGGCATCACCGCGCCCAGCGGACGGGACCATGGTCGCAAGTGTGCCTCCTGCCGTCTCGCTCTGCCCGTCACGGGAGTGTGGAACACCCGTTCCGGCCTCCCGGTCAGCGTCGGGCCAGGTAGCTCCGAGGCAGGGCGCGGAGCCTGGCGACCAGCCAGTGGATGAGGCGCAGCTGGGCAACGCGGAAAGCGTCCTCCAATGGCAGGGAGCACGAGACTGCGGGGCCCCAGCGGCGTTGGCCGGCGCAGGGCCACAATCCGCCGGTGTCAACTCTCGCCGGCGACACCGACCCCACCACCCCGTCGCAGGCCATGCCAACCGCCGCGACGATCGCCTTCTTCCCCGAGGGGGCCTACGGTCCCACCAACAACTGCGTGGCGATTGGCGATGCCCTGCGCGCCCGTGGCCACCGGGTTGTCTTCATCATCGAGCGCTCCTTCGCCGGCGCCCTCGCCGCCCGCGGGTTCGAGGAACGGCTGGTCGCCCTCGCCCCGCCTCCCGACCAGCCCGAGGTGGCCGGCCAGTTCTGGACCGACTACATTCGTGAGACCGCCCGGGTCTTTCGCAGGCCCACCATCGAGCAGTTGAGCGGCTTCATCCAGCCCACCTACCAGGCGCTGGTCGACGGGGCCCGTTACGTCGACGACCAGCTGCGCGACGTCATCGACGAGCTCGCCCCCGACGTCATCGTCGAGGACAACGTGGTGTCCTTCCCCGCGCTGCTCAGCTGCGGCCGTCCGTGGGTGCGGATCGTCTCGTGCAACCCCGCCGAGCTGCCCGACCGGGCGGTGCCACCCGCATATTCGGGGTATCCCACGGCCGACCGCGCCGAGTGGGATGGGTTTCGCGAGCAGTTCCGCAACACCCATGCCGAGCTGCACCGATCGTTCAGCGAGTACTGCGTGAGCCGGGGTGCGCCGCCGTTGCCGGAGCTGCAGTTCACCCACGAGTCGCCCTGGCTGAACCTCACCCTCTACCCGGAGGAGGTGGACTACGGGCGCGAGCGCCCGCTCGGCCCGCTCTGGCACAACCTGGAAGCCTGCGTGCGCCGCAGCGACGCCGCCTGGTCGGTGCCCGACCGGCTGGCCGCGCGCGAGGGGGCGCTGCTGTACCTCAGCCTCGGTTCGCTGGGCTCCGCCGACGTGGGCCTGATGCAACGGCTGATCGACACCCTGGCCACCACGCCGCACCGGGTGGTGGTGTCGATGGGACCGGAACACGCCGGCCTGCGCCTGGCCGACAACATGGCCGGCGCTGAGTTCCTGCCCCAGCCCTCGGTGCTGCCGCTGATGGACGCGGTGATCACCCACGGGGGCAACAACACCGTCACCGAGTGCCTTCACGCCGGGCTGCCGATGGTGCTGCTTCCGCTGTTCTGGGACCAGCACGACAACGCCCAGCGAATCGACGAGACCGGGTATGGGGTGCGTCTGCCCACGTACAGCCACGACCCCCGTCAGCTGACCGACGCGCTCGACGGCGTCCTCGCCGACAACGACCTCAACCAGCGGCTGCAGGCAATCTCGCGACGGCTGCAGGCCAGCCCGGGAGATGAGCGTGCGGCCGCGCTGATCGAGCGGCTCGCCACGGAGCGGACGCCGGTGCTGCGGACCTAGCGACGCGCGCGGCTGAACTGAAGCGTCGGCTCAGCGCGTGGCCGGCGCGATCCAGGCGTCGTCACCGGCGGCCACGCCAGGCTCGCGGTTGTAGCCCGCGCTCGCCAGCCAGCCGCTGATCCGCGGCGGCAACGGGGCATCGACGACCAGGACAGCCGGCGGCCGGGCGATCACCTCGGCGATGAGGCGGCCCTCGGCTCCGGGGTCGAGGTAGTAGGCATCGTTGAGGCTGGTGTACTGCCCTGACGGCACCCTGTCGCTGCGGGCGTAGCTCCAGTGCACGGTGCCCCAGACGTAGACGAACTCTCCGGGACGGCTTCGCTCCGCGAACAGCGCGATGACCGCATGCATGCGCTGAAGGTTGCCGGGGAAGAATCTGTCGTACTCCGCGCCGGAGACCGCGCCGACCAGCCGCCGATAGCTGAGCGCGTAGTAGGTCGGCAGCTGCGCCGCGCGGAAGTTGTGATGCTCAAACGGGATATTGGGATCATTGTTTGCCACTGCGAGCTGCACCCGGGGAAGGTAGCTGCACAGCTCGAGCAGAGGCCAGGTGGCGAGCACTGTGGCGACCGCCAGGCCGCGGGCCAAGCCCCGGCGTTGCCAGAGCGCCACCGCGACCAGCGCCCCCCCCAGCGCGAGCGCGGGTTCGAGCTGCTGCACGTAATGAGTCAGTCCTCGCGCCGAGGTGACGGCTCCGGCCACGTCGGCGCCGAGCCAGAGCGCGACCAGGGCCGGCCAGGTTCGACCCCGGCGGCGCAGCCACCATGCGGCGAGGGCGCCGATCAGCAGCGGCGGAAGGAGCCGCTCGAGCAGCAGCGCGGTGAAGAACAGCCGGGTGGACAGCGCTCGCGACAGCACGATGTGGCCGCCCGGTCCGCCGGTCAGCTGCACGTAGTCGACGTCCTGGTGAACTAGCACGTCAACGAAGCCGCGCAAGGAACCACCCACGGCGAGCAGAAGGGTCACGACTGCCAGCGCCAGAGCGGCGCCACCGGCCAGGGTCGCGGCGGTCACCCACGACCCCGACCGGCCACGATGCCCTGCAGCCATGGGCACGACGAGCAGCCCCACCGCGAGGAGCACGAACAGATCCAGGGCGAACACTGCCTTGGTGAGCACCGCGAGGGCAGCGAGAACGCCCGCGCCGAGCATGGTTGCGCGACGACGCTCACCGGTCGCCAACACCATCGCCCACACCACCAGAACCGCGCCGACCACCTCGGCGTTGAGCAGGTCGCCATCGAGGTTGGGCAGCGAGACCAGCACGACGTAGGTGAGCGTCGCCACCGTCGCCACGGCCCGGCCGCCGGCCCGCGCGCCGAGCCGCCACACCGCCGCCGCCGCCGACCCCACCAGCAGCGCGAGAACCGCGTGGAAGGCCACGCCGCTGGCACCGACCAGCGGGATGATCGCCGCCGCCAGCCAGTACATGACTGGCGGCTTGTTGTCCCACACCTGCTGGTAGAGCACTGCGCCGTGATCAAGCGCCCGCCCGATGTCGGCGTAGGTACCCTCGTCCGCGTACCACGTGGGCTCGACCAGGCTGGGCAGACGGAGGGCGACGAACAGCCCGGCGAGCATCGCCCACGTTGCCCAGGGTGGCTGGGCCAGTGATGCCGGCGCGCGAGCACGCCCTCGTGGCCTAGTGTTCGCGGACGCAGGCCGATTCACGGTGCGAGCATACCGACGGTCCGTCGGCCCTCAGGACCAGGGCGCGGTTCGCCCCGGCGCTACGCTGTGGCCATCGCCGCTCAACACTCCGGCCTGCCCTCGTCCGGCACCGCACCCATCGGTGAGCACCGAATCCTCGGCGACGGCACCTCCACCGCGCTGATCCGCCCAGACGGCGAGGTCGACTGGTGGTGCGCGCCGGAGATCGACTCCCCACCCGCTCTGTGGTCGCTGCTCGACGGGTCCGGGGCCGCGGCGCGGTGGTTGGGGTGCGAGCCGCTCTCGACGGCGGGCCCACCGGCAGGCCCCAGCCTGCATACCGTGGTCGCCCACGGTGGCCAGCGGGTTGAGCTGTGGGACGGATTGCACTGCGAGGACGACCGGGGGAGCGCCCTGATTCGCATGGTGCGCTGCCTCGACGGACCGCTGGACATCACCCACGAGCTCGGCCTCGGAGGGTTCGACGCTCCGTGGGCTCGGTGGCAGACGACTGACCGGGGTCACATTGCGCGGGTCCCGGTCGCCGACCTGCACGTTCACGGCGGCGAGACGATCCTCGACGGCGAGCGCCGCTGGCTGCGCAGCCGGCTGGGTGCGGCCACCGCAGAGTGGACGGCACTGGTGATCTCGAGCACGCCGGAGCGCAGCCTCGACATCCCGCTGCTGCTCGCCCAGCTCGGCGAGGCCCAGCAAGAGGAGGAGGCGCTGGTGGCGCGGGCGCTTCTGCCCAAGCACTTTCGCCGACGTGCCGGCGACGCGCTCCGGGTTCTGCGAACGTGCACCTACGCGCGCACCGGGGCGGTGGTGGCCTCGTCGACCACCTCACTGCCCGAGGCGCCGGGTGGCGACCGGCAGTTCGACTACCGCTACAGCTGGCTGCGCGATGCTTCGCTCGCGGTGTCCGTCGCCGCCCTGCTCGGTCGGCGCGACATCTCCCGTACCTACCTGAACTTCGTCGTGCAGCAGAACCCCCATCCGCACCTTCCCTCCGGTCCGCTCACCGATGTGCGCGGGGGTGCGGTGCCCGAGGAACGCGAGGTGGCCAACGTCGGCGGGTGGGCGGGCTCGCAGCCGGTCCGCGTCGGCAACGCCGCGGCCGGTCAGGTGCAGTACGACGCGCTGGGTCTGCTCGTCGAGGCGGTCTCGGTCCATCTGCAGATGGGTGGCCGCCTCGATCCTCATGTGTGGCGGCTGGTCGGCGCGGTCGCCGAACGGGCGAGCGCCGACCCTGACGAGCCGACCAGCGGGATCTGGGAGTTCCGCACCCCCCGCAGGCTGGTCTCGGCGGACATCGGGCGCTGGCTTGCCCTCGACCGGGCAATCTGGATTGGCCGGATCTGGCGGCCCTGGAGCCGGCGCGGCCCGTGGCTGCGGGCCCGCGCCCGGCTGCGCGACAGGGTTCTCAGCGCCCTTGCCGACGAC
>JBHEMT010000121.1:0-4248 GCA_046262435.1 Candidatus Dormibacteria bacterium | reverse complement strand
GGACAACCCGATGACCGACGACGGCATGGTGGTGATCTACGACCCGCTGCAGCAGCAGGTCGAGAAGAGCCGGACCCGGGAGCTGGTCGCCCGGCTGCCGCAGTACAACCAGCTGGTGCGGATCTTCACCGATGACGCCGGCGCCATGGGGACTCTGGAGCGCGCTGCCCGTTGCGCCCTGGGCACCGGCTGACGCGGCCGGTGTCAGGCGGAGCGCTCGGTGAGGAGTGCGGGCAAGCGCTCCGCCAGCACCGCATAGTTCTCCAGGCGGTTGTAGAGGTGGGCCGAAAGCCGGATGAACCCACGCCCGCGGGCGCAGGTGACGGCCACCTCGGCGCCCAGCCGCTCGCCGATCTCGGCCTGGAGGCGGCGCGCCAGCGGTGGGCTGTCGCCGACACCCGCGGGAAGCGGGACCAGCTGCATCGGCAACCGGGTGTCGGCGTGCGAGGCCTGGAGAGCGGTGGCCGCAAGGGCCGAGCCAGCGAGCGCCAGGGCACGGTTGTGCTCGCGTACCTCTGCGAGCCCGCGCTGCTCGAGAAAGTCGAAGGCCGCCGGAGTGGCGAGCCAGGCTGAGTAGTCAGCCGTCCCCCACCACTCGAGGCCCGCGGGAAAGCCGTCTGCGGTCAGCGCGCCGGCGACTCCGGCGCGGAGGCCGGCAAGGCGCCCCGGGGCGATCGCCAGGAACGCCGATCCACGCGGGGCACAGCACCACTTGTGGAAGTTGCCTGCATAGAAGTCAGCGGCCACCGTCTCGACGTCGAGGCTGATCGCCCCGGGCGCGTGGGCCCCGTCGACGACCACACACACCCCGCGCGCCTGAAGCGCCCGGGTTACGGCGACCACATCGCACACGATGGCAGTTGAGGAGGTGACGTGGTCGATGACCGCCGCCCTGGTGCGCGTTCCAGCGGCCGCGAGCACTGCCGCGGCCAGGGCGTCGCCCCCGAAATCGTCGGCGGGCAACGAGACCGTGACTACCCGAGCCGCAAGGCGGGCGCATGCCTGGACGACCGCTGCACGCACGCCGGGGTAGGTGTCATCGGTGATCAGCACCTCGTCACCGGGCTCGAGCGGCAGTGAGGCAAGCGCGGTGGCGATCGCACCGGTGACGTTGGGAGCGAAGAGAAAACGCGCGGGAGCGGCGCCCACGAACTGCGCGGCGCGCTCGCGCACGGCGTCGACCAGGCCACCGAGACGGCGCGAGAAGAACGCTGAGGGATTGGACTCAGCGGTCTCGCGCCAGCGCCGCTGCGCCGCGGTCACCGGTCGGGGTACCGCGCCGAAGGAACCGTGGTTGAGGTGCAGGACCGCCGGGTCAAGGTCCCACTCGCCGGCGATGGGTGACGCCGCGAGCGGTGCGGACCCGCCGGCCCCCGACGCTACGCCGACGCCGCTGCCTCGGCCGGCCGCTCCGGGGTCACCCGCATGGTGTCGGCGCCGCGGTATGTGCGCGCGGCAATCATCCCGACGACCAGGCAGAGCACTCCGGCCGCGGCGAAGAGCAGGGCCGCCGCGCGATCGGCGCCGCCGGCGTCGGCGTGCCGGCTGAGGACGGTGTACACGGCCCCGGTGATGCCGAGCCCCACGATCACCCCGGCGTTGCGCGCCGTGGAAAGGAAGCCCGAGGCGCTGCCCAACGCCGCGCGGGGTGCCGATCGCATCGCCGCGGCGGTGTTCGGGGCCGAGAAGAGCCCGTTGCCGCAACCGAGGACGAGCAGACCAACGGCGAGCAGCGGCCACAGCCGGGTGAGAGCGGACACGGCTGCGAGGCCCATCCCTGCCGCGGCCACCAGCATCCCGGTGGTGGTGACCCGCCCCGTCGAGCCGGCATCCCCGCGGCGGCCTCCGCGCCGCGAGGTGGCGCCGATTCCAATCCCGATCGGCAGGAAGGCGATGCCCGCCAGGGTGGGGCTGGCGGCGTGGGCATCCTCGAGCCAGAAGGGCAGCAGGGCGAAGGTCGACATCAGGGTACCGGTGCTCAGGAAGGTGGCCAGTGAAGCCGCTGCAAAGCGACCGCTGCCGAAGAGCGCGCGGTCCACCAGGGGATGGCGCGCCCGGGGCTCGACCAGAAGAAGCGCGAGCAGGGCAACACCGGCCACGCCGAGAGCCTCGGCCGCGGTGATCCCGCCGGGGAGCGGACCACCCAGTGCAGAGACGCCGGCGCCAAGCCCGAGCAGCAGCACGCCGAGGGCAATCGCGCCCGGAGCGTCGATCCCGACCCGCGCGCCGCGGCCACTGGGCGGCAGAACCGTGGACGCCAGCGCCACCCCGGCGAGGGCGAACGGCACTCCTGCCCAGAAGACCGCCTGCCAGCCGAAGCCCGCCACGAGCAGGCCGCCGAGCGGAGGCCCGAGCAGGCCTGCGACCGCCTGGGTGACCACCAGCAGGGCCACCGACCGCCCGGTCCGCCCCCGGGGCGCGTGCTGCGCGATCAGGGCGAGCGAGCCTGCGGTGAGCAGGCCGCCTCCGACCGCCTGCGCAGCGCGACCGACGAGCAGGACGGCGAAGCTGGGCGCGACGGCGGCCACCACCGAGCCCAGCCCGAAGACCGCGAAGCCGGCCCCGTACGAGCCGCGCCGCCCGAAACGATCGCCAAGACGGCCCAGGGTCGGCAGGGCGGCGGTGACGGTCACCAGGTAGACGGCGAGCACCTCCTGCGAGGCCGCCAGGCTCACGCCGAAGTGGCGGCCGAGAGGGTCGAGAGCAACCGCCACCACGGTGGCGTCCACCATCCCGAGAAACGCGCCGAGCACCAGGGTGAGCACCAGGACCCGAGGCATCCGCACCGGCGGCTCACCCGTTGAGCCAACCTCGAGGTCGGACGGCGCGATGTGGCGAGTGGGGGCGACGGGCCCGCTCATCCCTTCATGGGCAGGCGCGGGCCGGTCGGCATGACCGGGCCCACCCCGGCCATCTTGAAGTTCTCCTTGCTCACCTCGGCGGCGATGTGCGAGGCGACGTCGGCAAAGACGCGGCCCACCGGCGAGTCCGGGAAGGCCGCCATCAGTGGCTGCCCGTCGCCGCCGCCGAGGCGGACGCGGGGGTCGAGCGGTACCCGGCCGAGCAGCGGCAGACCCGAACTGGTGGCGAGCTCCTCGCCGCCGCCGCTGCCGAAGATGTCGGTGCGCTCACCGCAGTGGGCACAGACAAATCCGCTCATGTTCTCGACGATGCCGAGGACCGGCACATTGAGCTGCCGGAACATCGAGATCCCTCGGGAGACGTCGGCGATGGCCACGTCCTGCGGCGTGGTGACGATCACGCTACCGGTCATCGGCACGCTCTGCGCGAGGCTCAGCTGCACGTCCCCGGTGCCCGGGGGCAGGTCGATCACCAGGTAGTCGAGCTCCCCCCACTCCACCTCGTAGAGAAACTCGCGCAGTGCCTTGCCGAGCATCGGGCCACGCCAGATCACCGGCTGCCCCGGCTTGAGGATGGTGCCGAACGACATCACCTTGAGCCCGTACGAGCTGGCCGGCTGGACCTGGCCTCCGGCAGCGCGCATCGGCGGGTCGGTGATGCCGAGCATGATCGGCACGTTGGGGCCGTACACGTCGGCGTCGAGCAGACCCACCCGGGCGCCGGCGAGGCTCAGCGCGATCGCGGTGTTGACGCTGACCGTCGTCTTGCCAACGCCACCCTTGCCGGCGGAGATGGCAACCGTGTTGCGCACCCCGGGAATCTCCTGGCGCCCGGGGAGCCCGCGGGTGGTGGTCACGTTGGCATCCCACTCGACGGCCACGTCGGCGATGCCCTCGACCACGCCGATGATCGCGGCGCGAATATCGCGCTCGATGCGGTCCTTGAGGGGACAGGCGGGGGTGGTGAGCACGATCCGCATCCGCGCCGTGCCGTCCTCGACGCGCAGGTCGCGCACCATGTTCAGCGTGATCAGGTCGCGGTGCAGCTCCGGTTCCTGGACGGTTGCAAGCGCCGTCTGGAGCGCCTGCAATTGGGGCGAATCACTCACGAATCGAGTATAGGCGGCCGCCCGATCAGACCCCGTGAGCCGGGTGTCAGCGGTCCGCCGAGGGCCCGGCCGCGCCGCTCCTGGGTGAGCTCCACGATGAGGCCTCTGGCGGCCTCCCCGGTCAGGTCGTGCCGGAGTGGGCCGGGGGGTCGCTGGCAGGAAAGGACTCCAGGCTCTCCTCCTCCACGGGGTCCCGCTCGCGCCGGGGCGCCGTCGCGGCGTCGGAGCCGGGAGCTGGGGCCGGGCCGGGCTCTTGCCGGCCCGCCTCGCTGGCCTCC
>JBHEMT010000120.1:0-9077 GCA_046262435.1 Candidatus Dormibacteria bacterium | reverse complement strand
CCGGCTGCGCCGATGGCCCTGGTCTTCGTCAGCGGCGCGGTGGTCAACCCCGGTCTCTACCGGGTGTCCGCCGCGGCCCGAGGGGTGGATGCCATCGCCGCCGCCGGCGGCCTCAGCGCTGAGGCTGACCTGGGGAGACTGCCCGATCTCGCGGCCCGGGTGCACGATGGCCGCCAGCTCAACGTGCCGTTTCAGCGCGGATCCGGCGCCGGACTTTCCGGTGGAGGCGGGGTCGGGGGAACGGCGCGGCTCGATGTCAACTCGGCCACCATCGACGAGCTGCACGCAATTCCGGGGATGCCGGCGGGTCTGCCAGAGGCGATCATCGAACGCCGCGCCAACTGGGGTCCGTTCCTCAGCTTCTCGGACCTGACCTCCGCGCTCGCGCTTGACCGTCAGGCCGCCGCTGCCCTGCGCCCCTTCCTCAGGGTGGTCGTTCCTCGGTGAGCGGAATCCCGCTGACCCGGCCGGGGGAGGCGCTCACCGTGGCCGGGGCCGCCTACGCCGCCGCCACCGGAATCGCTCTGGCCCGCTTCTCACAGGCGCCGCGGGGGAGCCTGCTTCTACTCGCCGGCCTGCTTGCCGGCGTGCCCTTGCTCACCGCCGCCTGCCTCGATCGCCACCGGTCGCGGGCGCGGTTTCTGCTGGCCGCGGCGGCCCTCGGGATCGTCGCCGGGGGCGGGAGGGTAGTGTTGCTGCCCGCGGCGCGGCACGCCTCTGCGGCGGCGGTGGGGAGCTCGTTCTCCGGGGTGGTCCGCCAGGGCGCGCTGCCCGGAGGCCGCGACCAGGTGATCGTCGACGTGACCACCGGCCCCGGTGATGCTCCCGCCGCCGTCCTGGTGCGCTTGCGATCTGGGAACGGCGACGCGCCCGCGATGGCCGGTGACACGGTGAACGTGACCGCCGCCCACGTCGGGCCGGTACCTCACGCCGACCGACGGGACGACGGCGTCGAACTGACCGCGACCGGGGCCACCATGCAGCTCGGGGCCGCCGGCGGAGGCCCGGGACACCTGCTGGACCGCGTCCGCTCGGGAATCTGCCAGATCGTTGACGATCAGCTCCCCGCCCCGGTGGGGACGATCTTTCTTGGCGTGGTGTTCGGCCTGCGCCGGCCACTGCCGGCGGCGCTGAGCAACGCCTTCCAGGCGACCGGTCTGGTCCATCTCCTCGTCCTGAGCGGCCTCAAGGTCGCGGTGCTCACCCGTCTGCTGCGCACCCTTGGCGAGGGCCTTGGCGTGTCGCGGAGGGCCCGGGTGCTGACCATCCTGCCGGCGATCACCGGGTATGTCCTGGTGGGTGGCGCCGGGCCGGCCGCCACTCGCAGCGCGGTGATGGCGGCGGCGGCCCTGCTCCTCGCCCGCGACGGCCGCCGGGTGGACGCTCTTCCGCTGCTGGCGGCGACCGCGATCGTGGTGCTCAGCCACGATCCCCACGCCGCCCTCACCGTGGGGTTCCAGCTTTCCTACCTTGGCACCGCGGGGATCGTCTTGCTGGCCGAGCCGATCGCCGCGCCGCTGCGAGGTCCTCGTCTCGTCCGCGAGGCGGTGGCGGCGACCGTGGCGGCGCAACTGGCAACGCTGCCGGTCACCGCCGGGACCTTTGGGGTGGTCTCGCTGATCGGTCCGGCGGCCAACGCCCTGACCCTCCCGCTACTGCCGCTGGTGGTCGCCGTGGGCGGGGCCGGTGTGGCGTTGGCCGCGCTCGACCCTGGCCTCGGGTGGCTGCCCCTGCACCTGGCCGGCGCCGCTTGCCAGGCGCTGGGGCGCACGGCGGGCTGGCTCGGCGCGCTCCCCGGTGCCGCGGTGGCCGTGGGCGCGACCGGCGCCACCTGCCTGGTGGCGGTCCCGGTGGTCCTCGGCGGGGCGGTGGCCCGAGCCTGGGTTCGCCGCGACGCGGGCGTTGCCGACAGCGGCGACCGTCCCGCCGGTGCGCTGCCGGGCCGTGGGTGGGGAGTCGGACGACCGTCCCCCCGCATCGCCGGGGTGGCGCTGGCGGCAATGGCCCTGCCCTGGATGCTCCTCGGGGGTCCGGACGGCCGACTGCATCTGACGGTTCTCGATGCCGGCGACGGCGTTGCCGTCCTGCTCCGCACCCCGGCCGGAGTGCGGGTGCTGGTCGACGCCGGAGCCAGCGCATCCGCCGTGGGCGCCGCGCTCGGCGCGGCTCTGCCGCTGGACGCACCGGGACTCGACGGGCTTGTTCTCACCGGGGCAGGGCGGCGGATCGCCGGCGGTCTCGCCGCGTTGGTCCCGCAGCATCCGGTCGGCCAGCTTCTCCTGCCCGAGGTGGAACTGGGCAGCGCCACGCGGTCCGTCCTGCTTGCCCTCCACGACGCGGGCACCCGGGCAGCCACCGTCCCGCCCGGCGGTGCCTGGCGCTGGGGCGGCGCCGACTGGCGCTGCCTGCCGGTCAACCCCTCCTCGGAACTCCCCGGGGCTGTCTGCGCGCTGCAGGTGAGCGCGCGCGACGGCGCTGTCCTGGTGCTCGGCGATCTCGACCCGGGAGCGCAGGATGAACTTGCCGCGACCACCGGCGCCGGGCTCCGCAGCCGCTTGCTGGTCGCGGTACCCGGCGGTGCTCTGACGCCCGCTCTCCTTGCCGCCGTCGCCCCGGAGCGCATCGTCATCCCCGGCGCGACGCGCGGCACACGCCTTGCCGAGCTCGCCGGCCTGCGCGTCGATCGGCTCACTGGCCGCTCGCGCAGCTATGTGCTCACCTCCGCGGCGGTCGAGGAGGCCTGATGCCGGCTGCCACAATCGAGCTGATGTCATCTCCGCCTGACCGGCTGCTCGCCACTCTCACTGCGAGCTTCGGTCACGCCGGCTTCCGTCCCGGACAGCGGGCGGTGGTCGAGGCTGTTGCGGCGGGACGGGACACGATGGTGGTGATGCCGACCGGTGGCGGCAAGTCACTGTGCTACCAGCTTCCGGCGGTCGTGGACGGCCGGTCGACGCTGGTGGTGTCCCCGTTGATCGCCCTGATGAAGGACCAGGTGGATGCGCTCATCCAGCGGGGCATTCCGGCCGCCGCGCTGCACTCCAACCTTGACGCCGACACGCAGCGCGAGGTTGTCGGCGCCTGGCGACAGGGCCGCCTGCGGCTGCTCTACGTCGCACCGGAGCGGCTGACCCGGCCCGACTTCCTCGCCATGCTCGCCCAGGCGCCCGCCAGCCGGCTGGTCGTCGACGAGGCGCACTGCATCTCGGAGTGGGGCCACGACTTTCGGCGCGACTACCTGCGCATCGGCGAGGTGGTGGAGAGGCTCGACGGTGTGCAGCTGGTGGCCTGCACCGCGACCGCCACGCCCGAGGTGCGCGACGACATCATTGCCCGGCTCGGTCTGCGCGATCCCGAGCTGGTGGTGCACGGTTTCGACAGGCCCAACCTCCACCTGAGCGTGGAGCGCTGCCGCAATGAGGTCGCCAAGCTGGAGCGGCTCGAGGCGCTGCTCGATCCCGGCGACGGCCGGGCGATCGTCTACGCGGGGACGCGAGTTCGCGCCGCAGCGCTGGCGACGCGGCTGGCCGCGCTCCACCCGACGATGCTGTATCACGGCGATCTCGACGCCGACACCCGGCGAGGCGCGCAGGAGCGCTTCGCCTCCGGCGAGGTGCGGGTCGCGGTGACCACAAGCGCCTTCGGCATGGGCGTCGATGTGGCCGACGTTCGGCAGGTGATCCATGTCGCCCTGCCCGGCTCGCTCGAGGAGTACTACCAGCAGGCGGGGCGCGCGGGTCGCGACGGCAAGCCCGCCCGCTGCGTCCTTCTCCATGCGCCCGCCGACCGGCGGCTCCAGGAGTTCTTCATCGAGTGCGCCAACCCCGAGGCGGCGACCATCCTGGGGGTGCATCGCAGCATGCTCCGCCTCGGCCGTGATCCCGGCGCCTGGCGACTGGTTGCCGACCGCGAGCCGGTGGTCGCCACGCTCCCTGACGCGGCAGGTGACGCCGCCCGCGAGCTGCTCCGCGACGCTGGGGGGGTCACCCGCACCGGCGAGGTGATCGACCTGCGCCCGGCGGCGCTCGACCACGGCCGGATCGCCGCCAACCGGCGCACCTCCTACCGCCGTTTCGAGCGGCTGCTCACCTACCTGCGCGGCAACGGGTGCCGTCACCGGCTGATCCTCGAGCACTTCGGCGAGGACGCCGGTGGCCTGGTCTGCGGCGGGTGCGACATCTGCGCCGGCGGCGCCTCGGTGGAACCGCAGCGGCTTGACTCCACCCCGATCCGCCAGGCCCTGAGTGCCGTGGCGCGGCTCAACGGCAGGGTCGGTGTGGCCAAGCTGGCCGGCGTCCTGGTGGGGTCGGGCAGCCGCGCGGTGGCGGCCATCCCCGGCGCCACGGCGCTGAGCACCTTCGGGGCCCTCGCCGGCTGGCGCGAGACCGACGTGGTGGAGCTGCTGCGCCGGCTCCTCGACGCCGGAGCCCTGGCGCAGACGGCGCCGCCCTACGCAACGGTTGTGCTCACCCCGCTCGGTATCGAGGTGATGCGGGACGCTCGCCCGCTGACCATCAGCGATCCCCGTCCGGCACGGACCAGTGGCAACCCCGGCGGGGTGCCGGCGCTCCCCCACGGCGTGGACCATGAGCTGCTCGGCCGGCTGCGGGCGTGGCGGACCAGGCAGGCCAAGACCCGTGGCGTCCCGGCCTACGTGGTCCTGCCCGACCGGACCCTGGCGGAGCTGGCCAGCCGTCGTCCGGTCGATGATGCCGCCCTGCTGACGGTGCCCGGCATCGGCCCGGGGAAGCTCGCCGCCTACGGTCCCGAGCTTCTCGAACTGGTCACACCGGCCGGGTCCGGTGTAGTCCGATGATTTTGCCGCTGGCCCCGG
The DNA here is from genome assembly GCA_046262435.1 of Candidatus Dormibacteria bacterium. GTDB lineage: Bacteria > Chloroflexota > Dormibacteria > Aeolococcales > Aeolococcaceae > JBHEMT01. The sequence goes on along the minus strand of JBHEMT010000120.1, from coordinate 4,243 downwards.
TTGCGCCCCAGGGCCTGACCCTGATCCACGGTGGAGAGCGCCGCCTGGTCGAGGCGGAGGTTGCCCGCTGGCTGGTGGCCGCTCGCGCCGCCGCCGGCGACCTCGACGTGGAGATCCTCGACGCTCCCGCCAGGGTCGATCGGGTACGCAGCAGCTTGAGCGAGGTGCCCCTTTTCGACCCGCAGCGCTTCCTCCTGGTTCGGGACCCGCCCCAGCTTGCCGAGCGGGGCCGGCGCGGCGCCGACGGACCGGACGCACTGGTGGAGGCACTCGAGATGCGGGCGCCGACCACCGCGGTGTGCCTGGTGGCGCACGCGGACGTTGCCGCCGCCAACGTCGTCCTCGAGGCGGTGCACCGGCTCGGCGGACGGGTGATCCACCGGCCCAAGCTGAAGGGACGCGAACTGCGCGAATGGCTCGAGGCGCGGGTGACCGAACGGGGCCTGCGCCTTCCCCCCGCTGCCCTCGAGCACCTGCTGAGCCTCGACGGCGCCGATGCGGGTAGCCTGGAGACCGAGATCGACAAGCTCGTCGCCTTCGCAGGATCGGGCGCAGTCACCCTGGTCGACGTGCGGCGTCTCGCTGCCGGCGACCCGGCTGTCGCGGTGTGGTCGGTGGTCGAGAAGCTCACCTCGAACAACCCCGGCGGGGCGGCCCAGGCGCTCGACCGGCTTCTCGAGGACGGGGTGGCCGGCCAGTATCTGCTGGCCACTTTGGCGGGACAGCTTCGTGACCTGCTCCTCGCCCAGGAGGTGCTCCGCGAGCACGGTGGTGGCGGGTCCGTCCTTACGCGCGAAATGCACCTGCCCAGTTGGCGCGCCGACCGGCTCGCCCGTCAGGCGCGGGCGGTCTCGCCGAAGCTGGTGGAGCGCTGGCTGCGCGACCTGCAGCGGCTCGAGGTGGCCGTCAAGGCCGGCGAGGCCAGCGAGGTGGACGGGCTGCGCATCCTCGGGCTGCGGGCCGCGGCGCAGGCGGCGCGGGCGACGAGTGCCCGCCGGCCAGCGCGCGCCGGCTGAGCGCACGCCACCTGAGCGTCAGCCCGGTGTCGCCAGCGCGTCGAGGCGCTGGAGCGGCCCCACGACCGCCTCCTCGCCGATCCCCGCATTGCCAGGGTGATGTCCGGCTCCCGGGTGGTGGCCCGGCAGCGCGTTGACGCCCACGTTGCGGCCCGGCTTCTGGTGGCAGCGAACCGTGCCCTCGTCGGACACCTTGAACTCGATGGCGTAGCCGGTCATCCGGGTGAGGGTCCAGGTGCGCAAGTGACGTTCGTGGGGGTGAGGCGCGCGGCGGTGAGGGCCAAGCCCAGCACCTCCGGCGCAACCGCCGCCCCCGCGGGACGACCGGTTCAGTGCCGTACCCCGCCGGCTACTTCTCTGCCTTTGGCTTGGTGGTTGTCTTCTTTGCCGAGCCGCCGGCGGTCCGCGAGGCGGACGCCGCCTTGGCGGGAGCGGTACCGCTGCTTGTCGCTTTGGCGGTGGCGGGCTTGGCCTTGACGCGCGTCGCCTTGGCCGTAGTGGCCTTCGCCCCCGTCGCCTTGGCGGTGGTGGCTTTGGCGCTCGCCGCCTTGGCGACGGTGGCCTTGGGGGTGCTCTTGGCCCGGCCGGCCGCGGCGCCTCGCCCGGCGCGGCCCGACCTGCCCTTCTCACCACCCGATGCAGCGGCGCGCAGGGCGGCCGCCTCGTCGCTGTCGTTCGCCGCCGCGACCCGCATCAGCCGGGCGGCCATGGCGGTCAACCGCGACTTCCGCCGGTTGACATTGTTGCGATGGAGGATGCCCTTCTCGCCGGCGCGGTCGAGCGCCTTGACCGCGGCCTTCAGCTCCTCCTCGACGTTGACCTGGTCACCGCTGAACAGAACGCGACGCGCCTTGGTGACCTTGGTGCGGACCGCGGAGCGCACCGCCTTGTTGCGCTGATGCTTGCGCTCGTTGGCGCGGATGCGCTTGCGGGCGGATCGGGAGTTGGCCACGAGTCTCCTGCTGCTGGGGAACCGAGCGAGGGGGAAAGCGCACGGGGCGCCAGGGCACGCGCCCCTCAACTCGCAAGGCGTCGAAGTATAGCGGAGAGCCAGACGAGCCCCGCCCCGCGGCCGCGGGGCTAAGGTCGCGCTGCTGTGCTCGTGGTCGCCGCGCCTGCCAAGCTCAACCTCAGCCTGGAGGTGGTGGCGCGGCGTCCCGACGGCTACCACGACCTGGACAGCATCGTGGCGCCACTCGACTGGCACGACCTGGTCGGCCTCCACGCGGAGCCGGCCGCGCACACCACGGTGGTGATGCGGCTCACCGGGCCGGCTGCCGCCGGCGTGCCCAGCGGGCCAGAGAACCTTGCCGCGCGCGCCGCGCAGGCCCTCGTCGAGGCCAGCGGTGCGGCAGTGTCGCTGACCATCTGGCTGGACAAGCGCCTGCCCCACGCGGCCGGACTGGGGGGAGGATCCGCCGATGCCGGCGCGGTGCTGCGGGGGGGTGCCGAGCTGCTCGGGCGGCTGGGGTGCGCCGTCCCCCGGGCGGCGCTCACCGACATCGCCGCGGCCCTCGGCAGCGATGTCCCCGCCGCCCTCCGTCCCGCGTGGTGGCGCCTGCGCGGGCGGGGCGAGGAGCTCACCGCTCTTCCCGGCGGGCAGATGGACCTGGCGGTCGCCCTCGCCGGGGCGAGCTCCACCCCGGGGGTCTACGCCGCGCTCCGCCCCGAGGAGTGCGCCGGTGATGGACGGTCGGCACGGCTGGAGGGGCGGCTGCGCAGCGGCCAGCCCCCTGTCGATGAGGACCTGGGGAGCGCCCTCGAGGGCGCGGCGCTGCGAGAGTCGGAGCCGCTGCGCACCACCGTCTCTCGGTTGCGCGCGGCCACTCCCGGCCAGAGGTGGCAGATGACCGGCAGTGGCGGCGCGTTCTTCGCTGTGACCGAGGACCGGGCCGGCGCCGAACAGCTCGCCACCCTGGCCGGCGGCATCGGGCTTGCGGCGCGTGCCTGCAGGACCCTGGACGGTGGCCTGCCCTGACCTATCATCAGGACGTGGCCGCCGCCGTCGCCGACGCCCCCTCCTCCCGGCCCGTTCCGCCGACTCCCGACGAGTGCGCCCACCCCGCGCCGGTCCGCGGTGTGATGGCCCACGAGTTCTCCCACTACGACGGGGCCCAGGGCCCGGAGGGCACCCGCCGGACAACCACGTACTACGGACCGGTGATCGGCGGACTGCCGATTTCCGCATGGCATTGTGAGGAGTGCGGTCTGCTCCGCCTCGAATTTCCGGACGGCCGCAGGGAGGAGCGCCGCCTCTATCCTGGCCCCCAGCCCGGGTTGATTGCCGAGGCGAGCACGCAGAACACCGACTTCGAGCACTTCGGGCTGCAGCCGCGCGTGTCGGGCGTCACCGCACCCCGCCAGCTGATCGAGCGGCTGGAGGCTGAGCAGGCCGAGTCAGATGCGCGGCGGGCGACCCGCACCATCGTGATCCCCAACTACGGACTGCTTGGCTGGGCCACCATTGGCCTGCTCGGAACAGTCGCCGCCCTGCTGCTGCTGGCCGGCGTCCTTGCCGCGGCCGCCACCGCCACCCCGGACGCCGAGGCGCCGCTGGTGGCAACCATCGCGGTGCTCTTCTTCGGCTGGCTGGCCCTGGTGGTGGCCACCAGCGCCTACCGCCACTGGGTGCCGAGCTATCCGCTGAGCCCGAGCGTGGCGGTCAGCGCACGCGCTGAGCCGGAGATCGACGGCGCAACCCGGGCGGCGGTGGTGCTCTTCGGTCTGACCGTGGCGGGTCTGCTCCTGGTCGGTGCGCTGGCCGTCTTCTCCACCTCGACACCGGACATCGAAAGCTTCCTCGTTGGCCTGACCGCCGTCTTCTTCACCGGCGCGGTCGTGCTGCTGATCGCCGGGCCGGTGCTGCGCCGTCGCCAGGCCGCGGCCAAGCCGGCGTCCGGCCCCAGCCGGTAGGTCATCGCGCCGGGCGGTGTAGGGTCACCCGGCGGCGGTCCCGGGCTGTCGGCCGCCCATGCCCCTCGCGCCTCAGGAGCACCGTCGCCATGTCGCTGACCTCTCCACCCGAGCAGGACATCGTCGTCGTGGGCGCCACCGGTGACCTGGCGGCACGCAAGCTTCTTCCCGCGCTCTACAACCTGAGCGCGGAGAAGCTGCTGCCCCGCAAGGGCAGGATCATCGGCGTTGCGCCGCTCGACTGGAGCGACGACCAGTTCCGCCAGCGGGCACGGACGGCCATTGCCGACAGCTCGCGCACCGGGCTCGAGGAA
>JBHEMT010000119.1:0-5257 GCA_046262435.1 Candidatus Dormibacteria bacterium | reverse complement strand
GGCCGGGGTCCGACTCCATGAGGATGTCGGTGACCACCACGTCGGCACCGGCCCGCGCCAGGGCCAGGCAGTCGGCCCGGCCGAGACCTCGTGAGCCACCGGTGACCACCGCGACCTTACCGGTCAGTTCGAACATGCAGGCGGCTCCTCGGCGACCAGGCTGGTAACAGCCGCGCAGTATCGCGCCCGCCCGGCGCCGGTCGCAGCGCCCGCTCGTCGATCAGTCGCCGCACCCCGCCGCCGTCGCCCCCCTGGCCCTTGCTGTTTCCCGGGGTGCGTCGACGGGGGCAAAGGTTGAGGCCTACCTGGAGCACGGCCCGCCGGGCCTCCCTGCCGCCCCGCCCCCCGGTCCGATGGCCCAGCGCAGCGGGGCCGGCACCTGCCGGCTAGCTGGCCGCCGCCACCGCCACCGCGGGCATCCCGTCCACGGCCGCTGTGGCCACCGCAGTGGCCTGGTCGCGCCGCTTGATCGAGCGCTCGCCGAGGACGAAGCGGCTGATCACGATCCGCTGGATCTCGGCAGTCCCCTCCCAGATCTGGTAGATCTTGGCGTCGCGCATGAAGCGCTCCACCGGGTACTCCTTGATGTACCCGTATCCGCCCAGGACCTGCACCGCGTCGACGGTCACCCGCATCGCCACGTCACCGGCGAACAGCTTGGCCATCGACCCCTCGCCGCGGCCCATCGGGACTTGGTTCTCGAACATCCAGCCGGCGCGCCAGGTGAGCAGGCGGGCGGCGTCGATCTCGGTCGCCATGTCGGCGAGCTTGAAGGCGATCGCCTCATGCTTGGCGATCGGCTTGCCGAACTGGTACCGCTCGAGAGCGTACTCGCGGGCGAAGTCGTAGGCGGCGCGGGCGATTCCCAGGGCGCCGGCCGCAACCGAGGGCCGGGTCGCCTCGAGCATGCGCATCGCTCCCACCGCGCCAGGCCCGGTGGCGTTGCCGTCCTTGTCGTAGCCCAGCCGCGCCTCCTCGGGGACGAAGCAGTCCTCAAAGATCACCTGGGCGGTGTGCGAGGCGCGCACCCCGAGCTTGCGTTCCTTGCGCCCCTGGCGCATTCCCTCAGTGCCCTTCTCGATCACGAAGCCGGCTACCCCGGCGGGGCCCAGGTTGCGGTCGACGGTGGCGAAGGCCACCTGGATGTCGGCGATGCCGCCGTTGGTGCAGAACTGCTTGGTGCCGTTGAGCACGTAGCCGCCCTCAACCTTGGCTGCCGAGCACTCCAGAGAGAGCGAGTCGGAGCCGGAGTTGGGCTCGGTGAGCCCCATGGCGCCGATCTTGAGCTCAGCCGCACACAGCTGCCCGATGTACTTCTTCTTCTGCTCCTCGGTGCCCATCGCCAGGATGGCGGCGCCGCACAGACCTGTGGCGTTGATTGCCACAGCCATCCCGGCGTCACCCCAGGAGAGCTCCTCGGCGATCACCAGCGAGGTGAGGAAGTCCACGCCGTTGCCGCCGTACTCCTCAGGGAAGTGAGAGGACGCGTCAAGGCCGAGCTCGTGGGCCTTTTTCATCACCTCCCAGGGGGTTTCCTCGCGCTCGTCGAAGTAGTCGGCCCTGGGCCGCATCTCCTTCTCCGCGAACTCGTGGGCAAGAGCGCGAATCTCCTCCTGCTCCGGCGTGAGGGTGAAATCGAGTGCCATCTGAGTGAAACCTCGTCCTAGGGGTGGAGCCGGACCGTCGCCCGGCCATTGGTGAGCACGCGGTCGCCGCGGTCGCTGGTTGCCTCCAGCTCGAGGGTGGCGGTCCCGGCCGCTTTGTCGACGTCGACTACGCGACCTGCGCAGGTGAGCGTGTCGCCGGGGAGGAGCGGCTTGCTGAAGCGGCACGAGATCGAGGCCAGGCGGTCGGTCCCGCCGGCCCAGACGCTCACCGCCTCGGCGAGCACTCCCATGCCGAGCAAGCCGTGGGCAATGGTTCCGGGAAGGCCAACGGAGCGGGCGAACTCCTCGTTGACGTGAATCGGGTTGTGATCTCCAGAGGCGTCGGCGTAGGCCGCAATCTGGTCCTGGGTCACCTTGCGATGCAAGGGGGTCATCTCGTCCCCCGCCGTCACCCCGGCGAGCGCCTCGGTCACGACCCTCCCCCGCGGACGATCATCAGGGAGCGCCCCGTGCACACCGTGGCCCCGTCACCCTGCCGGATGGCCTCGACTCCCACCCCGAGAAAGGTCATGCCGCGCTTCTCCTCGATGGAGACGATCTCGGCAGTGGCATCGACGACGTCGCCGGGATGCACCGGCACAGGGAACTCGAAGGCCTGCTCGCCATGGATGATGCCGGCCAGGTTGATGCCGACCTCGGCGTCCCCGAATAGCTGGTAGAGGGTGGGAAAGAGGCAGTACACGGCGGCGTAGGTCGGTGGCACCGCCCCAGGCTCGGCGACCGAATCCGAGCCGGCCAGCGCGTCGGCAAAGGTTGCCGCCGCCGCCGGGTCGATGATTTGCCCCCTGGCCTCATAGCGGCGGCCGACGTGACTGGGATCGGGCACGGTCGGCCTCCAGCGGCGGACGGGACTCCGGCGAGCCAAAGTTGATATTGATGTCAACTCTCGTTTCCGGACTATAGGAGGCGCGTCGCCCTGTGTCAATTTTCGCTCGCGGGCGGCTGGAGCGCGGCTCCTCAGGGGGCCCCTTGGGAATACGGTGGGGCGGCGTACGCGGGCCGCCGGGTGGTGCCTTCTGGTAACGCGTCGCGTCAACCCCGAGGCTGCAACCGCACCACCGCCCGGGTCTCGCCCACCGCCATCCCGGCCCAGTTGTGCAGCTCCGGGCAGGCGAATGGCTGCAGACTCGGAGCGTCGCCGAGGGGGAACCCCAGCCCAGCAAGCACGGCCAGCGCGACCGGCGGCAGCTGCTCGCCATGGCCGGCCTCGAGCTTCACCGCAACCGCCACGCCCTCGTCTCTGAGCACCGCGCACCAGACCGCCGCCCCGCCACTCTTGGCGGTGACCAGGCGGCCCGCCGCGCTCAGCAGGGCGGTGTCGAAACGGTCGCTGCCACCCACCAGGAAGGGCTCGGCGGCCATCGCCTCCTGGCAGCGGCGGAAGGAGCTGTCCGCACTGGAGGCCGCCCCGGCAAAGGCGGCCGCGAGACGGCGCAGGGGAAGTCCATAGGTCGGCAGGCCGCAGCCGTCGATCCCCGACGGCGCCTCGCTGACGTCGATGCCCGCCACCTCCCGCCAGCCGGTGGCGACGGCCCGCTGCATGGGATGCGCGGAGTCGGCGTACCCCGTGAGCGGCCAGCCCGCGACCCGGCAGGTGGCGAGCATTGCGGCGTGCTTGCCGGAGCAGTTGTTGTGGATCCTGCCAAAGGGCTCGCCTGCCTCGACCAGAGCGCGCGCCGCGGCGGCGCTGTACGGCTGCTGCGGGCCACAGGACAGCTGGTCCTCGGTGAGGCCGGCACGGTCGAGCAGGGCACGGACCGTGGCCACGTGGCGGGGTTCGCCCTCGTGCGAGGCGCAGGCGATGGCCAATTCGGCGACCGGTGCGCCAAGCGCGTCCATGGCCTGGCGGACGAATGGCAGCGCCTGCAGCGGTTTGACCGTGGAGCGGCCCGGAGTCACATGGTCGGGGTCCCCCGCACAGGCGAGGAGGACGCCGCTCGCGTCGACCGCTGCCACGTGACCGCGGATGACCGACTCGAGCACATCTCCGCGCCACACCTCGGCAAGCAGGGCGGGTTCGGGGGCCATCGCCCGGACTATGCCGGATCAGAAACGCCGCGGTCGCCCGGGAGCCGTCACCGCGGCCGACGCCGCGGAGCGGTGGTCGCACGCTCCGGGCCTCGCCCCCACGGCAGCGCCGAGGGTGGGGTGGTTAGAAGATCTGCACCCGGGCCGAGGGGCGGCGCACGGCCGGGCCGCAGCGGCTGCAGTGAGCGGGACGTCCTCCCCGGGCGGGCACGGCCCCGGCCAATGGCTGGCGGCACTCTGGACAGAGGGGACCTGATGGGCCGTTCGCGCCGGGCGCGCCCGCTCCCTTGCCACCGGAACTGGCCTTGGACATCCTGGAGACTCCTGGCAGACCTCGGGCCCCCGGCCACGCCGGGACTGGGTTGACTATAGGAGCGCGGACGGCCAGTGGCCGCCCGCCACGGGACCGGGTTCAACTCCAGCGCTCGACAGACTCCTGTCTCCAGGCCGAGGGGCGGCGACGGCCGGGGTCAGGACGGGCGACGGAAGAGGCGAAACTCTCTGAGGAGCCGGCGGCGGCGGCCCTCGAGGTACCGGTCGCGGCGCTGCGGTGTGAACACCTCGGGTCGCTGCGCTCGCCAGTCGCCGATCGCCGCCCGCAGGAACACTGCGCCCAGGCTGGCCAGGGGGATGGCGAAGAGGGCGCCAAGGAAGCCTCCCACCTCCACCCCGGTGAGCAGGGCCAGCAGGGTCACCAGCGGGTGAAGACGCACGAATCGCGCCTGCACCCGTGGGGCGATCCCGTATCCCTCGACGATGTGGATGCCGACGAACAGGCCCACGGTGGCGAGGGCCAATCCGGGGCTGACGGTCAGGGCCAGCAGCACTGCGACCAGGCCGCCGATCAGGGCGCCGACCAGCGGCACCAGCTCGAAGATCCCCGCCGCGAGCCCCACCACCAGGGGGAAGGGGACCCCGAGCACGGCGCAGCCGATCCCGGCGAGGCCGCCGACCAGCGCGGCCAGGGCAACCTGGGCGCGAACATATCCCCCCACAACCGCCCGCCCAGCGTCAAGGCCGAACTCCACCTCGGAGCTGACCCGGCTGGGCAGGATGGAGAGCATCCCGGCGCGCAACGAGGCGCCGTCGCGAAGCAGCCAGAAGGCCACCACGAGGGTCACCAGAAGGTCGACCGCTGCCTGGACCGTGCCGGTCACCCCGGTGAGCAGGGTGCTGACCGAGGCTGTCAGGCGCCGGCTGTTGCCACCGGCGAGGTTGCCCGTCCCCAGCGACACCCCGTGGGCGTCGGCGTAGGCCCGGGCCCCCCCGAGAGCGGAGTTGGCCCGCCTGATCAGGCCGGGTACGGCCACGCTCAGGCTGTGAGCTTCGGCGACCAGCGGACCCGCCAGCAGCAAGCCGAGCAGGGCGAGCGAACCCACTCCCGCGAGCAGTCCGCCGAGCACGGCCGCCGTTCGGGGAAGGCGGGCGCGAGACTCGAGCAGGTCGACGAGCGGCTGGATGAGCAGCGCGACGATGGCGCCGAAGACGAGCAGCAGGGCCACCCCGAGCACATCGGAGACGATCCCGCGGACGACCACCAGGAGCTGGTAGGCGGTGAACAG
>JBHEMT010000118.1:0-3989 GCA_046262435.1 Candidatus Dormibacteria bacterium | reverse complement strand
GTGCTTCAGTCTCTACACCTCGAACAGCAACTCCATCATTCAGCTGAACTCCCCCGACCACCTGCGCGGCCGGGTGTTGAGCGTCTACGCCTACGTCTTCTTCGGCACCGCGCCTCTTGGTGGCCTGCTCGCCGGATGGCTCGCCGACCGCGGCGGGACTGAGCTCGCCTTCATCGTGGCCGGCGTGGTCACGGTGTCCGCCGCGTCCGCAGGCGGGCTGATCCTGCGCGGCCGTCGGCTGCCACGCTTCCCCCACCCACGGCGGGGCAGCCGCACCACCGGCGGGGTCGTCGCCGGCGCCTGACCTGGCGCGGCGTCGCCGGCGATGCCCCCGCCGGTCCACCCAGGCCGGCGACCGCCCCACTCGCGCGGTTGCCCCTGGGGGTCACCATAGTCGGCGGCTCGCCGGAGTGTCCCAGCAGGCGAGCCGCTGACCATGGAGGGTGAGGTGACCCCTGAGCCGGGAACCGTGGTGATCGTCGCCGACCGGTTGATCGACGGAACCGGAGCGGACCCCGTGGAGGCCGCCGCAGTGGTCTGCGAGCGGGGCAGGATCACCGCCTGCGGCTCCCGAGCCTCGCTGCGCATCCCCCGCGACGCGCAGGTGCTCGAGGAGGCCGACCTCACGGTCCTCCCGGGGCTGATGGATATGCACGTCCACCTGGGAATGCAGGCGGGGATGGATCTGGGCCGCGTGCTGATGACCCCCCAGAGCCTGTCTCTGCTCTGGTCGGTGCCCAACGCGCGGGCAACCCTTGACGCCGGGGTCACCACGGTGCGAGACGCCGGGGGGACACCGGCCGGCGTTCGGATGGCGATCGAGCAGGGACTGTTCGCCGGCCCGCGTACCGAGGTGGCGGTGACCATCCTCGGACAGACGGGAGGCCATGCCGACCCCTGGTGTCCGTGCGGCAGCGAGCTCCCGCTCGGGGCTGCCGGATCGCCAGACATCCCCCACGGGGTTGCCGACGGGCCGGATGAGATGCGCCGCAAGGTGCGCGAGGTGCTGCGCGCCGGGGCCGACTGGATCAAGCTCTGCACCAGCGGCGGCGTTCTCTCCCCTGGCGATCAGCCCGAGGCCGCCCAGCTCACCCTGGAGGAGATCACCGTAGCGGTCGAGGAGGCCGCAGCGGCAGGACGGCGATGCATGGCCCATGCGATGTCCCCGCAGGGGATTCGCAACGCGGTGAGCGCCGGCGTCGCGACCATCGAGCACGGCCACCTGCTCGACGAGGAGGGCGCTGCGCTGATGGTCGAACGCGGCGCATGGCTGGTGCCGACCATCGTCGCCGTGGTTGACGTCATTGCTCATGCCGACGAGTACAACCTGCCCGAGGCAATGCTCGCCAAGGCGGTGCGCATGCGCGAGGCGCAGGCCGGAGCCCTGCGACTGGCGCTTGAGCGCGGCGTGAACATCGCCATGGGCACCGACAGCGGGGTTGGCGAGCACGGAGGGAACGCCCGCGAGCTGCCGCACATGGTGGCCGCCGGGATGAGCCCGCTCGACGCCATCGTCGCCGCCACCCGCAACCCCGCACGGCTGCTGGGCATCGACGGCGACCGGGGGACGCTGCAGGCGGGTCTCGCCGCCGACCTCATCGCGGTGCGTGGCGACCCGGTCAGCGACATCGCCCTCTTCAACACGGTTGCCAACGTGCGGCTGGTGCTCAGGGACGGCGTGGTCGTCTGCGACCGGCGTGACTGAACGGCGATCGGAACGCCCCGCTGCAGGCGCTATGGTCACGCATGACTGAGCCCGGCGGGTTCGCCTGGACGCCCTCTCCCGAGCAGATCGAGCGCAGCCGGCTGCGCGGCTTTCTCACCCGGCTCGGCGTGGCCGGCCTCGACGAGCTGCAGCGTCGCGCTCGCGCCGATCCCGAGTGGTTCTGGTCGGCCGCGGTCGACGATATCGGGATCGGCTGGCACACGCGCCCGTCACGCATCGTCGACACCTCAGCTGGCCTTCCCTGGGCGCGCTGGTGGGTGGGAGGACGGCTCAACCTGGCGACCAACGCTGTGGAACGGCACGCGCACGCGCGTCCGGGCCGGCCCGCCGTGTCGTGGGAGGGCGACGACGGTGACCGTCGCACGCTCACCTATGCCGAGCTCGGCGTGGAGACCTCGCGGGCGGCCGCGTCGCTCCAGTCGTTGGGCGTGGGCCGGGGTGATGCGGTCGGGCTTTGCCTGCCCATGCTGCCCGAGACCGTCGCCCTGTTCCTGGCCTGCGCCAAGCTCGGCGCCATCGTCTGCCCGCTCTTCAGCGGCTACGGCGCCGCCGCCATCGCCGCGCGGTTGCAGGACTGTGAAGCCAGGGTGCTCTGTGTCGCCGACGGGTTCCTCCGTCGCGGACAGGTGGTGGACACCAAGGGGACTGCCGACGAGGCCGCGGCAATGCTTCCGGAACTGCAGCACCTGCTTGTGGTCCGCCGCCTTGGTGACCGCGTCGAGACGCCGATGCGGGCAGGCCGCGACCATTGGTACGACGAGGTTGCCGCGGGGGCTTCCGCTGACTCGGCGACCGCCGATACCGCGGCCGACGACCCCTTCATGCTGATCTACACCAGCGGCACCACCGGCCGGCCGAAGGGCACGGTGCACAACCACGGTGGCTTTCCCATCAAGGCCACCCAGGACATGGCCCACTGCTTTGACGTCGGCCCTGACGATCGGCTGCTCTGGTTCACCGACATCGGTTGGATGATGGGTCCGTGGGCGATCTGCGGCGCCCTGACAATCGGCGCCACCCTGGTGCTCTTCGAGGGAGTACCAGACAGCCCTGGCCCGGACCGGCTGTGGCAGGTGTGTGCCGATCATCAGGTGAGCGTGCTCGGCGTGGCCCCGACCGTGGTGCGGGCGCTGATGCGCCACGGCGACGAGCCGGTGGCCGCGCATGACCTGTCACGGCTGCGGGTGCTCGGCTCCAGCGGCGAGCCGTGGAATCCGGACCCGTGGCGCTGGTTCCTCACCAAGGTGGGCGGCGACCGCTGCCCGATCATCAACTACTCCGGCGGCACCGAGGTGAGTGGCGGCATCCTCGCCGGCAACATGCTCACCCCCGCCAACCCGTGCTCCTTCAGCGGCCCCTGCCCGGGGATGGACGCCGAGGTGTACGACGAGCAGGGCCTACCGGTGCGCGGCAGGGTCGGGGAGTTGGTGATGCGCAGCCCCTGGCCGGGCATGACCAACGGCTTCTGGCACGACCCGCAGCGCTACCTCGACACCTACTGGTCGCGCTGGCCCGACACCTGGGTGCACGGGGACTGGGCCGAGATCGCCGGCGACGGTCTCTGGTACGTCCGTGGCCGCAGCGACGACACCATCAAGGTGGCCGGCAAGCGCCTCGGCCCGGCCGAGGTCGAGTCGGCGCTCGTGGGTCACCCCGCGGTCGCGGAGGCGGCCGCGGTCGGCGTCCCTGACCCGCTCAAGGGCGAGGCGCTGGTGGCCTTTGTCGTCCTCCGCCCCGGAGTCGACGACACCCGCGACCTCCGTGCCGCGCTTGCCGCGCGCATCGGCGAGGAGTTGGGCAAGGCGCTGCGCCCCAAGGCGGTCGAGGTGGTGCGCGAGCTGCCCAAGACGCGCAACGCCAAGGTCCTCCGTCGGGTCGTCCGCTCCGTGTACCTCGGTAACGATCCCGGGGACCTGTCGGCGCTTGAGAACCAATCGGCAATTGCAGCCATCGAGGCGGCGCGCGCCACCTCCGCCTGACCGGTCTACCGCACCACCACGGCGGCGCGGAAGTCCGCCGACACGGTGAACGACGGGCTGAACAGGCCGAGCGGCATGCGCACCACGCGTTCGACGTGCGCCTGCACCTGAGTGTCGGACAGGGCGGTGCACTCGATGCGGTCGGGCCGGAGAGTGCTCGCCCTGCCGAGGGAGCGGGCGACGGCCAGCTCGCAGGCGGTGCGCACGTCGTACTGCGCGCCCAGCGACTGCCGGTCGCTACCGCAGCCGCTGCCGGTGCGGAGCGAGGGGGTCGGACAGTGGTA
>JBHEMT010000117.1:0-57350 GCA_046262435.1 Candidatus Dormibacteria bacterium | reverse complement strand
ACGCTGTTGAGCGTCCAGCTGACCTGGACGAGCAGGCTGAGCAGCAGCGCCGCGGTGATCGCTTGACGCGGCCTCCGACTTCCCAGCCGCACCGGGCTGCGCTCGAAACTCACCCAGAGGGCGAAAACCCAGAGAAGGAAGAGGGCTCCCTCGTGCCATACGTTGAAGTACTTGGCCGAGAAGAGCAGCAGCACCGCGGTGGCCGGGACCACGAAGAGGAGCAGGCTTCGGGTGCGCCGCAGCCACCAGAGGGTCACCAGGAGCACCACCACTGAGATAACGCTTATTCCCAGTGCGTGGACCAGGTTCGCCGGCGCGGTACGGACAAACTGCAGCGGGCTGAGATTGGTCGTGGAGCCCGCGGTGAGGTCGGCGGGGGGTCGAATCTCAAACAGAACGACCGCGGTGACCACGGCCAGTGCCGCCGACGTGGTGACCTGCGTCCGCCGCGCAATTCGACCGAGGCTGGGCCACGCCCGGCGCACCTCGATGAGGTGGAGCACCTGGAGGCTCCCGGCGATGAGAAAGCCGTGCACGCTGACGTTGGCCAGCAGCGCCAGCAGCACCAACCACCGCCAGGGTTGCTCGAGCCTGCGCGGGTACACCGTGGCGAGTGCGAACAGCAGCGGTGCAAGCAGGCAGTAGCTCCGTGCCACCACCGCGTACTGGTAGAAGATGAAGAAAGAGAAGGGCAGCAGAGCGCGCACCACCGGTGGAAAGGGCGATCGGCGAACCACCAGCCACACTCCCACCAGCGAGATCACCGCGGCGATGACATTGAGCGTGGCGTAGGGCAGATGCAGTCGCACCGCCGGCAGCAGGATCAGGTGCCAGAGCGGAGGTGTGCCCTCGTAGCGCATGCGCGTGGTGAGCAGTTCCCCCAGCGTCGAGTCCCTGGCGATGAGCCACGCCTGGGCCTCATCGAACCACGGCTCGTGCCGGGGGACGACCGCGGCCAGACCCGCTGCGTAGGCGACGATGACCGCCCATTCCCAGCCGCGGAGCCAGAGAGCACGCCACGCGGGTGTTGAGCCCGGTGCCTGAACCCGCGGCCGTGTACCTGTCCGCGGAGCGGAGGGTACCGCCACGTCAGCCTCCTCACGGACCAGAAGAGAGCTGAGCAGGGGCAACGCCCGCAGGCCGTGCGCGGAGATGGCCGAGCCTCAGCCCACCCGCTGCGCGGGTTGCGACGACGTGACCGGCGGGGCGGCCTCCTCGTGATAGTCCTCCTCGACGTTGACGGTCCAGACGTCGTGATCGGATCCGAGGATGTTCTCGACGGTCAGCATCGCGGTGAGCATGGAGTGGTCCTGGTTGTTGTAGCGGTGCATACCGTTGCGGCCCACCGGATGCACGTTGGGCGCGTTCGCCCTCAGCCAGGCGCGGATGATCTCCACGTTGTCCTTGTAGTCCGCGTCGTAGAACGGGTAGGCCTTGGGCATGCGTACGACGAAGCCACGCTCCACCTGCCCGGCCTTGACCAGGCCGAGTGCCGCCAGCTCACGCTCACCGAGGGCGATCAGGTCGGCATCGGCCATCCGCCAGTGCTCGTCGCCCTCGAAAACGAAGTATTCCAGCCCGAGACAGGTGCGCCCCTCCTTGACCAGGTGTGGAGACCACGACCCGTAGTTCTGGATCCGGCCCAGCTTGACGTCCGGGGAGTGGACGTAGATCCAGTTGTCGGGGAAGCCGGCTGACTCGGGAACGACCAGCGCCACGGTCAGGTAGTCGCGGTAACGCAGGGCGTTGGCGGCGCGCAGCACGTCCGGTGGCGCAGGCGGTTGCATCACCCGCACCAGGGAGGACAGGGCCATCGAGCTGACGATCTCTGCGGCGTCGTACTGATGGTTGCTGCCGATGTCGGTCCGGCTGGAGGCGGGAGCACCCGCACCGGCACCGTAGCCACCGGTCACCACCGTGGTCACCCCGGTGGCCCGGCCGCCCGCGTGGTGGACCGCCGTGACCTTCTCCTCGAGGATGATCCGGCCGCCGCCGTCGCGAATCTTGCGCGCCGCCGTTTCCCACATCATCCCGGGGCCAAGCTTGGGGTACTGGAACCGGTCGATGAGCGAGGTGATCTCACGCTGGTTCTGCTGTGGCCGGAGCGCGTTGATGATCGCTGACAGCAGCGAGAGGTTCTTGATCCGCTGCGCCGCCCAATCTGACTGGAGTGTGTTGGCCGGAACTCCCCAGAGCTTCTCGGTGTAGGTCTTGAAAAAGATGCTGTAGAGGCGCCAGCCAAACCGGGCCGCGACCCAACCCTCGAAGTTGGCCTGGTTCTTCGGCGGGTGGATTCGCGCCCAGGCGTAGGAGAGCACACAGCGCGCGGCCTCGACGACCCCCAGGTTTTTCAGCGCGTTCGATGCCTTGAGCGGATAGTCGAAGAGCTTGCCCCGATAGTAGATGCGGCTCATTCGCGGGCGGAGCATGAAGTCCGCGTCGGGGAGGATCTCGTGCCAGAGCGCCTCCACCTCGGGAACCTTGGTGAAGAAACGGTGGCCGCCGATATCGAAGCGCCATCCCTCACGCTCGGCGGTCCGGCTGATGCCACCGACCATGGCGTCGCCCTCGAGAACCGTCACCGCGACATCCCGCTTGACCAGTTGGTAGGCCGCGGTGAGCCCGGCAGGACCGGCGCCGATCACCACCACCGCAGGCGAGGTCGCACGGTCGGCGGTCGCGCCACTGGGCGCTGCCAGGTCCTGGGACATCGTCTGCGTGTTCTCCTCTGGGGGCGCGGTCCCGCGTGTACTGTGCTCTCCGCCCCAGCCACGAGTGTACGGAGTGGGGACCCCAGCCGAGGCTGCCCGAGTCCACGGTGGGGCACCTGCACCGTCAATTCGAACGTCGGGGACAATGATCCGGAAGTCAGGTTCTCGCGCACCAGCGGGTGATTCCACCCGCAGCGAGCCGGTCGATCCTCGCGACGAGGCTGGTTACGTCCCGGTGCAGTCAGCGCCGCATCAGTCCCCGGCGAGCCGTGCGCGCATCAGCACGGCGCAGCGGCTGCAACTCCTTGTCGTGGTCGTAACCGGGTTCGGCCTGCGCCTCGGCCTCGGCCTTCTCCAACCACCCGAGGCCGATGAGGCGACGCTCGGCGTGGCGGCGTTGCGCATCAGTCATGGCCACCTGATCCTCATGGAGTCGAACGCGCACTACCTCGGTGCGATCGGCGCCTACGTGGCGGCCCCGTGGGTCCGCGTGCTCGGTGCGGGCACCCTGGCGCTGCGCTTGCCGATGAGCATGATGGGCGCTGCCTACGTTGCCATCTGTTACGTCCTGGGCCGGGCCATCTTCGAGGATCACCGCGGCGGCCTGCGCACCGCGGCGGTGGCCGCGGTGTTCCCCCTGTTCGCGGTCCTGTTCCCGGTGCGAGCCCTGTGGGCGTACGGTGAAATCCTGCCCCTCGAGGCGCTGCTGCTCCTGCTCACGGTGCGGATTGGCTGGCGGGGAGGAACGCCGCGCTACTGGCTGGCGCTGGGACTGGTCGGTGGGGTGGGGCTCTGGACGACACCGCTCCTCGTCCTTGTCCTGGCGCCGTGCCTGCTGGCGCTGCTGCTCCGTGTCGGTGCGCTGGGCTGGCGGCGGGTGGGCAGGGGCAGCGCTATGGCCGCCGCCGGCGGACTGGCAGGCTACGCCCCGTGGGTCGCGTACAACCTGGCCCACCACGGCGCCAGCCTGCACGGCCTGGCCGGCGACCGGGTCGGCCGGCTGACCGCCGCCCGGCAGGTGCTGAATGCCGCGGTTCCGATCTTCACCGGCGCGGTGCGTACCTGCGGAGCCCCTCGGACGGTGCCCAGCGGGGTGGCGGTGGCGTTGGTCGCGGCGGTGCTGCTCGGCACAGCCGCCACCCGCCGGCGGGGGCTGCGGCGTCTCGTGCGCGGCCAGGCGTCGGCCGTCGAGCCGCTGGACCTCGTACTCCTCATCGCGCCGCTGTCCCTGGCATCGGTGACCCTCAGCGGGTTCAACGGGGTTTCCTGCGAGCCGCGGTACCTTCTTCCCCTCGCCCTCCCGTTGGTGGTCGCCACCGCCGCCGTCCTCGGCCGCTGGCGGGTGCCGGGTACGGCCCTGCTCGCCGCCTGGTTGGTGGTCGAGGCGGTCACCGTGGCGCGTACCCCCCAGGTGGGCGCGGGCACATCGACGGGAGCCCCGGTTCCGGTCGACGTGGGGCGCCTCAGCCCCGTCCTCGAGGGCCGCCACCTGGGCGCCATCTACGCCGACTACTGGCTGGAGCGACCCCTGCTGTATGCCAGTGGCGAGCGCCTGCTGATGGGCGAGTACAACGGCTTCGTGGGGTTCCCCGGCATCCAGGCGGCAGCCAACCGCGACCCGCGACCGAGCTGGCTGTTCGTCGCCCACGACCCCGTCATCCCAAGGTTCGAGACGGCCTGCGCGGACCGCGGCGTGAGGTACGACCGGACGACCATCGGCGGCCTTGTCCTCTACTCAGGCCTGAGTTCTCCGCTGCGCCCGGCCGACCTCGGTCTGGTGGTGGACCAGAGCCGCTATCCCATCCAGCCGGCGTCCGAGGACACTGCGCCCCCGGACCGCTGAGTCAGGCGGGCTCAGGCGACCCGATTGCTACCGGTCGAGGCCACGCGGTAGAACCGCACCCGGCAACTTGGGCACTGAAAGACCAGCCGGAGACCGAGCCGCCCGATCGAGACCGCGCCGTGGTCCTCACAGTTGGGGCACCGCGCCGTCTGCTCGACGAGCACCTCCGGGGTGGGCCGCAGGGGAAGCGTGATCGGCTTGTAGCGACGCGGCATGGCGGCTCCCTTCCCAAAGACCATAACGTGATAGCCACGTTGTATCCAAGGAGGATAGTCCGACAAGGGATTTCCGTCGCCCCGCTGTCCACACCGACAGGATGAGGAGGTCACGGGGCAGGGTCCGCCACCGGGTCAGGCGGCGTGCAGCTCGGGCAGAAGCGCCACCGTGGCCTCGATTGGACCGGTGTCCCACGGCTCGTCGGGAGCCCAATACCGCGAGAAGCGCCCGTCGAACGACCAGACCCGCCCCTGATGACTGGCCTGGGGACGCTCGGCCCGGTGGGGAGTGTGGCCATGAATGACCCGGGTGGCCCCGAAGTGGCGGAGATGGCGGTCCAGCCGCTCCGCGCTGGCGAACGCATGCCGCCCCACCGTGTAGGGGAAGACGTCCCAGACGCCGCCCGGCCGGCCGAGCAGGGCGCCCGCAGCGCGGTTGACCTCGTCCACGCTCCCCCCCAGCTCCGCGTAGCGGTCGTCATCACAGTGCTGGGCGAGGGTTCCGTCGTCGAGCTTGTGGAGCAGGGGGAGCGAGCGGAGCCAGGCCTCGAGACCTGGGTCGTCGCGGAGCTCGCGGAGGTCCGCCCAGTCACCGCGGCGGTGGCGCCAGATGTCGGCGACCCGCGCGGTCTCACCGTGGCGGTGCCGATAGAAGTCGGGTGTCCCGGTGCGCTGCTCCTCGAGGACACAGAGCAGCAGGACGTCGTGGTTGCCGAGCACGCTGGCGCTGTTGCGCCGGGCTCGGGCGAGCCGGGCGGCGGCGACCCCGCCGGCGGCGCCTGGCTCGCCACCCTGCACGAAGTCCCCCAGAAAGACGGTCAGCACCTCGTCCTCGGGGAAGGGTGCCAGCGCCTCGCGCAGCCGCTCGACGTCTCCCTGGACGTCGCCGACGACCAGGACGGGCGGGCGGCTGCTCATCAGCTCAGCCTACGACCGCGAGCGCGGCGGAGGCCGCCTACTCTGCGGGTCGGCGGGCGCCGCTGCCCACCTCCTTGCCGGCGAGGCCCTGCTTGGCGAGCACCGTCACCAGGCGGCGGGTCTTGGCCACCATGGTTGCGGCTCGCACCAGCTGGCGGGCCACCGCCCGGGGGCCGGGGCCGCCCGGAAGCTCGCGCCGGCGCAGCATCGCGTCAAGGTCAAAGAGGCCGAGGACGCCCTCATCCACGCGCGCATCGAGACCCTGCCATTCCTCGAGGCTGAGCTCGGCCAGCGTGCAGCGACGCTGCACCGCCAGACGAACCGCCCGACCGACCACACCATGAGCCTCTCGAAACGGCACTCCCCGACCGACCAGGTGCTCGGCGATGTCGGTCGCGGCGAGTGCCGGGTCGCCGGCCGCGGTACGCATCCGGTCCACGTCGAAGCGGAGCTGGGCGATCGTCTCGCTGAGCACGCTCAGGGTAGGCAGGGTGACGTCGACCGCCGCGAAGAGGGCCACCTTGTCCTCCTGGAGGTCACGGTTGTAGGCCATCGGCAGCCCCTTGGAGAGGCTCAGCAGGGCGGTCAGCGAGCCAAACACGCGGGATGTCCGCCCCCGGGCGAGCTCGAATACGTCGGGGTTCTTCTTCTGCGGCATCAGCGATGAGCCGGTGGCGTAAGCGTCGGGGAGCTCGCAGAAGCCGTACTCGCTGGAGCTCCACAGCACCAGCTCCTCGCAGAGTCGCGAGAGGTGCACCATCAGCTGTGCGCACGCGGCCACAAGGTCGACGCAGAAGTCGCGGTCGCTCACCGCGTCGAGGCTGTTGGCGCTGATCCTCGTGAACCCCAGCGCCGCGGCGGTGAATCTGCGATCGATGGGCAGGGTGGTGCCGGCCAGCGCCCCGCTGCCCAGGGGGAGGACGTCGCAGCGCTCGTGAGTTTCCTCGAAGCGCTCCACGTCACGCTGGAGCATCTCCACGAACGCGAGCAGATGGTGGGCTAGGGAGATCACCTGAGCTCGTTGCAGGTGGGTATATCCGGGCAGCGGCGCGGTGCGGTGCTGCTGCGCACGGCGGAGCAGCACCTCCTGCAGGTCGGCGATGGCGCCCATGTGCTCACGGCAGCTCCGCTTGCAGTAGAGCCGCAGGTCGGTCGCCACCTGGTCGTTGCGACTGCGTCCGGCATGCAGTTTGCCGGCGGCTTCGCCGATGCGCTCGGTCAGCCCCCGTTCCACGGCCGAGTGGATGTCCTCATCGGATTCAAGAAAGATGAAGCTGTCGTTCTCAATGTCGCGACCGATCTCGCGCAGGCCGCCATCCAGCTGCCGCCACTCCCCGGCCGCGAGCAGGCCCACCTCGCGCAGCATGCGGGCGTGGGCGCGCGACCCCTGGATGTCGTCCGCGAACAGCCGGCAATCGACCGGGAGGCTGGCCGTGTACTTCTCGACCTTGGGCGCCGTGCGGCCGCCCAGGCGGCCCGACCAGAGCTTGGCGACCTTTGGCTGTTCCTTGGCCGGGCCGCGAGCCGCGAGCCGTGCGGTCCGCGCGGACGGCCGCGCGGCGGGCTGCGGGAGAGCCGTCTCCGCATCCTGGGGGTCGACCCCGACGCCGACCACACGAATGCCTCTAGCCACGGGGCGCCTCCAGCCGGTCGGGCCGCTCCGGGAGAAGCCGTCGCGAGGCATCCCCGAGGGCCCCCTGCACCTCGGTCTGAGTGCGCAGCGGCAGGCCGAAGAGCTCGATGAAGCCGCGCGCGGCGTCGTGGCTGAAGGTGTCCTGGGCGCGCTCGTAGGTGGCCAACCCGTGCTGGTAGAGCGAGGCCGGCGCCTTTCTGCCGATGACCCGCAGCCCCCCCTGGCGCAGCCGCACCCGCACCTCACCGGTGACCTGGCGCTGTCCAGCGCGCACGTAGGCCCAGAGGTTCTCACGCAGGGCGCTGAACCAGAGCCCGTCGTAGACCAGCCGCGCCCACTCGTCGGCAACGATCCGCGAGAAGCGCGCCACCTCCCGCGACAGGGTTACCGCCTCGAGGGCGGCGTGCGCAGCGTGAAACACGGTGGCCGCGGGAGCCTCATAGATCTCCCGCGACTTGATCCCCACCAGCCGGTTTTCGACATGGTCGATCCGGCCCACGCCGTGGCACCCGGCGATGTCGTTGAGCCGCTCAATCAGCTGGTGGGAGGGCAGGCGCTCGCCGTCGAGCGACACCGGCACACCCTCTTCGAAGCCGGCCTCGACGACCACGCCTGCCTCGGGACAGTCGCCGGGGTCGCGGGTCCAGGCAAACACCTCTGCGGGCGGCTCCTGCCATGGGTCCTCAAGGACGCCACACTCGATGGAGCGACCCCAGAGGTTGGCGTCCACGCTGTACGGCGAGGCAACGCTCGCGGGCACCTCGATGCCGTGCTGCTGGGCGTAGGCGATCTCCTCACTGCGTCCCATCGACCAGTCGCGCACCGGAGCCACCACGCTGAGGTCAGGCGCCAGTGCGGCCACCGCAACGTCGAAGCGCACCTGGTCGTTGCCCTTCCCGGTGCAACCGTGGGCAACGGCGGCTGCTCCCTCCTCGCGGGCCAGTTCGACCAGCAGCTTGGCGATCAGTGGGCGCCCGAGCGCAGTGGCCAGTGGGTACACCCCCTCGTACAGCGAGCCCGCCATCAGGCTGGGCACGGCGAAGTTGTCACTGAAGAGCTGGCGCACGTCGACGCTGTAGGCGACGGTCGCGCCGGTCCGCAGGGCTTTCTCCTGCACCCGGTGCCCGTCCACCCGAGACCCACCGAGGTCAACCGTCAGTGCGACCACGTCGTAGCCCTGCTCGGTGAGCCAGCGGATCGCGACCGAGGTGTCCAGGCCGCCGCTGTAGGCGAGCACGCACCGTCCACGCTCGCTCACGCGCCCCCCTCGGTCCGGGCGAGCTGGAGCGCGAGTCCCAGCCGGTGAACCGCCTCGTCCACCTCAGCATCGGTGATGGTCAGGGGTGGGACCAGGCGCAGCACCCGGCTGCCGATGGCGTTGACCAGCACGCCGGTTTCCAGCCCGGCGCGGGCCACCCGGGCGGCGATGTCCTCGCCGAGCACAACGGCGAGCATCAGCCCCCGTCCCCGCACCGAGGCGATCGGCGCTCCGGCGTCGCGCAGCCGGTACAGAGCCGCGGCCAGACGCTCGCCGGCGGCGGCAGCCCGGGCCACCAGGCCCTCGGTCTCGATGGTGCGCAGCACCGCGCACGCTGCCGCGCTAGCCAGCGGGTTGCCTCCGAAGGTGCAACCGTGGTCACCCGGCTCGAACCCGTCGGCTCCGGGCCGGGCGAGCACCGCGCCGATGGGCAGGCCGCCCCCAAGGCCCTTGGCCATGGTCATCACATCCGGGGTGATGCCGGCGTGCTGGTGCGCCCACATCCGCCCCGTCCTGCCCATTCCCGACTGCACCTCGTCGAGGATCAGCAGGATGCCGGCCTCGTCGCAGCTGCGGCGGACCGCACGCATGCCGGCGTCGCTCATCGGGAGGACACCGCTCTCACCCTGAACCGGTTCGAGGAGGACGGCGCACACCGACGCATCGATGGCGGCGCTGATGGCTTCGGGGTCGTCGAAGGCGACGTGGACGAAGCCACCGGGCAGCGGTTCGAAGTCCTCCTGATAGCGCCGGGTGGCGGTGGCCGCCAGCGCTCCCATGGTGCGCCCGTGAAAGGCCCCCTGGGCGCAGATGATGGTGGTCGCGCCACCGCGATGGCGGCGCCCCCACTTGCGCGCCAGCTTGATCGCCGCCTCGTTGGCCTCCGCTCCGCTGTTGCACAGAAAAACGCGGCCAGGGAAGGCCGACGCGACGATGCGCTCGGCCACTTCCAACTGCGGCTCGGTGTAGTACAGGTTGCTGACGTGGACCAGCTGCTCCGACTGGTCGCGGATCGCTGCCAGCAGGGCGGGGTGGCGGTGACCGAGGACATTCACGGCGATGCCCGCGACCAGGTCGAGGTACCGTCCGCCCTCATCGTCGACCACCTCGCAGCCCACGCCGCGCACCAGCACAACCGGCTGACGCGCGTAGGTACTCATCAGCACCGTCGCCTCCCGCTCCTGGACGGCGCTGAGCCCGGCGGTCCCGCCGACTGTGGTCTCGCTCACAACTCCTCCTCGGAAACCTCGAGATCGGCACGCAGCATCGTCCCCACCCCGGTGTCGGTGAGCAGTTCGAGCAGCAGCGCGTGTTCGACGCGGCCGTCGATGATGTGCACCGTGGCGCCGCCGTCCAGTGCGCGCAGGGCGGCGACGATCTTGGGGATCATCCCACCGCTGACCGTACCGTCGCGGATCATCGCTGCCGCGCGACGCGCGCCGACCTGGCTGACCAGCTCGCCGGAAGGGCCGAGCAGCCCCTCCACATCGGTCAGCAGCACCAGGCGGCTCGCCGGCAGGGCGACGGCGAGCTCGGCGGCCACCGTGTCCGCGTTGATGTTGTAGGCCTGCCCCTTGGGGCCAAGGCCGATTGATGCCACCACCGGGATGTGGCCGTCGTCGAGCAGGCCGAGCAGGGTGTCGGGCACCACCCGGTCGACCTCCCCGACGAATCCCAGCTCGGAGTCGCGAGGATGGGGTCGCACCAGGAGGGTCGGACCATCCTCACCACTGATGCCCACCGCACTGCCGCCGAGCCGGTGGATGGCGCTCACCAGCTCCGGGCCCACCTTGCCGGTGAGCACCATCCGGGCGAGCTCCACGGTCTCGGCATCGCTGACCCGCAGCCCATCGATGAAGCGACTGGAAAGCCCAAGCCGGCCCTGCCAGGCGGTGACCGCCGGACCACCACCGTGCACCAGCACCGGGCGCACCCCCGCGGTGCGGAGCAGGACCATGTCGCGGAGCACCGACTCGGAGCCGGCGACGTCGATCGCCGAGCCACCCAGCTTGACCACGATGGTCGCGCCGGCAAGCCGCTGCAGGTAGGGCAGCGCCTGGGAGAGGGTGCGCGCCCGCTCGATCCGCTCGTCGGCGCTCACGTCGTGTAGTCGGCGTTGATCCGCACGTACTCGGCGCTCAGGTCACAGCCCCAGGCGCAGCCCTCGGCGCCTCCCCCACCGAGGTCGACCTCGATCTCGATGCACCGCTGTGAGAAGGCGGCCCGCACCGCCGCCGCGGGCACGGCGCGCGGCGATCCCTCGTCGAAGACCGGCAGGCCACCAACCGCCACCCGGCAGCGCAGCGGCTCGAAAGCCACGCCGCTGCGGCCCGCGGCGGCGAGGATGCGTCCCCAGTTGGGGTCGCCCCCATGGATGGCCGTCTTGACCAGGGGACTGGCGGCAACGGTGCGCGCCACGATCCGCGCATCGGCGACCGATCCCGCCCCGAGTACGCGCACCCTGAAGTGCCGCGTGGCCCCCTCCGCGTCGGCCACCAGCTGCTCGGCCAGGTCCTGACAGACCGCCTCGACCAGCGACTCGAGGACGCTCGCCTCGGGGCTGCCGGCGCGCACCCGCTCGCCACCGGCGGCGCCATTGGCGAACAGCACGGCGGTGTCGTTGGTTGAGGTGTCGCCGTCGACCGTGATGCAGTTGAAGGTGGCATCGGCGCATCGACTGAAGAGCGCGGCGAGAACCCCATCGTCCACCGGCGCATCGGTGGTGAGCACCGCCAGCAGGGTCGCCATATTCGGGTGGATCATGCCCGCGCCCTTGGCCATACCACCGACGCAGACCTGCCGCCCCGCGCCCAGCTCGGTCCTGCGCGCCGCGGTCTTGATCAGCGTGTCGGTGGTGAGGATGGCGGCGGCGGCACGGTCGCCGCCCAGGACCCCCATCTCCCCCACCGCGGCCGCGATGCCCGCCTCGACCCGTGCCACCGGCAGCGGCCGGCCGATCACGCCGGTGGAGGCAACCAGGACCTCCTCCGGGGCCAGGCCAAGCGCCTCCGCGCAGCGTCTCTGCATGGCCATTGCGTCGCGCCGCCCCTGCGCCCCGGTTGCGGCGTTGGCATTGCCGCTGTTGAGCACCGCCGCGCGCACCGCACCGCTGCGCATCGCCATGCGCGACACATCCACGGGAGCGGCGCTCACCAGGTTGCGGGTGAACACCGCCGTGCTCCGGCAGGGAAGGTCGCTGGCCACGACGGCAACGTCCAGTCGCGTGAGGTCACCGTCATCGCGCACCCCGGCGGCCGCGGCGCCGGCGCGAAAACCTCGCGGCGCGCAAACTCCACGCCGCTGCTCGGCGCTCACGGCCACGGAGCCCCCATCGGTAGCCCTGCGGTCTCGGGGAGGCTGAAGCGCAGGTTCATCGCCTGCACCGCCTGACCGGCGCCGCCCTTGAGCAGGTTGTCGATCGCGCAGAGCACCACCGCGCTATCACCCTGTCCGGCCACATGGAGCGCCGCGGTGTTGCTGTGGATGACCGTCTTGGTGGCCGGCGGAGTCTCGCTGTAGTGCAGGAAGGGGTGCGCTGCGCACAGCTCGCGGTACACGTCGGTGAGCGCCGCCACCGTGGCTGGAGGACGCAGCCGAAGGTAGGCGGTCACCAAAATTCCCCGTGTCATCGGCACCAGATGAGGCACGAAGGTGAGGCGCACCTCGCCACCCGCGACCAATCGGAGCTCCTGGTCCAGCTCGGCGCGGTGGCGATGGCCGCTCACCCCGTAGGCGGTCACCGACTCGTTCACCTCGGCGTAGTGGTTGCCCAGGCCCGGTGAGCGTCCGGCGCCGCTGACCCCGCTCTTGGCGTCGACGATGAGGTCGGGCTCGACCAGACCGGCACGCAGGCCGGGGACAATGGCGAGCAGCGCGGCGGTGGGGTAGCACCCCGGCGTCGCGATCAGGCCGGCAGCGCGCAGCGAGGCGCCCCGCTCTGGGTCGGTCGCCGCGTTGACAGGTGGTGGGCTCAGCAGTTCGGGGAGTGCGTACACCGCCTCCGCGCAGAGCTCTGGCGCGGGATGGTCCCCGCCGTACCACCGCTGGTGGTCCGCCGCGTCGCGCATCCTGAAGTCCGCGCTCAGGTCAAGCAGTACGGCACCGCTGTCCAGCCAGCCCTGGGCATGTTCGGCAGCCGCGCCATGCGGCAGGCAGGCAAAGAGGACGTCGACATCGCCCGGGTCGATCCCGGAGTGCAGCTCCAGCTCCAGGCGGCTGCCGGGGACCAGCTCGGAAAACCGCCGGCCCGCACCGCTGCGGGCCATCACCCGGACGAGGTCGACCTGGGGATGCATCCGCAGCAGCTCCACGCACTGCATGCCGATGTATCCGGTGGCACCGGCAACCGCCGCGCGCAAAACCTTTTCTGTCATCGGGAACTTCTACCAGACCCCGCCGCGACGGCGTGGTGCCGGGCCTCCCCCACCGGCGACGACCGGCTAGCGGAGCACCCCACGCAACGCTGCGCGGGCCCCGTTGCGCCCGCACAGACCGTGCACGCCTCCGCCCGGGGGGGTCGATGCGGAGCAGAGAAACAGGCGGGGATTGGGCGTGGCATAGGGGGAGCCGAACCGGACCACCGGTCGGGTGAAGAGCTGCCGCCAGTCGGCTGCCCCACCGCCGATGTCGCCGCCCACGTTGTTGGGGTTGTAGCGCTCGTAGTCGGCCGGCGCCATCGCCTGCCTGGCGAGCACCAGGTCACCAAATCCGGGGGCAAAGCGCTCCAGCTGAGCCTCGATCGCGGCGGTCATGTCCGTCGTGTCCCCGGCGGGGACGTGACAGTAGGTCCACAGGGTGTGCCGCCCCGCGGGCGCCCGGCTGGAGTCGACAACTCCCGGCTGGGCCACGAGCACGTAGGGGCGCGCCGGCGGCCGCCCCGCAGCCACGGAGCGCTCCGCCCGAGCCACCTCCTCGAAGGTGCCCCCCAGGTGCAGGGTCCCCGCCCTGCGGGCTTCGGGGGCCGTCCAGGGCACCGGCCCGGACAGGGCATAGTCGACCTTGAACACGCCCGGGCCGTACCGAAAGCGGCGCACTGCGCGGCGGTAGCGGCCGGGGAGCTGGCCGCCGGCGATCTCGGCAAGCTGGTTCGGGCCGGTGTCGAAGAGCGCGGCGCGGTGACGGGGCAGATCGCCCAAGCGGCGCACCTCGACCCCGCAGCGCACCTCCCCGCCCAGCTCCTCAAGATGGCTGACCAGGGCGTCGGTGAGCCTGCCCGTCCCGCCGCGCACCACCGGCCATCCGGCGACCTGCCCGCTGACCCCGAGCACCAGGGCCACCGCCGCCGTGGTCGGGGCCTCGAGCGGCAGGAACGCGTGGGCGGCCATCCCGCCGAGCAACGCCTGCGCCCCGGGTGTCGTGAACAGCCGCTGAAGCACGCTCACCGGCGGCAGCGCCCTGACCCCGAACCGGGCCATCAGCACTGGGTGGTCGACCACGCCGCGGGGAAGGCTGAGGGCAGCCTCCAGGGTCGCGGCCCCGCCGCGCACCAATGGTCCCATCAGCGCGCGCCATCGAGCTGCGTCCGCGCCAAGGCCCCGGGCGGTCTCCTCGACGCCCCGATGGAGCAGGGCGGCGGTGCCGTCGTCGAGCGGATGGGCCAGCGGCACCGGCGGTTGCAGCAGCTCGCAGCCCAGCCGGGCCAGGGGCAGGGAGCGGAAGAACGGCGACACCGCAACCAGTGGGTGAACTGCCGAGCAGACGTCGTGGATGTAGTCCGGGATAGTGAGGGCAGCGCTGCGGGCGCCGCCGCCGGGTGTCTCACCGCGCTCCAGCACCACCACCTGCCGGCCCGCCCGGGCGAGGGTGATCGCCGCCGCCAGGCCATTGGGCCCCGAGCCAACCACCACCGCATCGATGGGCGCCGTCACGAGAGCACAGTGCGCGCCGGCGCCAACCGGCCGCGCGCCGCCGCCTCAGTCACGGCCGAGCAACCGGCGCAGGCCGCGCCGGGTCCGCTGGGGAGCGTCCGCTACGCCCGCAAGCGGCGAATGCCGGGGCGCCTCGAGGTCGAGCAGGCGGGCCGCGATGCCCAGCGCGTCGCGCGCCGCCGCGCGGTCGCCCGCGGTCCACTCGGCGAGGCCGCGGTTGTACTGCGCGACCACGTCACCGGGGTCGATGGCGACCGCCCGGCGAACTGCGGCGAGCCCCTCGTCGGCGGCACCGCGGGCGACCAGCAGGCTGGAAAGACTCGCCAGTGCCCGGGCCGACCCCGGGTCGAGCACCGCCGCGCGTTGCGCCTCCACCTCCGCGGCTGCCGCCTCACCGCGGCTGGCCAGGGCGGCGGCGAGGAGCAGCGCCGCTGCAGAGTCGTCCGGCGACCGGGCCGCCAGCGCTGCGGCTCGCTCGACCGCATCAGCGGCGTTGAGGTCGAACCCCCAGCGCTCGCGGGTGCGGCGCATGGCGTGGTCGTGTACGTGAAGCCGCAGTGCTTCCGCCTCGCGCGGCACTCGCGCCGAGCGGGTGCGGGTGGTGCTCATCGGCCCTCCGGACTGCCCCCGGGACCGAGCTGATCCACGAGTTCGCGGAGCGGCGGCTCAAAGGCCTGGCCGAAGCTCGGGAACGGATGGATCACTGCGGCAAACACCTCCAGGGGAACCCGTGCCTGGATGGCGAGGGCGGCTTCACCGACCAGGTCGTCGACATTGGGGCCCACCGCGCTCATCCCCACCAGGGTGCGGGCGCGGCGATCGCCCTGCAGAACGAGCAGACCGCGACGGGTCCCTTCCGCCGCTGCCCGAGGCAGCTCGGTCAGGTCAAAGCTGGCGCTCACCACATCGATCCCGGCCTCGCGAGCGGCTGCGCCGCTCAGGCCGACGCTGGCGACGGCCGGGTCGGTGTACACCGCCCGGGGAATCGCCCGGTAATCGGCGACCCGAGTCCGCCCGGCGAGGTTGTCGGCCAGCACCGCGCCCTGGTAGTTCGCGGTGTGCGTATACGGCGCGATGCCGGTGACGTCGCCGCAGGCCCACACGTGCTCCTCGCCCACGACCCGGCAGTGCTCGGTGACCGCCAATGCACCCGCGTCGTTGGGGCTGATGCCGAGGGCCTCCAGTCCGATCCTGGCAACCGTCGGGCGGCGGCCGGCCGCGATCAGGAGCCGCTCAGCCTCCAGGGTCGAGCCGTCCTCGAGGTGGAGGCGCACACCGCCTGCCGCGAGTGGCTCGGCACGCACCGCCTTGACCCCGATTCGCAGGTCGATGCCGTCGTCCTCACGCAGGGCCTCGGCCAGAAGGTTGGCGACAGCGGGCTCCTCCTTGGCGATCAGACGCGGGGCCACCTCAACGATGACCACCCGGACACCGAAGGCGGCGTAGATTTGGGCGAGCTCGCAGCCCACTGCCGAGCCGCCGAGCACGATCAGTGAGCGCGGCAGTTCGGGGCTGCTCAGCGCCTGGTCGCTGCTCCAGGTGGGCACGTCGTCGAGCCCTTCGATCGGGGGCCGGATCGGGTCGGACCCGGTGTCGACGACCAGGTCGGTGTAGCCGATCTCCTCGCCGGCCGGTTCCCCGCCGACCGTGTCCGCGGCGACGGTCTGCCGGGCATCCACCGTCAGGACCCCCGGGCGAACAACCCGCCCCCAACCGCGGATGATCGTTGCCCCCTCCCGGGTGAGCCCGGCGGCGGTCTCCGTGTCATCGCGCTCTGCGGCCACGCGGTCACGGCGACCGACGGCGACGGCGTAGTCGGCAGCGCTCCCCTCGAGCTGGGGTGCGCTGGCCACCGCGCCGAGCTCCCGCGCTCCGCGCAGCACAGCGCGAACCCCGGCAGCCCGCAGCAGCGCCTTGCTCGGCATGCAGGCGACGTAGGCGCACTCCCCACCCACGCGATTGCCCTCAACGATGGCCACCGAGAGTCCGGCCGCCACCAGGGGCGCAAGCGCCGCCTCTGCCCCGGAGCCACCACCGAGGATCACGACATCGAAATTGCGCATCGTGCTCCAGCCTTGGGGGCTAGTACTCGTCCTCGGGCCGGGTGTCGATGTCCGCGTCCTCGTCGTCGTCAGCGGCTCCGGCGGGCTCCTCGAACTCCCCCTCGACGGTCTGCATCCCATCCAGCTCGTCATCGCCACCGCCTGACGGAATCCGCTCCGTGTCATCCTCGAAGACCTGGTCGGCATCGGTGCCGCGGTCGACGAGCAGCGACTCCTTGGCGTAGGGACGGAAGTCGTCACGCTTGGCGGTCCGGGTGATCGGGAAGGACGACTTGCGCGCGTTCTCAGGAGCCTGGTGGGTCTCGCGGATCATCACCTCGATGGTCCCCTTGTCCTCGTTGACCCGGGCCACTGCCCCGGAGTACCTGTTGCCGCTGGCCAGCAGGGGAAGGATGCGCCGGGCGATCTTGGGGTCGACGTCGCCGATCAGGACCGATCGCGAGGTCCGCACGTGGAGGCTAGAGCCCTCAGCCTCCAGGGAGACGGTGTCCCCGGGGGCGACCTTGACCCCGACGCCGCCGCTCGGTGGGATGAGCAGGGTGAGCCCGCTCTTGCCCGGCTCCTCGGTGAAGAGGTCGACGTCGAGCCGGCCCGCGCTGCCCTCTGGCCGCTCGGCGTGGTCGATCAGCGACTGCAGCTTGCGGAAGTTCTTCCCCGCGATGACATTCAGGGGGTTGAGCTCGATGGTCTTGCTGTAGGCGGCCAGGGCCTCGTTGAGGTCGCCCAGCTCGGTGTATGCCTTGCCCAGGCGGTTGTAGGCGTCCTCATCCGGCCCGTAACGGTCCAGGACCGCTCGGTTGGTATTCAGGGCGTCCTGCCAGCGACTCTCCAGGGCGTAGGCCACCGCCTCGTCGGCGTACACCGACCGAGGCTTGACGCGCTCCGCTTCTGTCAACAGGGTCCTCACAGTGCGCAGGCCGCGCTTCCGGCGAGCCCTCGTGCCCGGCAGCAGGCCCCCAACCGCTGGGGTGCCTTGGGGCGTGGTTATGATACGTCCCCGATGCGGTGCATCTGTCCGGTCGCAATGTGACGCGAGTCATCTCCATCGCCAACCAGAAGGGTGGTGTTGGAAAGACGACGACCGCGGTGAACCTCAGCAGCGCCCTCGCCGAGGCTGGCCAGCGGGTTCTTGCCATCGACCTGGACCCCCAGGGGCACCTCACCCTGAACATGGGCTGCCGGCGTCCCGACGAGCTCGAGCTGACTGTCTACAACCTGCTCACCGATCACCAGGTCCGGGCCGAGGACGTGCGCCTGCGTTCCGACGAGACCGGAGTCGACTTCCTGCCCGCCAACATCGAGCTGAGCGGTGCCGAGATGGTCCTGGTTCAGGAGATGGGTCGGGAGCGCGTGCTCACCGAGAAGCTCGAGACCATCGTCGGCGAGTACGACTTCGTGGTCATCGACTGCCCCCCGTCCCTCGGCCTGCTCTGCATCAACGCCCTCGTCGCATCCGACGAGGTGATCATTCCCCTTCAGTGCGAGTACTTTGGGATGAAGGGGATGCAGCAGCTGCAGCGCACCATCGACCGGGTCGCCGCGAAGCTCAACCCACGGCTGCGCATCTCGGGAATCCTGCCCACCATCTACAAGTCCCGCACCCTGCACAGCCAGGAGGTCCTCGACTTGGTCAGAGAGCGCTATGGGGCGCAGGTCTTCGACATGCGCATCGACTCCAGCATTCGTTTCGCCGAATGTCCGCTGGCGGGACAGTCCATTCTCCAGTACGCCGGGGCCAGCCCCGGGGCGAAGGCATACCGCGAGCTGGCGGAGGCGGTGCTGGCGCAGAGCTCCGCGGGAGCGGCGTGATGCCGGGCTTTCGCCGAGCGCAGCTGCGCGGCAGCGAAGAGCTCTTTCGCCAGACCGAGGCGGGCGCCGACGACGCTGAGCGCGACCCGCTGGCCCCGCACGGTCATGGCCCGCAGGCACAGACCGAGCTCTCCGTCGCCGCCGCTCGTCGCGGTGATGCGGTCGCGGTGCCGGCACCGTCGCTCGACGGCTTCCTGGTCCGGCTGAGCCAGGAGGACGTGCAGGCCATCGTCGACGCCATTCAGGCCGTGAAGTTCCCCCACAAGACCGTGGGCAGACCCTCGGTCGACGAGTTCGAGCGGCTCGAGGAGCTGCGCCAAAAGCTGCTCTCCATCCTCTGACCTGACCGCCAAGGCGCGGCCACCGCGGGGTCCGGGCCGGTGCCTTTCGGGAGCGGGCTCGACCGGCAACTACTCCTTGGGCTTGGCGTACAGCTCCTCGAGCTGCTCTGAGTACTTCTCGACCACGGTCTTGCGCTTCACCTTCAGGGTGGGGGTCAGCTCATCACCAATCTCAAAGTCCTTGGGCAGTACGGCAAATCGCTTCACCTGCTCGACCTTGCTCAGCTTGCTGTTGACCGCGTCAACATGCCTCTGCAGCTCCTTGTTGAGCGCGTCGCTGCCGGCCAGCTTTTCCGGGTCCGCGGGCAGTCCATGACTCCTGGCGAAACCGGCGGCCTGTTCCGGGTCCAGGGTGAGCAGAGCGGCGATGTAGGGACGCTGATCCCCGATGGCCACCGCGTTGGCGATCAGCCGGTGCTCCTGCAGACGCCCCTCGATGTTCCCCGGGGAGATGTTCTTGCCTCCCGCGGTGATGATCAGATCCTTCTTGCGGTCAGTGATCTTGAGAAACCCATCGTCGTCGATCTCCCCGACATCCCCGGTGTGCAGCCACCCGTCCTGGAGCAACTCCTGGGTGGCCTTCTTGTCCTTGTAGTACCCGGCGAAGACGTCGGCACCGCGCATCAGGACCTCGCCATCCTCAGCAACCCGAAGCTCCACCCCCGGGATGGCGGTGCCCACCGTGCCCTGGCGGTAGTTGCTCGGCGAGTTCATGGTCACCCCTGCGCAGTTCTCGGTCTGGCCGTAGCCCTCGTAGATCCGCAGGCCCATGCCATCGAAAAAGCGGAGGATGTCGAGCGCGATCGGCGCCGCCCCGCTGGCGCAGATCCGGCAGCGGTCAAGCCCGATCTGGGCGCGCATCTTGCTCAGCACGAGCCGCTCGGCCAGAGCGTGCCCACGACGCAGCCGCTCGTCGACTGGTTTGCCGCTGAGCTCGCGCTGCCGATACCGGTCGCCAACCCGCAGCGCCCAGCGGGCCAGCGCACGCCGGGGCAGCGGCTGCGCGGCGATGGCTTTCTCCACCTGCTGCGCCATCTTCTCCCACACGCGCGGTACGCCGAAGAAGATGGTCGGCCGCACCTCGCGTAGGCGGGCTCCGAGGTTGGGCATCCCGTCGAGGAAGTACACCGGGCCCCCGAAACGGTACTGCCGGAACTCGGTGACCAGCCGCTCCACCACGTGGGCGAGCGGCAGGTAGGACAGCGCGACGTCGTCCTCGCGTGCCTCAAGCACCTGGAGGATGCTTTCCGCGGCAGCGTGAGCATTGGCGTGGGTAATCTGCGACGCCTTGGGTGGCCCGGTTGTGCCGCTGGTGTAGATCAGGGTGGCGACGTCGTCCGCTTTGGCCTCCGCGGTGCGTCGCGCGACCCTTCCCTCAGCCCCCTCGCGCAGGGCCTTCTCCCCCACCTCGAGAACGTGGCTCCAGGGAACGACCAGCCCATCGGGCGACGCCTCGGCCTGCCCCTCGATGACCACCACCCGGCGCAGTTTGGGCAGGCTCTTGCGCACCTGAAGGACCCGGGCAAGCAGCTTCTCGTTCTCGACGAAGCACACTCGCGCCGCCGAGTGTTCGAGAATGTAGCCCGCCTGGTCGGCGCTCAGGGTCAGGTAGATCGGCGCCGGGACCCCGCGCACCGACAGGGTGCCGATGTCGGCGATGTGCCACTCCGGGCGGTTGTCCGACCAGATCGCAACATGGTCACCGGGATCCACGCCCTCATCGAGCAGGTAGGCGCCAACCCGCTGCTGGGCGCGTCCGAACTGTTCCCAGTTGATGGGGGTGTATCGTCCCGCCGAGCGGAAGTACATCGCTGCCTCGCCCGGCTTGGTGGCCACCTGTTTGCGGAACAGCTCAACGAGCGTCGGGATCGGGCCGGTGGCCGGGGTCGCGGACGTCTGCTCGGGAGCTCCGGTGGCCATGGTGCTGGGGAGGATGCCACAAAGGGCCGCGCCGCGCGAGGCGATCGGGGCGGCGCCGCCAGTCCTTGCGCCGGCCTCTGGTAGCGTGACCCCAATGGTCGTCGGCACCCTGTCCGTCACCCTGCACGTGCCCGACAGTGAGTCGCTGAAGGCCAAGCGGCAGGTGGTCCGCTCGCTCACCGCCCGGGTGCGCCAGCGCTTCAACGTCGCCGTCGCTGAGGTGGGGGACGAGAACCTCTGGCAGTCCGCCGTCGTGGGTGTCGCCTGCGTGAGCAACGACGGCCGGCACGCCGACGAGATCTGTCAGAAGGTGCTCCGTTTCATTGAGGACGAGGCGACCGAGGCTTTGGTCACGCGCACCTCCTTCGAGCTGGTCCACCTGTGAGCTGCGCTGCGGGTGTCGACGCCTCCCTCGTCGACACCCTGGTCAGGGGCTTCGCCGCCACCCTGCCCTTCCCCCTGGACGACTTCCAGGTGGAGGCCCTGCGCGAGCTGGAGGCGTCGCGCGGTGTCCTGGTGTCGGCCCCCACCAGCAGCGGCAAGACGGTGGTCGCCGAGTACGCGGTCTGGCGCTGCCTCCGCGCCCCGGTGGCGCTGCGCCGCAGCCGCCACGAGGCCGACCGGGTGATCTACACCACGCCCCTCAAAGCGCTGAGCAACCAGAAGTTCCACGACCTCCAGGCTCGCTACGGCGAGGCCAACGTCGGCCTGGTGACTGGCGAGCACACCATCAATGACGGTGCTCCGGTGCTGGTGATGACCACCGAGATTTTGCGCAACGTCATCTATGACCAGCCGGCCCGGCTTGACCTGGTGGGCGACGTGGTGCTCGATGAGGTGCATTACATCGACGACTACCCGCGCGGAACGGTGTGGGAGGAGATCATCGTCAGTGCACCGCAGCACATACGCTTCATCGGCCTCTCCGCAACCATCTCGAACGTGGGCGAGGTGGCGGCCTGGATGAGCGAGCTCCGTGGCCGGGTGGCCACCGTGGTGCGCACCGAGCGGCCCGTGGAGCTGCGCCTATGGCTGGGAATCGACAACGACGTCCATCCTCTGTTCGACAAGCAGGGCAAGGTGAACCGCCGCACCCTCGAACTGGCCCAGAGCGACACTCTGCACGGCGAACGCATGCGCTATGCGCGGCGCGCCCCGGATAACGACAGCCTGCACGTGATCGAGAACCTGCGCACGCGGCAGATGCTTCCGGCGATCTATTTCATCTTCTCGCGTCGCGGCTGCCGCGAGGCGCTCACCCGTTGCGGCATCCACGGTGTCGACCTGACCAGCGCCGCGGAGAAGGCTCGCATCGACAGCCTGTACGCGGAGCGCATGCGCAGCGTCGAGGATCCCGACGAGGCGGCGGTCAACGCCGGAGCGCTCAACCTCGACCTCCTCCGCCGCGGGGTGGCCATGCATCACGCGGGAATGCTTCCCTACGCCAAGGAAACGGTGGAGGCGCTGTTCATCGAGGGGCTGATCAAGGTGGTGTTCGCCACTGAGACGCTGTCGCTAGGGCTCAACATGCCGGCCCGCGCCTGCGTGGTTTCGTCCTTCACCAAGTTCGATGGCACCCAGTTCGCTGCGCTCACCAGCGGCGAGCTCACCCAGCTGATGGGCCGGGCCGGGCGGCGTGGCATCGACGTCGTCGGTCACGGCGTGATTCTCAAGGAGTGGGACGTCGACGTCCGCGACATCTACGAGGCGGCGGTGGGCGGCGAGATGGCGGTGGAGTCGAAGTTCGCGCCCACCTACACGATGACCTTGAACCTGCTGCGCAGCCGCACCGTCGAGCAGGCCGAGGCCCTCATGGAGCGCTCCTTCGGTCAGTACCAGACCCTGGCGAGGTCCGATCACTGGGAGGTGCGTGAGCAGAACCTCCACGAACGACTCGCCGACCTGCGCACTCAGGTCTACCGGCACCCGCGGGTGCGCTGTACCGAGCGCACCCTGACCCAGTTCCTGGCCACCGCCAAGGAGATCGAGGAGATCTCCACCGAGCTGCGGCGTGCCCGCCGCGAGCACTGGCGCGACAGCCGCCGCGGACGGTACGGCGGCCGCGGGGCCGACCTCGGCGGCCGCTTCGAGACCATGAAACGCACGCTCAAGAGCCTGCATCAGCGCGAGGCGCAGAGCCCCTGCCGCTCGTGCCCGCTGCTCGCCGACCACCGCGAGCACCGCCGTGAGGTGGCCGTCGTCGAGGAGACGCTGCACGGCGGCGAGAACGAGCTGCGCGATGCCCGTCACCGATATCGCCGTGAGTTCCGCTCCTTCCGGGCTGTGCTCGCCGGCGCCGGCTTCCTTGAGCAGGACCAGCCGACCGACCTTGGCCGGCTCGCCGCATCCCTGTACGGCGAGAGTTCACTGCTCATCGCGCTCGGCATCCGCGAAGGCTGGTTCGAGGGAATGACCGCCCCCGAGCTCGCCGCGACCCTGGTGATGCTCGTCGCCGAGGACCGCGGCCGGGAGCGCCATGGCCGCACCCGCTTTCCCACCCCGCGCGTCGACACCGCCCAGCGCACCATGCGCCACGCCCTGGTTCGCCTCGCGCAGCTCGAGGAGGAGCACGGCCTCGAGACCCTGCGGCCGCTGTCCGTCGACTATGTCTGGGCAGCCTACGGCTGGACTCTGGGGGTGCCGCTCACCGACCTCGAGCCACCCGCCGGGGCCGACCTCGGTGATGTGGTCAAGGCGGTGAAGAACCTCTACTCGGCGCTGCGACAGATGGAGCAGGCGCTGCGTGACCACCCTCTGCGTCCGCTGGTCGCGGAGACCCGGCAGCGGATCGAGCGCGACCTGATCCGCCGGGTCTGAGTACGGGCTGCCGGATGCGGGCCGGCCGGCGGTTGACGCGCCGGCGGGGCGCTGCCCGGTCAGCGGGCGAAGGCCAGGACGAATGCGATCCCCACTGGGATGGCGACGACGAGTAGCGCGGCGCCCGTGGCCACGCTGAGCAGCGCGATCGCGCGGCCCCGGGTGACGTCGGCTCCCCTCTCCACGGCAAGCACTGCGGGCACCGGCAGCCAGCAGGTGACCAGCAGGCTGAGCGGAACCGCCACGGCGTTGACGCGCTCCCAGAGGTGGACGTTGACAAGCTGCAGGAGCAGGGGGGGCACCGGAATGGCGGCACTCAGAAGCGAGACGCAGTTGACGTATCCGATGCCCACCAGCAGGCGGTTGCGTGGCAACCTGCCGGGGCCGCCCCATCGTCCCGCGAGGGCGAGGCTGAGGATATAGCCCACCGCAGTGATCACCACCAGGGTGAGGCTGAGCAGAGTCACCAGCGCAAGCCGGTGAGTGCCGGCCCACTCCGCAGCGCGCACCAGCGCCGGCTGCGTGGTCGGCGGCGGCCCCGTCGGCGGGGGCACGGCCCCGAAGGGCAGCGCCGTCAGCACCAGGGCGAGCCCCGTGACCGCGACCGCGGCGGCCAAACCGCGGCGGTGCAGGGCCCGGTCCGTCATCGCCAGGGGATGGCGGAAGTACAGCCAGGTGTCGTGTACCACCATCCGGAGTCGCACGGCGGAGGCGGCAAGCGGCGCGGATGCGGCGTCCATCACCGCATCGTAGGGCGTCGCCGCGCGACGCCCCGGCGGTCAGGTGCGTAGGTGCGGGGAGGTGCCCGGAGCTCGCCTAGGAGCGGACCCCTCGGCCGACCGGAGCCCACCAGCGCCGGCGCTCCTGTGCGGCCTGCTCGGCCACGACGTAGCGATGCAGGATTCGGACCAGATCACATTCCCTGTCGTACGCCTGGGTCAGGTCCTCGCGAAGCCGGACGGTTTCGAGCTCGCGGTCCTCGAGTTGATCACGCAGCCGCGCCACCTCGTCCAGGAGCAGCAGGACGGGATGGTCGTCGGGCAGCAGGGCGAGGGCTGGAGCGTCGGCCGCAGGATCGGGAATGCCGAACCGACGTCCCGAGAGCTGCACGACGGTGGCCTGTGCGTCGGTGGGTGCGGGGGTCGCGAATCGGGCGTGGAGCATTGCGGGCGGGCCTCGTGGTGGGGGGACGTGAGCAGGAGCGAACGGGCGCCGCGCAGAGGCTACACCCGGGACGGCGCGCGTGAACGCCCGGCGTGCGCCTGGACCGGTTCACCGTCCGGCACTGCAGGTCCCGGCGGCCCCGGCTACTCCTCGCGCGCGAGCGACTCGGGCACGCTCACCAGCCGGTACGGCAGGTCGGAGATGTCGTAGTACCGGACCGGCTTGCGCAGCCGTTTTGCGATTCCGATCTGCACCTTCACCCCGAGGGACATGGGACCGAACACCCACATCTGGTCGCAGCGCACGATCAGGTTGTTGAAGGCCTCGCGCACCACCTCCTTGGGCACCGTGTGCAGGAGGTAGTAGTCGAACAGCATCTGCGGGCAGATCGGTACTGCCCCCTCGTCAAGCACGAACTTGGTGATGTGCGCGCGCCAGAAGAAGTGGCGGTTCCCGAGAGCTACGTAGATCAGGTCCTTGGGGCGGCGCAGAGCCCGTTCGGCCTGCTCGGCAGGAGTGGCCTTCGGCCGCGGCGTGAAGATGCGCTCGAGGATGTCCTCCGCGTTCTTGGCAGCCACCGCGGTCTGTGGGGTGGCGACCTCCGGCTCCCTGGTTTCGGACACGGTGGACCCTATCTCGTGAGGCATTGACCCGTCGTCGAGCCGGCACAGCATAGCAGCGGCCCGGCGTTCATTCCGGGCACGCCTCCGCCCACTCCACCAACGAGGTGAGCCGCTCCAGGGCGTTGTTGAGGAGATTCACCCGGGTCGGGTCGTTGAGCCAGCGGCTCTGACCCGAGGGATGCGGGAGCGGCAGCACCAACCGGCCCGCGCCCGGCCAGGGCTCGGCGACCGCCCCGCCGTCCCCATCGAACACCCGGCCGACCAGCTCGTCGAGGCGGCGCCCCGGCATGAAGCGCGAGTGCGCCAGGCCACCCACGGCGAGCACCAGCGGGGGTTTGAGGAGACTGAGGTCACCGTCCAGCCAGGTCGAGCAGAGCCGGACCTCGGTACCGCTTGGCCGCCGGTCGCCGGTGCCTGCCCGGTTGCGCCCGGGGAAGCAGGTGGTCATGGAGGTGAAGGCGATGCGCCGGCGGACCCGGGCTTCGTCACCGAGCCCGGCACGCTCGAACCAGCGCATCAGCTGGTGGCCCGCGCGTCCGGCGAAGGGCCTGGTGACGTCATCCTCGACCGGGCCAGGTGCCTGGCCGACGAGCAGCACCCTGGCGCCCGCCACCAGCGAGAAGACGGGGTGGGCGCGGGGAAGCAAACCGGCGGCGCAGCAGCGGGTGCAGGCGCGGTGAGCGCGGGCGTGCGCCTCCAGCGGCGGTGGCCCCGGGGTGGCGCCCGTTGTGCCCACTCGGCCCCGCCGTGGCATCCCGCGATTCTACGGTCGCCGCGATCGGCACCCGCGCGTATCATCGGTCGAGCCGCCCTCCCTCCAACGCTGACGCCGGCGGAGCGCCCACTGCAGCCGCCATTCGTCAAGCGAGCAATGTCAGACGAGTTTCCGCGTCCCACCCAGGGCAGGACACCCGACCGCCACCCGGACTCCACGCCACCCTCGTGGTGGGCGGACCTGGGCAGGCCGGACCTTCCCGAACCCAGCCCCCCCCGCCGCCTCAGCGACCTGATGCGCGCCGAGCGCTCGGCGGACGAGGCGGAGCCGGTCCGCCGGCAACCGCGTGAATGGCGCTCGTTCGCGGTGGGGCTTGCGGTGATCGTGGTGGCGGTGCTGATCGGTATCGTCGCTCTCGGCAACGCCTCGCTGCGGGGAATCGAGGTGGCCGGGCTTGTGCTCGGCGTTCCCGCGCTGCTCGCCACCGGCGTGGTGCTGCTGATCACCCGTCGCAGCGACGAGAGCTGACCGCAGCGGTGGCCGGGGAGCCGCCTGACGGGAGCGCCCGCCAGCGGCGGCGGCGCGAGCTCGAGGGGGCCCGCCGCCTGCGCCTCGAGGAGGCGGAGGCGGGGCGCGAGCAGGCGGAGGGCGCCGCCCGACGTCGCTTCAACGGGGCCATGGCGGTGGCTGCGGACGAAGGCGGAGCCCCGCGGCATGCGGAGACGCTTCGCCAGCTGCGTGGGGCCGAGATCACCGGAATCGGGCGGGTGGTGTACTCGAGCAATGCCGTCTTCCTGCTCGAGCTGGCGGCAAGGGACCCGGTGGACCCGTCCCGGCCCCTGCGAGCGATCTACAAGCCGATGCGCGGGGAGCGTCCGCTCTGGGACTTTCCCACCGGCACACTGCACCTGCGCGAGGCGGCAGCCTACATCGCCGACGCCGCACTCGAGCTTGGCCACGTGCCCCCCACCACCCTGCGCGATGGTCCACTGGGTCCCGGATCGGTACAGCAGTTCATCGACGTGATCGACCGACGCCTCGACACCGATGAGCAGCGCGCCCTGGACCCTGCCCTGCGCAGCATTGCGGCACTCGACGTGGTGCTCAACAATGCCGACCGCAAGAGCGCTCACCTCCTCGTCGCCGGCACGGGTGTCTTCGCCATCGACAACGCGCTGTCCTTCCTCGCCTCGCCGCGCCAGCGCACCGTGCTGCTTGAGCTGGGTGGGGCCCCTTTCCCCGATGCGGTCAGCAGCGCGATGGCTGCGCTGGCAGGCGACGCCCACCGCCGCGCCGGACTTCGCCGGCACCTCCGGCGGCTGCTGCACGGCAGCGAGGTCATCGCCTTCGAGCGTCGACTGGAAGCGCTGGTCAGGCGCCCGGTCTACCCCCGGCTCGACCCATGGGAGGGGCGACCCTTCGAGTGGTGGTGATGGAGAGATCTCCTGCCGGTTCACGGTGACGTGCTCGCAACGGCGCGCGGCCGGCGACCCTGCGCAGAGGGGCGACGCCGGGAGCGGCGTATACTCGCCGGAACTGCGCGCCCGTAGCTCAGTTGGATAGAGCACCGGCCTCCGGAGCCGGGAGCGGGGGTTCAAGTCCCTCCGGGCGTACGCCTCCGCCATGACCATGCAGCAGCCGACCGCGCTCACCCCGGAGCGTCGCGCCCGGCTCCTCGCCGCAGGAAGGGGGGCTTTCCCCGCGTTCCAGCTGGAGGCCGTGGCGCGCACTCCCAGCACGCAGGACCGGGTCCGGTCGCGGGCCCGCGGCGGTGCCGAGGCCGGCTACTGCTGCGTGGCCGGCGAGCAGACAGCCGGACGTGGCCGCCAGGGACGGCGCTGGTCCGCCGCCGCAGGAAGCTCACTGCTGGTGTCGCTGTTGCTTCGCCCCGACCGGGTCGTGCTGCCGGTCGTACCGCTGCTTGCCGGCGTTGCGGTGGCTGACGCCCTCGCCGAGGTGGCCGGACTCGTCGTGGGCCTGAAGTGGCCGAACGACGTCCTCGTGGACGGGGCCAAGCTCGCCGGGCTCCTCGCCGAGGTCGAACCCGCCGCACGCGGACGCGATGCCGTCATCGTCGGGCTGGGACTCAACCTGCGCAGCGACGCCTTCCCCGCGGGGAGCTGCGGAGCCAGCCTGCACCGGGTCGCGCCCGCTCTTCCGACGTGGGACGAGCTGCTGGGCAGCTGGCTCGCTGCGCTTGCCCTCTGGCTGCGCCGCTGCGAGGCCGAGGGGTCCGCGGCGCTGCTCGATGCCTGGCGAGCTCACGCCGTGGGCCTCGGGTCACCGGTGACTGCGGGCACAGCCCCGGGATCGGTCCGGGGCGTGGCCGTCGACATCGACCCAGGCGGGGCCCTGCTGGTCGACACGGCTGAGGGGCAGGTGCGCCTCGTCGCCGGCGACGTTCATCTGGTGCCCGAGGCGAGTGACCCCACCTCAGGCCCGGACATCTCGCCCGCAGGTCGCTTGAGGCGGACGGCCACCGAGTCGAGCGAGCCCGGGGGGGCCGTCGCGGTCCCCCCGGGGCGTGCGCCAGATCGTCCTACTTGATGACGATCTCGCCTTCCATTCCGGGATGGATGGTGCACTGGTACTTGTAGGTACCCGCCTTGGTGAACTTGATTTGCCACTTGTCGCCGCCGCTGAAGGACTGGTCACCAACGTTCTGGTCGTCGGCGAAGGTGATGTTGTGGGCCTGTGAGCCGCTGTTGTCCCACTCGACCACGTCCCCGACGGCCGCATTCGTGGTCTTGGGATCGAACATGTCGGCGTCGGTCGCCTTGAGGGTGACCTTGGCCGTGCCCAGGCTCTTACCACCGGTGCCGATCGAGCCGCCGCCGCCGCCACCGCCGCCGCCACCGCCGGCAGCCGCGCCACCGTTGCCGTCTGCTCCCGTCGGGGTCTTGTCGCCGCATGCACTGAGGCCCGCCACAAGACCGATTCCCGCGAGCGCCATCGCCACTTTTCTCATTGACATCCTCCGCCTCCCCCGGCGCCCGCTGGGGGCAAGCTGTCCGGTCGGAGGCTCAACCTTGACACCCTCGATCGTAGGGTATTTGCCCTATACAACGCGGGCCTGAACGGGGCCGGGAGGCAGCCTCAGGCGTGGGTTGCGGGCGCCGCGGCGGCCGCACGCTCGTCGTCCTCGGGACTGGCGAACATCCGAACGAAGATGACCGAGATGGCCACGAAGTAGATGATGTTGCCAAGTCCGAACATGATGATCCCGGCCACCTGCTGGTCACCCACCGCGGTGAGCCCCCAGAGCCGCTCGGCCCTGCCGTAGAAGCCGTAGAGCGGGTGCGCGGCCATCACCATGACGAAGCCGAGCAGGGTGGGGGGCACCCCGGCGACACCGAGCATGGCGATCTTCTCCAGCGGGCTCACCGCTCGCGTTGCCGGACCGCGCAGGGGGTCGACGATGGGCCACCAGAAGATCACGCCCACGGCGACGAAGGTGATGTGCTCGAAGATGTGGATGGGGTTGGTGCTGAGGGTTGCGTCGTAGAACAGTGGGAAGTGCCAGACCAGCAACACCGCGTTGAAGAGCAGCGTGGCCGGCCAGACGCGGGTCAGCCGGGTGGCCCACCGGCGCACCCCAGGGGCAACCTCGGCGCTCAGAGAGCGCGCTCCGCAGATTCCGAGCAATGCCAGCGGCGGCGCCACCATCATCAGCAGCAGGTGCTGCACCATGTGCAGGCTGAGCAGGTACTCGTCTCCACCGCGGTCGATCGGTGACTGCAGCGCAATGTAGGCCACCGCGATGCCGAGGCCGAGGAACCACGGTCGGGCACCGCTGGGCAGCGACCACGGCGTGGTGTCGTCGGCGCGGGAGAGCCAGCCACGGCGCCATGCCAGGACATATGCCCCGACCATAACCAGCAGGCCCAGGGTGACGGTGGGCTCGAAGCCCCAGTCGGTCCAGCTCAGCCGTGCGTCACCGGTCATGGCTCGAGCCTCGGGCCGTGCGCGGCGCAGCGGGCCGGCGGAAAGGCAGGCGGGTCAGTGGAGCTCGCGGTACTCGCTTCTCGCACCGGTGTACCAGCCGACCAGCGACGCCACCAGCCACGCGCCCCCGATGAGGCAGACCAGGTAGTTGAACGGCCGCTCCTGCAGAAACCCGATGAACAGGACGGTCAGCGCCAGGGCCACCGAGATCGGCACCCAGCTGTTGGGCGGAAGGTGGATCTCCTCCGGTCCGGAACCGTGGCCGCCGTGGCCATCGCCCTGGCCGTCATGACCCAGGCCCCCGGGAGGCTCCTCGACGGTGCGCCGCCCGGGGCGGGCCGCGATGCTGCGGTCGGAGGCCTCAGACATTGGCAAGGTAGATGTAGGCGTAGGCGAAGGTCCCCGCAACCATCGCAAAGAGCAGCACGAACATCGCCACCCCGAACTGGATGTTGCGACGCGCCAGCTTGCGGTCCATCAGAGTTCCTCCAGGTCAGCCGGCGACCATCCGGTCGGCAGCCATCACGGCGAAGAGCGCCGCCAGATACAGCAGAGAGTAGTGAAAAAGACGCCTGGTCGCCGCGGCCGAAGGCCGGAGGAGGAGCGCGAAGCTGCCCGCCAGGAATGCTCCGTCGAGCGCCGCGGCGCCGGCCAGGTAGACCAGCCCGAAAAGGCCGGCGACAAAGGGCAGCGCGGTGACCACGGTGAGCACCACGGTGAACAGCCAGATCTGCTGGCGGGTGCGATGACCCCCCGCCACCACCGGAAGCATGGGCACGTCGGCGCGCTGGTAGTCGTCACGCATCAGCAGGGCGAGGGCCCAGAAGTGGGGCGGCGTCCAGAAGAAGATGATCGAGACCAGGTAGAGCGCGGTGAGGTCGAGCCCCCCGGTGGCCGCCGCCCAGCCCACCGCCGGGGGCAGTGCTCCCGCGGCGCCGCCGATCACGATGTTCTGTGCCGAGGTGCGCTTCAACCACATCGTGTAGACGAGAACGTAGAAGAGGAGCGCGATCTCGGCCAGGACGGCGGCGAGCAGGTTGGCGAACAGGAAAAGCACGACG
Source organism: Candidatus Dormibacteria bacterium (assembly GCA_046262435.1). Classification (GTDB taxonomy): domain Bacteria; phylum Chloroflexota; class Dormibacteria; order Aeolococcales; family Aeolococcaceae; genus JBHEMT01. The sequence goes on along the minus strand of JBHEMT010000117.1, from coordinate 26,447 downwards.
AAGGCGCCGAGGGCCAGTGCCACACCGAAGACCAGCGCACTGTGCGGCTCAATCCGGCCGCCGGGCACCGGGCGACCCCGCGTGCGAAGCATCGCCGCATCGATATCGCGGTCGTACCACTGGTTGATCGCGTTGGCGCCGGACGCCGCCAGCCATCCCCCGGCCAGGGTGGCGACCACCAGCTCGGTCCCCGGCCAGCCGTGCCTGGCCACGATCATGGCGAACAGCGTGGTCACCTCGAGCAGGAGGATCACCCGCGGCTTGGTCAACGCGACGTAGTCCCTGATCACGGCGGCGGCACCGCGGTGCAGGGCAAGGTGCAGCTGCGCGGCGACGCTCATCAGGCGACCGCGCCGGTGCGACGGCGCAGCGAGCCAGCGGGCGCGACCTCGTTCTCCGTCCTCGCGGCCTCACCGGTTCGGCTGAGCAGCGCCACCAGGACCACCGTCGCCCACAGCGCACTGGCCAGGGCCAGGTGGACTCCGCGCGCCGCCGGCGGAAGGCGAAGCTCGACGAGCGCGGCGCCGGCGCCCACCTGGGCGACCAGCAGCAGCCCCGCGAGCCCGGTGGCGGCGCGCATCCCCGGTCGCCCTGGATGACTGCGGCGGGTCACCAGCAGCGCGCGCGCGACAAGCAGAACGACCAGCCCGGCCACGACGCGATGGCCGATGTTGAGCGTCGCGGCCTGGCCCGCGGAGAGCTGAAAGCCGTTGCCGCAGAGCGGCCACGCGGAGCACGCCCCACCGGCGCCGTTGGCCACCACCAGGGCGCCGCTGAGTACCAGCGCGTAGGTCGCGGCTGCCGCCAGCGCGATGATTCCAACCCGGCCGCTCGACCGGGCACGCAGAGGATGTGCGGTTCCGGAGGTGTTGGCCACCACCGCGACGTAGACCAGCGCAGCGAGCAGCACCAGTGCATTGGCCAGGTGCACCATGATCACGTAGCCGGGAAGCTTGAGCTTTACCGTGATCGCGCCCAGCACGATCTGCACCACAAACAGTGCCCAGACCACCGCCATGGCCCGGCGCACGGGGCGCAATGAGCGGTAGCGCGCGAAGGCGTACACCCCAAGACCGAGCACCAGCGCGGTGGACATCGCGGCCAGCCAGCGATGGGTGAACTCGATCAGCGCGGTCTGCTCCAGCGGGGGCAGGAGGCCGCCGTGACACAGCGGCCAGTCATCCCGGGTGCCACAGCCAAGGCCGCTTCCGGACACCCGCACCACCCCACCCCACACGATCAGCAGGTAGGTCACCGCCACGGTGACCACGCTGAGCCCGCGGAAGGCACGCGCCGGACGGGGGGTCATGAGATGCGCGGCCTGGTGATGGAGCTTTGGTCAGCCGGCCGTCGGTGAGATGACCGGGGTGCCACTTGCCGCAGCCAACGCCAGCCGGGCGTCGCGGACCGGACGGGCGCTGCGGATCTCGGGCAGCGTGTCGAAGTTGTGCACCGGCGGTGGCGAGCTCGTCGCCCACTCCAGGGTGTTGCCCAGCCAGGGGTCGTCACCGGCCGTCCGCGGTGAGCGCAGGCTGATCACGAAGTTGATCATGAAGATGGTGATGCTCACCGCGATGGTGAAGGCGCCGAAGGTGATCACTGAGTTGATGTTGCCCCAGCCACGGTTGTACTCGTACGAGGAGATGCGACGCGGCATTCCCAGGATCCCAAGCAGATGCATGGGCAGGAAGGCCAGGTTCATGCCCAGCATCATCAGCCAGAAGTGGAGCTTGCCCAGCCGTTCGGAGAGAAAACGACCGGTCATCTTCGGGAACCAGTAGTAGATGCCCGCAAAAATTCCCATCACGCTGCCACCGAAGAGCACGTAGTGGATGTGACCGACCACCCAGTAGGTGCCGTGCAGCTGCTCGTCAACCGCCAGCGAGCCAAGGTACACGCCGTCGATGCCGCCGATCAGGAACATCAGCAGGAAGCCGACCGAGAAGAGCATGGGCGTGTCAAAACGGATCGACCCACCCAGCAGGGTGGCGGTCCAGTTGAAGATCTTCACCCCGGTGGGAACGCCGATGATCATCGTCGTCACCGAAAAGAAGGTGGTCACCGCCACCGGCAGGCCGGTGTTGAACATGTGGTGCACGAAGACGATGAAACCGAGCACCGCGATCGCCGCCATCGAATAGGCCATCGCCCGGTAGCCGAAGATCGGTTTGCGGGCGAATACGGGGATCGTCTCGCTGATGATCCCGAAGGCGGGCAGCACCATGATGTAGACCGCCGGGTGCGAGTAGAACCAGAAGATCAGCTGGTAGAGGATGGCGTTGCCGCCCCCGTGGTTCACCGCGAAGAAGTGCGAGCCCACCTGCCGGTCGAGCAGGACCATGAGCAGCACCGAGGCGAGGAACGGGGAGGCAAGTACCACCAACGCCGCGGTCACCTCGATCGACCAGACGAAGAGCGGCAGCCGGAACCAGGTCATCCCCGGGGCGCGCATGTTGTGGATGGTGGCGAGGAAGTTGATGCCGCCGAGCATCGAGGAGATGCCCACCAGATGGAGGCCGAGGATCCATAGGTCCTGGCCCACCTGTGGGCTGTACGTCTTTTCCGTGAGCGGTACGTATCCGGTCCAGCCGGCGTCGCCGGTCCCGCCCACCAGAAAGCCGGAGTACATCACCAGGCCACCGAGCGGCAGCAGCCAGAAGGAGAGCGCGTTGATCCGCGGGAACGCCATGTCCCGGGCACCGATCATCAGCGGCACGAAATAGTTGCCGAAACCGGAGAGGACCGGGATGACCCAGAGAAAGATCATCGTCGTCCCGTGCATGGTGAAGATCTGGTTGTACTGCTCGGGGGTGAGGAACTTGTTCTTCGGCTCGGCGAGCTGGATGCGCACCAGCAAGGCCATGATCCCGCCGATCAGGAAGAAGAAGAAGGTGGTGTACAGGTACATCACCGCAATCTTCTTGTGGTCGACGGTGGTCAGCCACCCCATCACCCCGCGGTTCTTGTCCCAACGGGCGGCGAACCGTGCCCGAGGCAGCGGACGCTCCGCAAGCACTGCCATCTAGATCTCTCCTCCAGAGCGCCGGGCGCTCACCTGCTTGCCCCTGTCACTTGTTTGCCTTGGCCTTCTGGTACCAGGCGTCGTAGTCACGCTGGCTCACCGCCTTGATCTCGAGCAGCATGTTGGCGTGGCCAGCCCCGCAGAGCTCGGTGCACTGGCCGTAGTAGATGCCCACCTGGTCGGCCTGGAGCCACATGTGGTTGAGCTGACCCGGGACGTTGTTCACCTGGCCCGCCAGGGTGGGCACGTAGAAGGAGTGGATGACGTCGTCAGCGGTCAGGTCGACCGAGATCGGCTTGCCCACCGGGATCACCATCGGCTGGATGTGCGGCGAAACCCCGGAGGTGACCACGACATCCGACTTGTCCACCTTGCCCGGAGGCGGGCACACCCCCGAGTAGTGGAACACCCAGACGAAGCGCTGCCCAACAACGCACATCTTCATCGCGCTGGCCGGAGTGGTCTTCACGTAGTGCATCTCGTAGGTGGTCAGGGCGAAAAGGCCGAGCAGAATCACGAACGGCACCAGCGTCCAGCCGAGCTCGAGACGGCTGTTGCCGTGCACCTGGCGGGGCTCCTCGTCGTCGGCGCGACGGCGGTATTTGAACGCGGCGAACAGGATCAGCCCGGTGACCCCGAAGTACACCACCATCGAGACCCAGAAGATCGGCCCAAGGGCGCCGAGAAGGTGGTGCTGCACCGCCCCGCAGTCGGAGGTGATCGACTGGTCGATGTACTTGCCGCAGTCGGCGTCCGCGGAGAGCAGGATCATCGGGGGCGTACCGCCATGCTGGATCTCGGGAGGGGGACGGATGGGGAAGGCTCGGAACGCGCTCTCCGGTCGCGGCCCGGCCCGCTCCGCCGGGTCACGGAGCCGCCCGGTTCACTGAGAATCATCGCAGGCGGGGCTCATCAGCGTCAAATTTTGTTGGGCTGAATAGCCCAACAACACGGGTTGCGCCGAGACCATGGGCGGCTCATTTGTTCCACGGCCTGGTGACCGTCCTGATCTGCCGCTTGACCACCTCGGTGACCTCGACATTGGTGAGCGCGGCCTCCTCCCACGAACCACGGCGTGCCGGCGGCCGCGACGGGTCGGGCAGCGCTGCGACACGCGGGCGCCCGGGACGATCCGGCGCGCCCTCATGGTCCTGGCGGCGCAGCTCGGCCAAGCGGACACGCACGCGGTCGAGCACTCCCATACGGGCGGCAAGATAGCAGCGGCGGGAGCGGGCACGGGCGAGGCTGGTCCAGCCGGTCCGGGTCAGCCGACCTGAACCATGCCGAGGCGGATGGCGTACTTCACCAGTTCGGCGTTGCGGTGGATGTTGAGCTTGGTCATCAGCCTGGTCCGGTGGTTGTGGACAGTCTTCACCGAGAGGTCGAGGAGCTCGGCGATCTCCCGGCTCGACTGACCCTCGGCGATCAGCTTGAGGATCTCGTGCTCGCGGGACGACAGGCGCTTGGTCGGCTCGGCAGGCGAGCCCCCACGCTGGATGCGCTGCTGGTAGTCGTGAAGCAACGCCTTGGCAAGGAAGGGCGACAGGTAGGTGTTGCCCTCATGCGTACTTCGGATCGCCCCCACCAGCTCCAGGCCTCCGCTGCGCTTGAGGACGTAGCCCGCCGCCCCCGCGCTCAGGGAACGCTGGAAGACCTCCTCGGAGTCGTGCATGGTGAGCATCAGCACCTTCACCTGGGCGGCTCGGGCGGTCACCTGCCGGGTGGCCTCGACACCGTCGAGACGGGGCATGGTGATGTCCATGAGAACCACGTCGGGGCGGAGGCGGACCGTCTCGGTCACCGCCGACCGGCCGTCCTCAACCTCGCCAACCACCTGGATGTCGTCCTCGACCTCGAGCAGCGCGCGCACGCCCTCGCGGAACAGGGCGTGGTCGTCGGCAAGCAGCACGCGGATCGGCCTGGTCATCCCGCCAGCTCGAGGGCCGGGACGCCGAGGGAGGGCACGCGGGCGCTGACCCGGGTTCCCCCACCAGGCCGGGAGCTCACCTCAAGGCGGCCGCCGACGATGCCTGCGCGCTCGCGCATCCCGGCCAGGCCAAGGCCGGCGCGCTCCGCCGCGCCGGACCCCGCGGCCGTGCAGTCGAAACCGGCGCCGTCGTCGCTGATGTCGAGGCGCACCTCGTCGGCGAGAAACCGCAGCCTGAGGTGCACGGTGCGCGCTGCCGCGTGCCTCAGGACGTTGGCCAGCGCCTCCTGAGCGATCCGGTACAGAGCCACCTCGACCGACGCGGCCACCCGCCGGCGTCTGCCCTCCACCGCGAAGTCCGCGTCGACGCCACTCTCCCGGGTGCGGTCACGCACGTGACGCTGCAGCGCCGGCACCAGCCCGAACTCATCCAGGGCCGGCGGACGCAGCTCGGTGGCGATCCGCTGCAGGTCGCTGAGCGCGTTGCCGGCCAGGCGGCGCAGCCGGCCCAGCGCGCCGACCAGGTCGTCATGTCCGTACCGGGCCCCGATCGACTCGGCAACGTCCACGGTGGTCAGCAGGGCCGCCATCAGCTGGTTGGCCTCATCGTGCAGCTCCCGGGCGAGCCGGCCGCGCTCGTCCTCCTGCGCCCTGATCACCATGTCGGCCAGCCGCTGGGTCTCCAAGCGCTGCCCCTCCAGGGAGCCGAGCAGGCGGCGGCTCTCGGCCAGCTGCTCGCGGAGGTCACGGGAGAGCTGGGCTCGTTCCTCAGCGATCTCCTGCTGACTCCGCAGGCTGCGCAGCAGGCGCCGTTCCGAAGCCTGCAACTGCGCCGCCGCGGTCGCGCTGATCGCGCCGACCAGCCACACCGACACCAGGAAGAGGCTGACGTGGCCGAGATGTGCCGTGGCGGCAGTCCGGAAGGCGAGGTCGAAGGGGAGCAGGGCGCAGAAGGCGACGCTGATCGCTGCGCAGACGGCGTACACCGCGCCGGTACCCAGGGTGAGTGCGGTTGCGGCAACGATCAGGTAGTAGAGGAACACCAGCAGGCTCATGTGGTCGCCGGTGAGGTGCACGACGGCACTGGCGAGCACCACATCGACGCCCAATCCCAGCACGACCTTGCGCCGGGAGCACCACCAGCGCGGCAGCACCAGGTGATAGACGGTGGCGAACGCCAGCGCGCCGGCGAGCAGGGCCACGAACCACGGGGTGGCGACCCCGGGGATGAACTCGACATGGACCAGCACTGCCACGGTGGCCAGGGTCAACGCCACCACGTGGGCGAGGCCCATGAGCCGCTCGTACTGGAGCAGCCTCTCCCTTTCCTCGCCACCAAGCTCGTCGCGATCGCGGTCGCGACGAGGCCAGCCGAGCCCCGGTGAGCTCGCCGGCAGAAGCCGCCGGTATGCCCCGACGATGGGTGGTTTCATCGTGTCACCCGCTCAGAACCGGAGCAGCCACCAGCGGCCACTCGGCTGGCGCCCGGTGCTGAGGTCCTCGGCGCTCCGCCGGGCGTCGACCACCGCGCTGGCCCAGAAGGTCAGCCCGAGGATGAACAGGCCGAGGAAGACGATGACCCCGAGGAGCACGACGAAGGGAAAGAGGGCGCCATCACCGCGGTTGAGCAGGCTCGGGCCCAGCCGCCGCGCGGCCCAGCTGAAGCCAAGAGACAGGACAACGGTGGGGAGCAGAGCTGCCGGGAGGAAGAAGAGCGCCTTGCCCGGCTGGAGGTTGTAGAGCTGCCCAAGCCCTGGGATCACCGACAGCCCCGAGGCCACGCCCGGGCTGCGCCGACGCCGTAGCCGGCCGGATTCCCCGGCGCCGGGATCGGTGACCGCACCATGGGACAGGGGGGCGGTCGTGACCGGGTCAACCGCGGGGGGCGGCGCGGCGGGATGCTGATCCACGGCCCGGCCGGCTACCGCGGACTGAAGAAGGCGCGGTAGCAGTAGAAGGCCCCGAGCAGCAGCGAGCCGATTGCCCAGATGCTGACGAAGATCACGTCTCCCCAGCCGGCGTCACCGGGGTCGAGGTCGGCGAGGATCACGCTCAGCAGCACAGCCATCGACGCCTCTCAGTGCGATTTGAAGTTGTCGAGAAAGTGCTCGAGCAACATGAAGGCGAAGGTGCCGAAGCAGAGCACGAAGAAGATCACGGCAGTGCCGATCACGTCGCGGGCGAGGGTGCGTCGTCTCATCGAGTGCTTCAGCTCCTAGGGCAGAGTCTGGTAGTTCTCCCAGTGCCGGATGAACTCCTGGAGGATGTGAATCTGGTCCTCACTGAGCTTCCTCTGCACCGTGGGAGGGTTCTTGGCGTCGCGGGGCTTTTCGTAGTGAAAGTCGGGGGCCTCCGAGCCCCAGGCCGGCATCACCGAGCCGAGGTGCTCGAAGTCGGTGTACCCATACTCAATGCACCGGTAGTAATAGTCCTCGTTGAAGTAGCCGAGCCGGTCCTGGTTGTTCAGCGGCGGCCCGATGCCGCCCTCACCCGTGCCGCCGTGGCAGGACACGCAGTTCTTGTAGTACAGCGACGCCCCCTCGGTGAAGTCGTACTCCGGGTTCATGATCAGGTTGAGGTGGGCGTCGTGTTCGGTGAGCGAAAGCCGGCCGCCGTTGTGGCAGACGATGCAGCCCACCTGGTCGATGCCGAACGACTTGCCTGCGTTCTGCGCAGGATCGAGGAACGAGGGGATCGGGCCGGGAAGCTTTGCCGCCTGAGGGCTCGAGCCCGGGACCGGCACCATGTAGGGGGTGAACCCGTCGTTGTTGACCGTGGCGTTGGTTGCAGCGCCGTACCTCGCATAGAGGAACTGGTCGATGGCCCCCGGATGGGCTGAGGACCCGGGAGTCGACTTGTAACCCTCCGCCTTGGCGATCTGCCGCGCGTTGGGCTCGTACTTGAAGAAGTCGGCGGCGAGTCGCTTGGCGGCCACCTGGGGGCCGCTGATCGCGATGTCCGGAACGTGGCAGGAGATGCAGCGCTCAGTGCGGAAGCTGTCACCCATCTTGGCTGCCGGAAACACCGGGTAGAGCTGCTGGACCTTGGTGTCGAAGGTGGCGGCGCTGTCCTTGGCCGGGTAGTCCTGTTTGTACTGGTCCTGGATGGCCAGGTAGCCGCGGTCGTGGCTGTCCTTGGCGGCGGCCACGCCGACCAGGGCGACCAGGATCACCGCCAGGGCGACGAACAGCTTGGTGGTCATGAAAGGAGGGTCATACCTCGGGCTTGATACCGGGATGCCCGAGGATGCGCAGCCAGTCCCAGTTGAACGCCAGACCGCGGAAGAACACGCCGATCACCACGAAGGCCACGGCCAGCATCACGTACACGGTGAACAGGGTGATCGCCACCCTCCGGTCCTGCGGTCGGCGGCTGGGGTTCTTGTCGAGGTAGGGGGTGAGCATCATGCCCACGATCACGAAGGTGGGGAAGGCGACGCCGGCCATCACGGGCGGAAAGCGCTCGAGCAATTCCTGAAGGCCGAGGAAGTACCAGGGAGCCTTGGCCGGGTTGGGGGTGATCGCCGTGTTGGCCCGCTGCAGCAGCGGCGCGTTCACCTGAATCGAGACCGCCAGCAGGAAGATGAAGGCCCCCAGACCGGCGAGGAACTCCTTCCACACCAGCGTCGGGAAGGTGACCACGGTCTCCTCCTGGTCGCGCCGCCGGACCACCAGCGGCGCGCTGGCCATCTCCGGTCCGGTCAGGCGGGTCCGCGCACCGGCGGCACGGGTGGTCGCCGACGCGGTTGCCGGCGCGCTGGGCGTGCTCGCGACGCGACGGGTGCCTCCGTCGCCGTTGCCGTTACCGCCGATCACCGTCGCCATTGCTGTGCCTCCCGCCCGCTGGGCAGACTCGTCCCACTGCTCATCTACAGCCCACCGGTGAAGCCGTCCTTCCGGACCCGCCAGAAGTGCACGACCATGAGGATGAAGCCGACCAGGGGTAAGGCGACGACATGGAGGACATAGAAGCGGATCAGCGCCCCCTGGCCGACATTCTTGCCGCCGATCAGCAGGTAGCGGGTGTAGGGGCCGGCCAGCGGAGCGTACTTGGCCATGTTGGTGCCCACCGTGATCGCCCACACCGCCAGCTGGTCCCAGGGCAACAGGTAACCGGAGAATGAGAGCAGCAGGGTGACCACCAGCAGAAGTGAGCCGATTGCCCAATTGAACTCGCGCGGCGGCTTGTAGGCGCCTTGGTAGAACACCCGCGCCATGTGCAGCCACACGGTGATGACCATTGCGTGCGCCGACCAGCGGTGCAGGTTGCGGATCACCAACCCGAAGGTGGCAACAAACTGCAGGTCCTTGATGTTCTGGTAGGCCTGGTCGACGCTGGGAATGTAATAGAACATCAGGAACAGCCCGCTGATCGTCAGCAGGATGAACAGGAAGAAGGAGAGGCCGCCGAGGCATAGCGTGTAGCTCACCCGGATCGCCGACTTCTTGACCCGCACCGGATGGATGTGGAGGAAGAAGTTGGTCAGCGCTGTGCGCGCCGCCACCTTGTCGGTGGTGGGCATACCGTGACGGAAGATCGAGCCCCAAACCTGGCCGACGAACTTGGTCAGCGGGTTGGCTCCACGCGTCTCAGCGCTCACCGGGTATCTCCTCGGTCACGGATGGGCGCTCCTGCTGAACGGCAACGTGCGGCCTCAGACACCGAGAGTCTTGCCGTTGCTCTTCTGGGTCTTCGGGTCGAGACGCCAGCGCGGCACCTCACTGTCGCCCGCGCCACGTTGGACCACCAGCTTGGAGCGGTCGACGATCAGCTTGTTGTCGGGGGTGAAGGCGATGTCCACCCAGTCCATCGGCCGCGGAGCCGGGCCGTAGAAGTTCGTGGAGTCGATGAAGTAGCGCGACCCGTGGCATGGGCAGGCCCAGCCGAAGCCCGTGCCCCCCGGGCCGATCGCCTTGTAGTGCTCTGCGGTGCTCGGCGCCTGCGGATTCACCCCGGTGGCGCCGATCACATCGGTGACGTAGTTGGGAGTGCAGCCGAGGTGGGTGCAGACCAGGTAGACGGCGTAGAAGCCCTCCTGGTCGTGGACGATCGACACCCGCTTGTCGGTGATCTGGACAACCGAGCCCACCCGGATGGCTCCGGGGTCCTGGTCCACCTTGAAGGCCGCCGGGGCGTCAGAGGTGACCCCGGGGAAGAGGAACTTCAGGCTCTCGATGCCGCCGAAGACCAGGGCACCCAGCGCGCCGATCGCACCCATGAGGAGCAGGAACTGGCGGCGCGTACTCAGGGCCAGGTTGCCCATCCGTCCGCGTGGGGTGTCGTAGGGGTTGTACGCCATCGCCTTCCTAGGGCCCCACGCAGGGCGGCTGAGATGTGAGCAATTCTACCTACAAGCGGGCGGCCGGCTGCTCAGACGAAGGGGTTGTTGGCCGGGGGGGTGATCACGTCGGCGAAGACGATGGTGGAGATCATGATCACCAGAAAGCCGACGATGATGACCAGGCAGCCGAAGTCGCTGCGGAGCGCGAGCACGAAGCGTTCGAGCATGTCCAGGTGACCCTGTGTCCCATCTCGGGCGGTTGAGCGGCGCCAAGGATACAGGCGGGCCCCGCCGCGGGCATGCTTCCCCTCCGGAGCGCCCCCGGAGGAACGTCCCGCCGCCCCGGCGATGCCCTGGTAGGGTCGACGACCATGAGCGATTGGCGCGAGCTGGAGATTTACTCCGCCTTCATGCGGATGACCGGCGAGCTCGAGGTGGTTGGCCACGAGCGGCTCACCGACAGCGTCAACCGCTTCGGCGACTTCCTCCACCTCCGCAACTCACGGGCGGAGCCGCTGTCGGTCAACTACCCCATCCTCTCCCGGCTCGAGCCTCGGACCACGGTGGCGAAGTCCGCACTGGTGCTGATCTGCCCGCTCGAGGACCTCGGCGGCCACGCCTCAGCCTCGATGTGGCGCGAGAAGCATGTGCAGCCGGTCTCGATCAACACCGTCTCGTTCTCGATGGTGGCCGACGTCCACCTCGAGCCCCGCCGAACCCTCCAGGATCAGCTGGAGAGATTTCGCGGCGACTTCATCCCGGTGACCAACGTGTCGGCGCTCTGGGTGGCGGCACTTGGATCGGAGACCCACACGGTGCAGCGCCCCTTTGGGCTGCTGAACCCGGCGGCGATCCTCAGCTTCGGCTCACGCTAGGCCGCTCAGGCGCCGTAGGCAGCCTCTCGCGCGGCGCGCTTCTGCCGGCCGCCCCCGACGAAGCCCACCACCATGCTGCCCACGCCCACCGCGGCGAAGAGAACGCCGATGAGGATCTTCTGGAACCGCGGGTCGCTGACGTCGAACAGCCTCCCCGCCTCCGAGACGAACGACTTCTCGGCCGGAGCGGCCCACACCGTACTGATGATCGCGAGCATGAAAAACACCAACCCGACGACGTGCCAGACGGCTGCGGTGCGCACCACCCCAGAGCCCGAGGCCATGCGGCGCGGCTTCGACACCACGTAGAAGGAGGCCAGCGAGGCGGCCACCAGGACGACATAGCCGTTGAAGAGGACAAAGGTCAGCACGAACGAGAGAATCTGGTAGCTGGTGAGGCCCTTGAAGAGGTTCATGCCGCGCCGAGTATACGAAGGACGCTTGGGCCGCCGACCCCGTCCGGCGGCTAGTGGACCACCACCCGGGTGCCGACGTCGGCCCAGGAGAACAGGCTGGTCATCGTCGGCATCGGCACGTTGACGCACCCGTGTGAACCGTGGGCCTGCGTGCCCGGGCCGTAGTACGAGCGCCAGGGTGCATCGTGGATGCCGTAGCCGGTGTTGGTGAACCAGAGCACGTACTGGATCGGCGACGGCGGGTACCAGTACGGTGAGTCACGTGGCCAGTCGGACACCATCGTCCAGGGGTGGTTCTTGCGCACCACGGAGTAGGTTCCCGGCGGGGTGGGCAGCGCCGGGCGGCCGGTGGTGACCGGGGTGGTGAGGAAGGGGGCGCCGTCCTGGTAGGCGGTCAGCGACTGGTTGGCCAGGTTGATCACGATCACCTTGCCCGCCCCCACCTGGGCCAGGCCCAGCCGGTCGAGCAGCGGCTGGACGATGGCGGCGACCTGGGCGGTCAGGGCGTCGAGCGCGGGACGGGTGCCGGCCGCGTCGAGCTGTGCCTGCAGGGCGTCGAGCTGGGCCGGAACGGTGCCGGGGTCGACCTTGGCCGCCTGCGCCTGGCCCACGCCGTTGCGAGCGGTGGCCATCGCGGCATAGGCACCTGACCTCGAGGAGAGCAGCGCCGCCACCGAGTCGGCCGCGTCCCCGGTGGCGCCGGTGACCGCGTCGAAGTCCGCGGCCACCTTCGCCGAACTGAACGCGGCGTGCTCGGCGGCGATCGCACCCGCCGCAGCGCCCACCTGGAGCTGGGGATACACGTGGGCTTCGCCGAGGAGGCGGTCGGCGCGGCCGAGTGCCGCCTGGGCGTCCGCGCGGCTGGCGTCGAGCTTCGCCTGCACCCGGGCGGCAGCCGCCGCGGCGTCCGCGGCGCGCTTCTGGTCGGCGGCCTGGTGGGCGGCCCCGGCCCGGTCGTCGATGCCCAGCACCGCCGCGGCCACCGCGTCGGGGGACGTTGCCGCGGACACCGCCAGGCGAGCCGCGTGCAGGGAGCTGAGGTCCGCCGCGGCGTCGAGTCCGGCCGACTGCTCGTCGGCGATCGCCGCGGCGAGGCCGTCGAGGCTTCGGTTCGCAGCATCGGCCGCCACGGCGGTGGCCTGAACCTGAGCTGCGTCCACCTGGCCGATCAGCGTCCGCAGCCGGCTGGCCTGGTCGCGGACATGGCCGATCTCGCCGGCGTCGAAGAGTCCCAGATGGCTGGGCAGGGAGGCCTCCGCGAGAACTGTGTGCTCGCTGGCGACGATGGTGGCGAGCCGGTCGGCCGGAACACCGCTGCCTCGGGCATGACCCAGGGCCGCTTCCAGCGTGTGCCGCGCGGCCGCCCGTTCGGCCTGCGCGCCGCTGAGCGCGCTCTGCTGGCGCCCGTAGCTCTGCGCCCCGACCCCCGCGCTGGTCAGCAGGACAGCGATGAGGGTGACCACCACGGCCACGCCGAAGAGGCGGCGACGACGCGGTGCGGTGAGCTGGGACTTAGGGTTGGTCAGGCGGCGCATCTCTCAAGCCAAACGGCGCTGTGGTCTGGATGGTTCCGGCGGTGCGGCGCCGGAAGGGGCGGCGGGTCGCCGCCGGTGAGGGCCGGGGTACCGCCCGGGCATTGTCTCAGCGAGGCAGGCTGCGGACGTAACCGTCGCCGCGACGTTACCTTCTGCCCTTGACCATGTCGTTGCCCACTCGCGCGCTCCCCTCCGCCGCGCCTGCCGGCACCGGTGCGCTCCCGGCCGCGTCGGCGATCCTCGGCATGGGGACGTGCGTGCCCGACGGGCTGCTCACCAACGCCGACCTCGAGGCGATGGTTGACACCTCTGATGCCTGGATTATGGAGCGGACCGGGATCCGCACCCGGCACCGAGCGGGGACCGGCGAGACCTCCGCATCGATGGGCATCCTTGCCGCCCGGCGCGCCCTCGAGCAGGCGGGCAACCCGGATGTCGACCTGGTTCTCACGGCGACCTGCACGCCGGACACGCTGGTGCCTTCCACGGCCTCGCTGATCCAGCGCGGCCTCGGGCTTCACGGCCAGCCCGCGATGGACGTCAACGCCGCGTGCAGCGGGTTCGTGTACGGCATGCGCATGGCCGACTCGCTGGTGCGGAGCGGCGCTGCCCGCACCGTGCTGCTGGTCACCAGCGAGGCGATGACCAGCCTGGTGGACTACGGCGACCGGAGCACCTGCGTGCTCTTCGGCGACGGAGCCGCGGCCACCGTCGTCGGCGCCGCGCCGGCCGAGGGCGGCGGCCTGCTGGCCAGCAACTGGGGAGCCGACGGTGCCGACGCCGCGATGATCTACTACGGTCCGAGCCAGGACGGGCAACGCCCCGAGGACCGGCTGCGCATGGCCGGCCGGGGCACCTACCGGTTGGCGGTCGAGCGCCTCTGCCACGTCGCCGAGCAGCTGTGCGCCGATGCCGGCTGGACGCTTGGAGACGTGGACCACGTCATCCCCCACCAGGCCAACCTGCGAATCATCGATGCCGCCGCCAAACGGCTCGGCGTGCCCAGCGAACGGCTGGTGCTCAACGTGGCCGAGATGGGCAACACCAGTGCAGCCTCGATCCCGATCGCCCTCGCCGAGGCGGTCGCCAACGGCCGGATCTCGCCGGGCGACCGGCTCCTCTGCGTGGCCTTCGGAGCGGGCTCCACCTGGGGAGGGATCGCCCTCACCTGGACCGCTCCATGCGGGGTCTAGGCTTCCTCGGTCGGCACAGCGGAGCACTGCCGGCGCCCGGTCCCCGGCTGCGCCCGGTCGCTCCGCCCAACACGCTCGCGTGCCCCGGGTGTCAGCGCCGCTACGGCCTCGCCCGGTATCGCGCCCTGCTGCGGGTCTGCTCCGGGTGTGGGGCGCACGGTCGCGTGCCGGCACGCGAGCGCATCGAGCAGCTCGCCGATCCGGGGAGTGGAGTGGTGCTGGAGATGGACCTCGGAGCCCGCGATCCGCTGCGCTTCGATGACGGCACCCCCTATGCCGAGCGTCTCCGGGAGGTCACCCTGAGAACTGGCGAGCGCGAGGCTGTGCTGGTTGCCCGGGCGGAGGTGGGCGGCCGGCCGGTGGTGCTCGTCGCCATGGAGTTCGCCTTCTTCGGCGGGTCGCTGGGCAGCGCTGCCGGCGAGGCCTTCGCGCGGGGCTGCGAGGTGGCCGTCGCCGAGGCGCGCCCGTTGGTTGCGATCTGCACCTCGGGGGGTGCTCGGATGCAGGAGGGCATCGCCTCACTGGCCCAGATGGCGCGGTGCAGTGCCGGCGTGGTGGCCGTGAGCAACGCGGGTCTCCCCTACTGCACGGTCCTCACCGACCCCTGCTTCGGAGGGGTCACCGCGTCCTTTGCGGTGCAGGCCGACGTCATCCTGGCCGAGCCGCTGGCGCGCATCGGGTTCGCCGGCGGCCGGGTGATCCAGCAGGCCGCGCACGAGACGCTTCCCGACGGGTTCCAAACAGCCGAGTTCCTGCTGGCCCACGGGATGATCGACGCCGTCGTTCCGCGGGACGCCCTGGCGCCGGTGTTGAGCAGGCTGCTCGAGGCATACACCGCCGCGCGGCCGCGGGGCTGAGCGTGGAAGGGATTGCGGCGGCGACCGCCGAGCAGGAGCGGCTGGCATTCGCCGAGGTGCAGCTGGCGCGTCACCCCGAGCGCCCGCGATCCCTCCAGGTCATCGGGCACTGCCTCCGTGACTGGACCGAGCTGCGCGGCGACCGCGTCTTCGGCGATGACCGCGCGGTGGTCGGCGGGCCGGCTCGGCTGGGTGAGCGCTGGGTGATGGTGATCGGTCAGGAGAAGGGCAGTGACGCCATCTCGCGCGCCCTGCGCAACTTCGGGATGCCCCACCCGGAGGGTTACCGCAAGGCGATCCGGCTGATGGGCCAGGCGGAGAAGTTCGGGCTCCCGCTGCTCTGCCTTGTTGACACACCGGCTGCCCATGCCGGGGTGGGCGCGGAGGAGCGCGGCCAGGCCTGGGCCATCGCCGAGTCGCTCACCACCCTGCTGCGCCTGCGCGTCCCGGTGATCAGCACAGTGCTCAGCGAGGGCGGCAGCGGCGGCGCCCTCGCGCTGGGGATCGCCGACCGGGTGCTGGCCCTGGAGAACGCCATCTTCACGGTCGCGCCACCCGAAACCTCGGCGGCGATCCTCTACCGCGATTCCGGCCAGAAGGGCCGGGCGGCAGCTGCCCAAAAGCCTGGAGTGCGTACCGCCCACGCCCTGGGCCTGGTCGACGAACTGATCCCCGAGCCCGCCCCGGGCGCCCACCGGCACCCCGACCTGGTGATGGGAGCGCTGCGGGGCACCTGGTTGCGCCACCTGGCAGAACTCGACCGGCTGAGCATCGACGACCTCCTCGCCGCCCGCATGGAGCGCTACCGCCGCGCGGGCGACTGAGCGCACCTCCAGGCGAAGGCAGTCCGGGCCGGAGCGGGGCGCGAACGCTTGTGCCGTCTCCAGGCCTGTGATAGGTTCACCGAACTGACGTTCGCCCGCATCCTCCGGCAGTCGCGGGAGCACCCATGTCCTACCGTCTCCTTCATCTCTCCGACCTGCACCTGGAGCGCTCCTTCGCCGGCTCGGGGTGTCAGGGTGACCTGGCCCGGCGGCGGCGTCAGGGGCTGCGGGACGCGCTCCGCCGCGCCGGCGAGGAGGCCCGCGTCCACGGGTGCCAGCTGGTCAGCATCGGGGGCGACCTCTACGAGCACGAGCGGGCCGACGTGGAGACCGGACGCTTCCTCGCCGAAACCTTCGCCAGCTGGGCTCCGCTGCGAGTGGCCCTCGCCCCCGGCAACCACGATCCCCTGGTGCCGGGCTCGCTCTACTCGGTCACAGAGTGGCCCGACAATGTCCACCTCTTCACCGAGACGCGCCTTGCGCCTCTGGAACTCGAGCCGGGTCTGACCCTCTGGGGCCTGGCCCATCAGGAGCCGGTGTGGCTCGGCGACCCGCTCGGCATCGATGTTCTCGCCGAAGCGGGCAACCCGGCCGGCATCCACCTCGCCCTGTTCCATGGGGCCGAGATGGGCAGCCGTCCCGACGGCAAGTCGGTGCACGGGCCCTTCCATGCTGCGCGGATTCGTCAGCTCGGCTTCAGCGCCGCCCTGTGCGGCCACTACCACCGCCGCCGAATGGACCTCGACACTGGGCTTGTCTACCCGGGCACGCCGGAGCCGCTCAGCTTCGACGACGACGGGCGGCGCGGCCCGGTGGTGGTCGAGGTGGGCGAGGACGGCCGGCTCTCCTGGCAGGCCCTGGATGTCAACAGCTGGACCGCGTTGAGCGTGGGGTGCGACATGGAGGGGGTCACCTCGGCGACCGCCGCGCGCGACCGCGTCTGCGCCGAGCTGCTCACCGCAGCCGCCGGACGGCCGCTGGAACGAACCCTTGCGCGGGTGGACCTGACCGGGTGCGTCCCCCCTTCGGTGGCGCTCGACGTCTACACCCTGGAAAGCGGCGTCCGCGACAGCACCGGTCTGGCGCTGGTGCGGATCCGCGACCGCACCCAGCCGGAGGTCGACGCCGCGGCCGCAGCCGCCGACCGCACCGGCCGCGGTGCCTTCACCCGGGCGGCGCTGCAGGCGATCGAGGACGCCGGCACCCCTGAGCAGCGTGCCCTGCTGGAGGAGGCCCTGCGCTATGGGCTGCAGGCGCTGAGCGGCGTGGAGGTGGGTCTCAAGTGAGGCTCGAACAGCTCGAGCTGGCCGGGTTCGGGAGGCTCCGCGACCTGGTGGTCGACTTCGGGCCGCGGATCACCGTGGTTCTCGGCGACAACGAGGCCGGCAAGTCGAGTCTTCACCGGGCGGTGCGCGCCGCTCTGTACGGCCTCGATGCGGGTGGCCAGGGGCGCCCCGTGGAGCGCAGCGAGTGGTTCCGCTGGCAGCCCTGGGACGGCGGCCCCTACGGGGTGAGCCTCACCTACGCGCTGTCCAGCGGTTTGCGCTTCCGTGTCGCCCGCGCGCTTGGACAACGCACCGGGTCGGTGCAGGTGCAGGAGATCGGCGGAGGCGACGTGACCACCGCGCTGCGGGTGGGACGCGAGGTGGCTCCCGGAAGGGTTCACCTCGGTCTCGACGAGGCGGTGTTCTGTGCCAGCGCATGCCTGGTGGAGGACAGCCTCCGCGGAGACGCCCCGGACGCCGCGGCACGGCGGGCCAACGAGCTCCAGGAGGCGATCGAGAGACTGGCCGACTCCGGGGGCGGGGTCAGCGCCGCCGAGGCGCTGGGCCGCCTGGCCGCGGCCCGGAGCCGGATTGGGTCGGAACGACGCCAGCAGAGCCCGCTCGGCGCCGCCCTCCAGCGCATCCGCCAGCTCGACCAGGAGCTCGAGGCCGCCCGCAGCCGGGTGAATGCGGCGGCCGACGAGGCCGAGCGGCTCCGTTCACTTGAGGCAACCGCGGCGGAGGCCGACCGGTGCCGCCTCGATGCGGAACGAAGCTGGTTGCTCGGGCGTCTGGCCGACCTGGCGGCGCGCCGTCGCGACATGGACGCCCTCGAGGTGGAGCGAACCGCGCTCCGCGCCACCATCGCCGCCGCCGACGTCGACGCTGCTGTTGCCCTCGAACCCGAGGAGCGACTGGGCGCCATGGCCACCGAGCTGACCATGGCCCGTGGCGCTCGCGCCGCCGGCGCGGAACGGGCCGCGCGCGCTTCGGAAAGGCTGGCGGACGTGGTTCGCCGCCGCGCTGAGATCCAGGCCGGGTTGCGCGCCCTGGGCGACCGCCCGATGCTGCCCCGCGAGCTGCTGGCCCGGAGCCGCGCCCTCACCGAGCGGCTCGAGTCGGAGACGGGAACGCCGCGCCGTGCCCAGGCACTCGAGGCGGCCCGGGCGCGGAGCTCCGCGCTCCGCCGGGAGGTTGCCGCAACCGGGCTTGGCGGCCTACCGCTGGGGTCCGTGGAGAGCGTCGCCGCCCTGGTCGCCGATGCCCGGCAGGGCGACCGGCGCGGCCGCAACGCCGCCGCAACGACGCTTCTCCTGGTTGCCGGGGTGCTGACCTCGGCATGCCTTGCCGCCGGGTTGCGCGGCCTGGCGTTCGCGGTGGGTGGCGGCGTCCTCGGAGCCGCCGGCCTGCTCTGGCTCGCCGGCCGCCTCGGCGGCGGAGCCCCAGCGGCGGCCCGTCGCGAGCTCGCCCGGCGATGCCCGGCCCTCGACCGGTCAGTCGCCGGTCTCGACCGGGCCGCCGCCGCCCTGCCCGTGGTCGCCGCCCTCCATGCCCAGCTGGCGCGCGAGCAGGTGCTCGAGGAGGCGCTCGGAGCGGAGCTCGAGGAGTCCCGGCTGCGCCTCGCGGGCACGGTGGCCGAATGCCGCAGCCTGTGTGCCGAGGCCGGGCTGCCGCTGAGCTCACTGCCGGGCGCCGGCCTCGAGTCCCACCAGGCGCTGCTCCGTCTGGGGCGCCACCATCTCGAAGCCATCGCCGGAGCGGAGCGCTGCGTGCAGCGGGCAGGAGAGCTGGACGAGGAGGATCGGCGACTGGCCGGCGAGGAGCCGCTGCTCCGCTCGGTCGTCGAGGAAGCCGTGGAACGGCAGCGCCGCTGCGGCGTGCTCGAGGATGCCATCGGCGTCGACCTGGTCAGCGCCGGCTGCGCTCTCGATGACGACGTGCTCACCGTCCTCGCCGCCTACCGGCTGCGCTGCGCGGGGAGGCGACGGCTGGACTCCGCACGGCACGACCTCGCCGAACTTGAGCGCCGGGCGGCGGCGGGGAAGACGGACCTGACAACCCTGCAGCGGCTCGGCGCCAAGCTGGCCGCAGAGCTACGCGCCCGCGGTGGCGAGCCCGATGCCGCGGCCGAGCAACCGCCGCCCGAGCCGGGGCGGCTCGAGGAGCTGGAGGGCCGGGCCGAGGAGGCACGGCGCAGCGCCCTGGCCGCCGGCCGTGAGGCCATCGCGGTTCGGGCGCACCTGGAAGGCCAGCTCGACGGCCTCCCCTCCCTGGCAGCACTCGAGGAGGAGCGGGCCGGCTGCGCCGCAGCCCGCGAGCGCGGGATGCGTCAGCTGGCGGCGATCGCAAAGGCGGAAGAGCTGTTGAACGCCGTGACCCGCACCGTGCACCGCGACGTGGCTCCCCGTCTCGCCGCCTCCATGTCGGCGCGGCTGCAGCTGCTCAGTGAGGGTCGCTATGACGGGGTCAACGTCGACACCGACCGCTTCGCCGTGTCGCTGCACTGCCACGAGCGCCTCGAGCTTGTACCCCTCGAGCTGCTCTCGCACGGCACCCGCGACCAGGTCGCCCTCCTCCTCCGCCTGGCCCTCACCGAGGTCTTCGGTGAAACCGGTGAGGCTGCTCCGCTCCTCCTCGATGAGCCCCTGCTCACCTCCGACCCGGGCCGCCGAGAGCGGACCCTCGACTTTCTCGCAGCGCTGGCGGAGTCAAGCCAGCTGGTGCTGACCACCAGTGACCCCGCGCTGGCCGCCTCAATGAGCCGGCGGGACCCCGCGACCGTCGTGCTCCGCCTGGCGCCGGCGGCAACGCGAGGTGCCGCGGCGCGCCGGCGCGAACGGCTCAGCGCGCGCCGCTGAATGACGCTGCGGGTCGGCGTGACCCGTCGGCCGGCTACGCTCCCCTGCCGCTGACAGCCGCATCGTGGCCGGAGCGTTGCACCTCAGTCACCGGTCGGAGCCGGGCCACCGCCACAGTGGTCGACATGCAGGCAGCGCCGGAGATCCTCGCGCCCGTCCGGGTGCTCCTCGTCGACGACGACCCGCGCCTTGCGCGGGTGGTGTCGACCTACCTCCAGCTCGAGGGGTACCAGGTGGAGACGGCCGCGGATGCCTTCGAGGGACTGCAGCTGCTGTCCTCTGACCCATTCGACATCGCGTTCTTCGACGTGATGATGCCGGGGATGGATGGCATCGAAGCGTGCCGGCGGCTGCGGTCCGACCCGGCAACGGCCGCGGTTCCCGTGGTCATCTTCACCGCCTTGTCCAGCGACCGCGAGTGCGAACGCGCGCGCCTCGCCGGCGCCAGTCACCTGATCACCAAGCCCTTCGGCCTGTCCGGCCTCGGCAGCATCGTGGAGTCGCTCACCGGGCCGGCCCGGGGTGGCCTCGTCCCTCCCCGGCTGCGGACCGTCCCCGCCGGCTGAGGAATGCCCGCCCCGGCGGCGAATTAGCCGCCTCCCAGACGCCCAGCGATCGCCGCCAGGCCGGCGAGGTCGGCCACGTCCCGCTCGACCAGCGGCACCCGCACCGCCCCCGCCCCGGCGAGCTTCTCCAGCCGTCCCAGCTGGGCGGCATCGCGCTCGGCACGCTGCTCGAGAGCGAGGTGCGCCTCTCCAGCAAGGCGCGCGGCACCGGACGTCAGCCCGCCGCCGAGCTTGGCGCTCCAGCGGCGCACCGAGTCCGAGTCGTCGATCAGACGGTGGGCGAGGGCCCGGGCCGCGGGATCGCGGAGCGACTCCGGAAGGATGCGGTTGACGACCACTCCCCGCAGCGGCATCGAGTAATCGCGCAGGGTGCGGGCGAAGAACTCGCCCTCGGCAAAGGCTGCAGGCTCCAGCGTGGTCACCACCACGAAGCCGCTCTGCGGTGAGCGGAGCAGGTCGTACACCGCCTGGGCGCGCGCCTGCACCCCCGCGTACATCCCCTGCACGTCGGCGACAAACGTGCCCAGCTCGGACAGCATGTCGGCTCCGAGCAGGCGGTCGGCCATGCGCAGAAACGGCGATGCCGCGACGTTGAACGCGCGCCAGCCAAGGCGCGAGGGCCGTGCCAGCCAGGAGAGCAGGCGGCCACCGACGAAGTCGACCAGATGGTTCGGAGCCTCGAGGAAGTCGAGCGCGTTGCGCGAGGGCGGGGTGTCGATCACCAGAACGTCGTACTCGCCACTGGTGTGCAGCTCGTACAGCGCCTCCATCGCCATGTAGTCGTGCGACCCGATGAACGCCTCGCTGATGCCCCGATAGAAGGGGCTGGCAAGGATCCGCTGCCGCGCCTCGCGATTTGGCGCATAGCGCTCGATCATCCGGTCCCACGTGGTCTTCATATCGAGCATGGCGCAGACCAGCTCGCCCTGCGGCTCGACGCCGGCACGACGGAGGAGGGCGGGCGCGACCACGGTCGGCTCGGTGCCCACCTGACGCAAGCCGAGCGCGCTGGCCAGGCGGCGGGCCGGGTCGACGGTGAGCACCATCACCCGCTGCGGCCGGGCGGCGACGAGGGCGATCCCCAGGGCGGCGCTGACCGTGGTCTTGCCCACCCCGCCGCTGCCACAGCAGACGACGACCCGCTGACGGCGGAGCCGGGCGACCAGGTCGTTCCCCGCCGGCACGCTGCTCACGGCACGGTCTCGAGAGCGACTGCCACCGCCCGAGAGGTGGCCAGTCCGGGCCGCGCCCCGGTGGCGTAGGGGACCTCGAGCACGGGGATGTCGAGCGCGGAGCGCAGCTGCCGGCTCCGCCGCCGGCTGGCGTCGGCGAGCACCCGCGCCAGGTGCACTCCGTCAGCCAGGGCGGCGCCCCCCTCCACGCCCTCGGCGGCCAGCGGTCCCTCGGGCGCCGCGAGGGCGGCGGCGAGCGCCTCCTGGCGGCCGCTGACCGCCACCGGAAATGTGCGATTGAGAAAACAGGCGCCCAGCCCGATGTGACCGTCTGCCTGAGCCCGGTCGTGCAGCTCGATCGCCTCGGCGACGGGCATCTCCTCGGGGAGGGCGCAGATGGTCAGCAGGGTGCGGCGTCGGTCCTGAAGGGTGGCGTCGATCCACTCCACCTGGGAGCGAATGATGCCGCCACCGCGCAGCACGCTGAGCATCGAGCGGGCGGCCCCGAGCTGGGGTAGCACGTGTCCGCTGGCGGCGCTGTCGACCAGGATCAGATCCCAGACCGGCCGCCCGTCCTTCTCGCGGCGCTTCTCCTCATAGGCCACCTTGCCGACGATCAGCATGTCCTTGGTTCCGGGTACGCCGGTTGCGATGAAGTCGAACACCCGGGACAGGGGAGTCATTCGGGCCAGACGGGGGACCTTGAAATAGATCCGCAGGTACTCTTGGAGCGACTCCTCGGCGTGGAGCGCGAGTACCGCGATGCCCGGCTGAACGCTGCGTGGCTCAAAGCCGACTGGGTCGGAGCCCAGTGCCCGGGGGAGGTCACCCTTGGCGTCGACCTCGATGCAGAGCACCCGCTTGCCCGCGCGGGCGGCGAGCAGCGCCAGAGCGGCGGTCAGGGTGGTCTTCCCCGTGCCTCCCTTCCCGGCGACGAAGACCAGCCGCCGCTTGAGTAGTTGAGCAAGTACGGCGGCGGAGTCGCCGCCGGGAGTCACAGCCCGGGCCATGCTCAGCGCTGCCTCATCGGTCGCCGTGCCACGCTGCTCACGCCGGCCATCTCCACAGTCACAGGCTCCAGGTTCAACGGAGGACGGAGCTCAGTCTGGCCGAAGCGCCCGCCCCCAGCGACCGGGCTGGGACCGGCTCGGAGCGTTCCTATACTCGAGCCCGTGTCCTACCAGAGGCCGCCACGACGCCGCGGCACCGTCACCGGGGTCCTGCTTCGGTTCGTGTCCTGCGGGCTGATCTCGCTCAGCGGCGGTCTGCTCTGGCGGCTGACCCTGGCCCCCCGCCGGGTGGGGGTGGCGAGCGCTCTGCTCGGCATCCTCTGCCTGCTGGTCGGATTCATCGCCGGGGGCCTCGGCTGGTATCTCCACGACCTCCGCCTGCGCAACCGCAGGCCGGAGGCCGTCGACGACGAGCGCCTGCTGTTTTCGTTCGTGGTCTTCGCGGTGGTGCCCTTCGCAGTCCTGCTGCTGGTCGGCATGGTCTGGACCGTGTCGCTGGTTGCCGGGGGCTGACCGCGCCTAGTTCAGCGCGGCCCGGACCCGCTGGATCACCCCGCCGACGCTGGCCCGGTCACCTGCCTCGGGTGTGGCGGCGAGATAGGCAGTGAGATCCTCGAGCGCCTCACCGTGGTGGCCGAGCCGCCAGTGGAGCAGGCCGCGATCGCGCCGGTCCATCGGCTCATCCGGAGCCAGCACGACGCATCGGTCCGCGGCGCGCAGCGCCTCGTTCCAGCGCTCCAGGCTGGCGTAGCAGCCGCGCAGGTTGCGCGACATGCGGGTGAGCATGGTGCGCGGCGAGGTGGCTCCCAGCCATGCGGGGTCGAGCGCGTTGGGCGGGGCGCCGAGCACCCCGGCGACCAGCAGTCGAGCCGCCGCCTCGTCGAGCACTTCCCCGCCGGCGAACGGGTCGACCAGAGCGCCCCCGACCCGCACCACGAAACGCCCGGGCAGGCCGACGCCCTCCACCTGGAGACCGGCACGGCGCCCTACCGCGATCCATATCGCACTGCAGGCGATCGGCACCCCGCAGCCCCGCTCCATGACCGTGTGGAGGTAGTGGGTACGGGGGTCACCGCCGCCGGCGCCCCGCAGGTGGAGACGCTCGCGGAGGAGCTGGGCGATGACCGGCACGGCCTCCAGCGGATGGCGGTGGTGGCAGCGGCCGCGCAGCTCGGTGCCCACCTCGTCGAGCAGGGACAGCCAGCGCCGCGGCTCACAGTCCAGTCCGTCGTCGGCGGCGAGCCAGAGCGCACCCTCGGCGATATCGCCATCGGGCGTGGCGCAGGCCAGCATCCGGCCCCGGGGATCTGCGCTCACCCGCCGTATGATGCCGCGCCCACGGCGCCGCGCGAGCGGAGCTACGCGCGTGACGCCGCAGGCGCCGCCGGACGCGGACGCCACCCTCGCGGACCGCTGCCGCGATGGCCGGCAGTGGCGCCCGGTGGCCCTGGTTAGACTGAATTCTGTGATCCTCGAAGAAATCGCGAGCCCACGCGACCTTCGGGACCTGGGGGATGCGGACCTCGAGCGGCTGTGTGCCGAGATTCGGGAGTTCCTCGTCCATGCGGTCTCGCGCACCGGCGGCCACCTCGGACCCAACCTCGGCGTGGTCGAGCTCACCGTGGCGATGCACCGCACTTTCAACAGTCCGACCGATACCTTCGTGTTCGACACCGGGCATCAGGCGTACGTCCACAAGATGCTCACCGGACGGCTCGACAGTTTCGAGACGCTCCGGCAGCAGGGCGGCCTCAGCGGCTACCCGTCGCGCGCCGAGTCGGAGCACGACCTGGTGGAGAACTCACATGCGTCGACCGGGCTCTCCTATGCGCTGGCGGTGGCCACCGCCCGCGCCCTGGCCGGCGCGCCGGGCAAGACGGTGTGCGTGGTCGGCGACGGGTCGCTCACCGGGGGGATGGCCTACGAGGCGCTCAACAACATTGGTGCCCTCAAGCCTGAGCTGGTCGTCATCCTCAACGACAATGGCAGGTCGTATGCCCCCACCATCGGCGGCATCGCCGACAACCTCGGCCAGCTCCGGCTCAGCCCCCACTATGAGACCGCCAAGGACGTGGCCGGTAAGGCGATCCGGCGCATGCCGGTGTTCGGCGAGAGCGCGCATGCCACGGCCAAGCGGGTCAAGAACTCGTTGAAGACGCTGGTCTCACCGCCCTCACTCTTTGAGACCCTGGGCCTCAAGTACGGGGGCCCGATCGACGGCCACGACATTCGCGCCCTGGAGAGCGCGATGCGTGACGCCGCGCGGATCAAGGGCCCGGTGGTGATCCACGTGGTCACTGACAAGGGTCACGGCTACGGACCCGCGGTGGGCGACGAGATCGACAAGTTCCACGGCGTCTCCGCCTTCGACCCCGACACCGGCGCCCTGGTCAAGAAGAGCGCATCGTGGACCGACCATTTCGGTGAGGCGCTGCTGGAGGCGGCCGAGGCGGATGACCGCATTGTGGCGATCACCGCGGCGATGGCCTCGTCCACCGGGCTGCTGCCCTTCGCCCACCGCTTCCCAGAGCGCTTCTTCGACGTGGGCATCGCCGAGCAGCACGCGGTCACCTTCGCCACCGGGTTGGCGATGCGCGGGCTGCGTCCGGTGGTGTGCATCTACTCGTCCTTCCTGCAGCGCGCCTTTGACCAGGTGACCTGCGACGCCGCACTGCACCGCGCCCCGGTGCTTTTCGTGATCGACCGTGCGGGAGTCACCGGCGATGACGGCGCCTCGCATCACGGCACCCTGGACATGGCCTATCTGCGCTGCGTGCCGGGCATGACTGTGTCAGCGCCGAGCAACGTCGACGAGATGCGCGGGCTGCTCGCCACCGGCCTCGCCCACAACGGCCCCTTCTCAATCCGCTTCCCCCGGGGCAGCGCGCCGGCACGTGCCCCGCGCCCGCTCAAGCCCCTGCCGTTGGGCCACATGCGCGTGCTCCAGCGTGGCTCCGATGTTGTCCTCGTTGCGGTCGGCAAGATGGTGGGCGTCGCCGAGGCGGCGGCGGGCCAGCTCGGCGAGAGCGGGATCAGCGCGACAGTGGTTGACGCCAGGTACGTCAAACCCCTCGACCCGGAGATCGCCACCCTCGCCGCGCGGCATTCGGCGGTGGTCACCGTGGAGGACGGCTCCCTCGTGGGCGGTTTTGGGTCGGCTGTGCTCGAGCTCCTCGCCGAGCAGGCGGTGGCCGTACCCGTCCGCCGGCTCGGCCTGCCCGACCACTTCGTGGAACACGGCGCCCAGTCGGCGCTCCTCGAGGGTTTCGGTCTCAGCCCTGAGGGGGTTGCCGATGCGGTGCGCCGCATGCTGCCCCGCGCGGCCGGAGCCCTGGCGGGCTGAGCCGACCGGCGACGATTCGCCCCCGCGCGCGCGCCTGCCCCGGCTCGCCTACTTGGGCTTGATCGAGTCCACCCGTGTTCGCACCGCGGTCTTGTCGGCGAACCAGTTCTTGTTCAGTGCGGTGAACTCCACCTGCTTGGCGGGAACGTCCTCCTCGGCGAAGATCGCATCGACAGGACACGGGTCGACACAGGCGCCGCAGTCGATGCACTCGTCGGGGTCGATGTAGACCATCCGGTCCTCATCGGCGGTGATGATGCAGTCGACCGGGCAGACCTCGATGCAGGAGAGATCCTTCTCATC
>JBHEMT010000116.1:0-10926 GCA_046262435.1 Candidatus Dormibacteria bacterium | reverse complement strand
CTGGCCACCAACCGGTACGGGCAGAGTGCCAGCGGCGAGCGACAGGAGTTCACCGACTACCACGACGTGGTGGTGTGGAACCAGGGAACGCGCAAGCTCGCTGAGACCGCCTCGCAGTACCTGCAGAAGGGGCGTCTCGTCTACGTTGAAGGCCGCCTCCAGACCCGCTCCTGGGATGACAAGGAAACCGGCGCGAAGCGCTATAAGACCGAGGTCAACGCCAACGACGTGCAGTTCCTCGATAGCCGTCAGGACGGCGCCGGAGGTGGTGGTGCGACACCCGCCTACCAGGGCAACGCGCCGGTCGGCGCGGCTGCGGGCGGCGCGCCCGCTGACGCCGGCGACATCGACCCCGATGAGATTCCCTTCTAGATGAGGCGCGAGACTCCCGACTTCGACCGGCGGCGGCGCAAGGTCTGCACGTTCTGCCTCGAACACACCGAGGTGATCGACTACAAGGAGGTCAGCAAGCTGCGTCGCTTTCTGTCCGACCGCGGCAAGATCCTGCCGCGCCGTATGACCGGCACCTGCGCGCGGCACCAGCGACGGCTCACGGTTGCGCTCAAGCGCGCCCGCCACATCGCCCTGCTGCCCTTCAGTGCCGAGGTGCGCTAGCTCTCGGTCACAGGTGCGCTAGCTCTCGGTGCAGGTGCGCTAGCTGGCATCGAAGGTGCGCTGGATGTCCGGCCCGGTCTCGGCGGCGACGTCTTCCGGGTCGGACACGGTGAGCATCTCTCGGCGGAGCTGGCGCAACCCCACCGGCCCCAGGTTGAGGGCGCGAGTGTGCCAGGCCTTGAGGTCGAACCGCTCGCCATCGCGCCGGCGGCACTCGTCGCGAATCGACAGCCACTCCCGCTCGCCAACCTTGTAGGAGATTGCCTGCGCCGGCATCCCCAGGTATCGGGTCACCTCGGAGCGAAGGAACTGCTCGCCGTGCCAGCCGTGCTCAATGGCGAAGGGAAGCGCCAGCTCCCACGTCCAGCGTTCGCCGGGGTGGAACGTCTGCCCGCGGGGAATGGTCAGCTGGAGGTGCAGACCGATGTCCACGATCACCCGCATCGCCCGAAAGGCCGCCGCGGCGTACATGCCGAGGACGTACTCGGGGCCCTCGAAGAGGTCGAGCTCCCACATCAGCCGCTCCGCGTACAGCGCCCAGCCCTCCCCGTGGCCACTGACGAAACCGAGAGAGCGCTGGAAACGGCTGAGTTCGTCCTGCAGGTACTTGACCTGGGCAAGCTGCAGGTGATGACCGGGCACCCCTTCGTGAAACGCCGTGCTCATCTCCGACCAGAGGGGGAACCGCGTCTTGCCGAGAGTCGGGTACCAGGTGCGCCCCGGGCGGGAGAAATCGTCACTCGGCGCCGTGTAGTACATCGCGGCGGGGCCCCCCGGGGGGGCGATCATTGCCTCGACACGGTGGAGCGGCGCGGCGATGTCGAAATGGGGCCCGTCAAGGCGTTGCACCGCCCGGTCCATGACATCCTGGAGCCACTGCCGGAAGGCGTCCACGCCCTCGATGCTGCGGGCAGGATCAGACTCGAGCAGGTCGACGCAGCCGCGCAGCCCGCGTCCCGGCGCAATCTCTTCGGCGAGACGGGCCATCTCGGTTTCGATGTCGTGCAGCTCCTCCCAGCCCCACAGGTACGTCTCCTCGAGGTCGAGCTGCGTGCCCAGGAAGACGCGCACCCCAATGCGGTAACGGTCGATCCCCACGGCGTCTTCCGCAGCAGCCGACGGGGCGTACACGGTCTCCAGCCACGTTGCCGCTTCGGCGTAGGCGGTCGCGGCAGCGCGCGCCGCAGCGGTCAGCCGCGCGCTCAGGCCGTCGCCATCGGCGGCGCGGTGGTGACGCTCCACCAAGCCGGCAAAGAAGCCGCGACCGGGGTCGCTGTCGCTCCATACCCGTCCCTGCTCCGCGCACGCGATGGCCTGCCGGCGTGAGGCGGCCAGGCCCCGTCGCAGACCCGTGTGCAGGGTCTCGCGGTACCCGGCGAGCGCGGCCGGCACCTTCTCCAGACGGCTGGCCACCGCCTCCCACTGCGCCGCGGTATTCGTCGGCATCAGGTCGAACGCCTGGCGAAGGGTCTGAAACGGGCTGCCGAGCACCCGCAGGTCCCGCAGACGCTCGCCGGCATCGTGAGCGATGCCCGCGGCTTCGAGGCGCTCGCGCATGACGCTGGCGGCGAGCCGGTCGCGACCGGCCGGCTCGGGGAGGGCTGCGAGATCGGCGAGCGTCTGCTCGGCCAGGCTGGCACGCGCGGCGACGCCGTCTGGCGAATAGTCGGTCAGCTCGGTCTCTGAGCCGGGTACACCCCACAGCGCGGCTGTGACCGGGTCGAGTACTGCGTAGTCCCGCACGTAGCGATCGGCAAGGTCGTAGACGGCGGACATCCGCTCTCCTGTGCGCTCTCCGGTGCCGTCGCGGCGCACAACGCCGGTGCCCGCGGCGGTCCGCAGAGTATCGGTCGGAGCCGGTCCGCGGCTCAGTCGCGGAGAGCGTGGAGGCAGAGTGGGCACCCTCCGTCGCTGGGGACCGTCCACCGGCGGCAGTGGGGGCAGGGACGCCCCAGCGGCTGACGGCGGACCTCACCCATGCACCATCCGCACAGGGCCAGCGTTGCGGCGCGCTCCCGCCGGTGGATCATCGTCCAGGCAGCCGGGCCCTCCTGCCCGGCGCAGACGGCGCAGACGGAACCATCGGGGACGCCGCCGAGCCACATCCACACGGCGTCCGGATCCACCATCCCGCGGTCAGTGTGCATTGCGGCAACCTATACTCGGCAACGGCCATGCGCCATCCCCGGGCCCTTCGTCTTCTCAACGTCCTTGCCTGCGCCCCGGTCGTCGCCCTGCTGGCGACCACCACTGCGCTGACCGCGCACGCCCAGGCCATCGCCGGCCGACCGGCACCATACGTGGTCGCCGTCGACGCGGGCCATGGCGGTACCGCCGACAACGCCAATCCCGACCAGCCCTTCGACCCCGGTGTCATCGGCCCTGCGGGAACCCTCGAGAAGGACCTCACCCTCGACGTCGCCAAACGGGTACAGCGTCTGCTCACCGCCGATCGGGTGCGGGTGGTGATGACCCGGGTTGATGACCGCTTCGTCGACATCGGGCCGCGGATGGACGCGGCCAACGCGGCAGCGGCGTCCCTGTTCGTCTCGATTCACTTCAACTCCTACGCTGACCCGACCATGGGCGGGGCACTGGTGCTCTACCCCAACGACGCCAGCCTGCCGTTCGCCCAGACGATGAGCGACACCCTCGGCCGATTGCTTCCCGCGGCCGGTATCGCCGCTAACGGGACCCAGCTCAAGCCAGACCTGTGGATTCACGCCGCCATGCCGGCGGTGACCGTCGAGGGAGGCTACCTGTCGAACCCCCGCGAGGAGCAGTTGCTGAACGGCGAAACCACTCGTGAGGCGCTCGCCGTGGCCATCGTCGCCGGTGTCGAGAAGCAGGCGCCCGACATCACCATCCAACGCGCCACCATTGTCGGTTGGGAACAGGCGCACGGAATCCGTCCGCCGGGGATCTCGCCGCCCTCAGGACACCGCCCCGCGCACGCGGGAGGCGGACAGGTTCCGGCGCGGCCCGCCGCAGCGACCGAGATCGACCACGGCGTGCGCAACGGACTGATGGTGTTGCTGGGGATGGGCGTGGTGTGGCAGCGCCGTCGCTTGGGGCGGGGGCTGATGGCCGGACTGGGAGTGCTGATCGGTCGGTTGCGCGGCGGTGTCGAGCAGTCGGCGGTGGGTGGCCACCGGCGGCGGCTCAAGCAACATCGCCGCCAGGTGGTGCTGCAGCGCTCCCGGCGGGTGGCGATGAACCGCCGCTCGGTGTATGAGGAGTTCTCTCTCTAGAGCCGCCATGTACGGCAGGCGCACCCGTGGCGTGGGGCGGCTGCCTCCGAGGCGCTTGGTAGACTCGTCGCGACTCGCCGTCCTCGCAACGGAGATCGCATGGTGATGGAGCAGCAGCTTCGCGTCCCCGGCCCGACGCCGCTTCCCGAGCGTGTCATCCGCTCAGCCAGCCGCCCGATGATCAACCACCGCGGTCCCGAGTTCGCCGACCTCTTCACCGATGTGCATCGTGCACTGCAGCGGGTGCTGGGCACGACCAACGACGTGCTGCTCTACCCCGCGAGCGGCACCGGAGGTCTGGAGGCTGCGGTGGTCAATCTGCTGTCCCCGGGGGAGCAGGCCCTCTTCTGCAGCATCGGTTCCTTCGGCAACCGCTGGGCCGAGATCGCCGAGGCATACGGCGTCAATGTGGTGCGTCTGGCCATGCCCTGGGGGCAGGCCATCGACCCCGAAGACGTCGACCGGGTCCTTGCCGAGCACAGTGCGATCACCAAGGTCTTCGTCACCCACAACGAGACCAGCACCGGGGTCACCAACGACATTCCCGCCATCGCCGCGGTGGTCAAGGGCCGCGGCAAGCTGATCGCCGTCGACTCAGTGAGCGGCGCGTCGTGCCTGCCGTTGCCCGTCGACGAACTGGGGCTCGATGTCGTCGTCACCGGCTCGCAGAAGGGCTGGATGGCGCCCCCCGGGCTGGCGATGGTGGCGGTCAGCCCGGCCGCTTTCGCCGCAGCCGAGCGGGCCACCTGCCCCAGTTTCTACTGGAATTTCGCCCGTGAGAAGAAGTTCCAGGACAAGCAGCAGACCTACACGACGCCCCCCATCCAGGTGATGTTCGCAGTCCAGGAGGGGTTGCGCATGATCGAGGAGGAGGGGCTCGACAACGTGTATGCCCGCCACCGGCGCTGCGCGGACATGGTCCGGGCCGGCGTCGAGGCGGTGGGACTGCGTCTCTTCGCCACGGCGGAGCACCGGTCGGACACGGTCACCGCGATCGCGTCCCCGGTCGAGGACGCGGCGGCGTTAAAGACCCTGCTCAGTGACCTGCGCACCCGACGCGGGCTGGTTCTTGCCGGCGGGCAGGGGGAACTGCAGGGCCGGATCTTCCGGATCGGGCACCTGGGTGCGGTGGGCGAGCGCGATGTGTACTCGATCCTCGCCACCCTCGAACAGGGCCTGGTGGACGCGGGAATGCTGAGCCGGATCGGCCTCTGCGTGGCCGCGGCTCAGTCGGCGGCGCGCAGCGGCGCGACCGAGCGCCAGCCGCAACCGGTCGGGTGAGCGTCGCGGCCGCGCGCAATCCCGCGGCCGAGCAGCTGGCCATCGACTCGGAGCGGTCTCGGATCCTGGTGGCCGACCCCATCGCCAGCGACGGTGTTGAGCGTCTCCGCGGTGCGGGCGACGTCGATGTCATCACCAACCAGTCCGAGGCCGATCTGGTGGAACGCATCGGCGGCTACGACGCGCTGGTGGTTCGATCCGAGACCCGGGTTACCGCCAATGTCTTCGCGGCTGCCACCAGGCTGCGCGTGGTGGGGCGCGCCGGGGTTGGGGTCGACAACATCGACCTGGATGCGGCGACGGCTCACGGCGTTCTGGTGCTCAACGCCCCGACCGGAAACACCGTGGCCGCCGCCGAGCACGCGGTGGCGATGATGCTCGCCCTGGCACGCAATATCGCCGTCGCCGACGCCTCGATGCGGGCTGGCCAGTGGCGCCGGTCCGAGTTCGTCGGGGTCGAGCTGCGCGAGAAGACGCTGGGGCTCTACGGCCTCGGCAAAATCGGTTTCGAGGTGGCCCGCATCGCCGGTCAAGGGCTGCAGATGCGCGTTCTCGCCCACGACCCGCTGGTCTCTCCCGAGCGCGCCGAGCAGGCGGGGGCTCAGTTGGTCGACCTGGCAACCCTGCTGCAGGAGAGCGACTTTCTCAGCGTTCACACTCCGCTCAACGACAAGACGCGCGGCGCGATCGGTGCAGACCAGCTGCGCGCCATGAAGCCGGGCGCGCGGGTGCTGAACATTGCGCGCGGCGGCATCGTCGACGAGGCCGCACTGGCGACGGCAGTCCGCGATGGAGTCATCGCCGGAGCGGCGGTCGACGTGTTCACCCGCGAGCCGGTCTCCGCGGAGCATCCGCTGCTGGGGGTGCCGGGCATTCTGCTTACCCCCCACCTGGGCGCCAGCACGGCCGAGGCACAGGTCAACGTCGCCTTCGACGTCGCTGACCAGATTGCGTCCTACCTGGCCGGTGGTCCGGCGCGCTACGCGGTGAACCTCCCTGCGATCCTGCCCGAGGAGCTGGCACGGCTGCGCCCCTACCTCGGCCTGGCCCGGCAGATGGGGTCGTTGGCGGCCCAGCTGGCCGGCGAGGGGCTCAAGGCAGTGGTATGCACCTACACCGGTGACCTCGCCGCACTCGACTCGACGCCGCTCACCGCCGAGGTGCTGGGCGGCCTCTTCGCTCATTTCACCGAGACCAGGATCACCCCGATCAACGCCCGTGCCATCGCCCGCAGCCACGGGGTCGACGTCGACGAGCAGCGGCGGTCGCACAGCGAGGACTACCAAACCTCGATCAGCGTCGAGGTGAGCGGGCAGCGCCGCCTGCGGGTCAGTGGCACTCAGTTCGAGGGTGAGGCACGGCTCACCCGGCTTGACGAGTTTCGCGTCGATATGCAACCCGCGGGCACCTATCTGATCGGCACCCATCGCGACCAGCCCGGGGTGATCGCCCGGGTGTCAACCCTGCTCGCCGAGCACGACGTCAACATCGCCGCGGTGCAGGTGGGCAGGGAGCGACCGCGGGGCCGCGCGGTGATGGTGATGCAGGTCGATGAGCGGGTGAGCGCCGACCTGCTCGAACAGATGCGTCACACCGCCGGTCTCGAGTCACTTCAGTCCGTGACGCTCTAGGCGGATCTGCTCATGGCCACGGTCCACCCCCTGCGGGGCATTCGCTACGACCCCGAACACGTCAGCCTCGGTGGAGTGCTTGCCCCGCCCTACGACGTGATCAGCGACGCGGAGCGCGAGGAGCTCTACGCCCGGGACCTGCGCAACATCGTGCGCATCGACTACTGCCGCCCGGAGCCGGCGGACAGCGCGGAGGGAGCCGAGCGTTATCTGCGCGCCGCCCACCACCTCGAGTCCTGGCTCCGGCTGGGCATCCTCGTCGCCGACCGATCGCCCACCGTGTACGTCTCCGACCACGAGTTCCAGGGCACAACTGGAACGCTCAGCCGGCGCCGCGGCATCTTCGTGACCGTGCCCGCGCGGCGCTGGGAGGATGGTGAGGTGCGCCCCCACGAGCGCACCCTGCGCGGCCCCAAGCAGGACCGGTTGGCGCTGATGCGGGCCACGGGCACCCAGACCAGCGCGGTGTGGGCGCTGTGGGACCAGGCGCCGGGTCTCGAGGCGATCCTCGACCGAGCGACCGCCGGCCGCGCCCTGCTTGGCGGCCGCACCGCGGGCGAGCAGGGACCCGAAAAGCACCTCCTCTGGGCGGTCTCCGACCCGCAGGTGGTTGCCGCGGTGACCGACTGCCTGGCTGCCGCTCGGCTGTACATCGCCGACGGTCACCACCGCTATGAGACCGCGGTCGCCTACGCCGAGGAGCAGGCAGCAGCTGCGAGCTCCGGCTCGGACCCCCAGGTCTTGCTCTACCTGTCAGGCGCCAACGACCCGGATCTCGAGATCCTGCCCACCCACCGCCTCGTGGCCGCCGGCTACGGGGTTCCACGCTCCCTCGACGAGCTCCGTGCTCGGCTGCCTTCCGCGGCCCGGCTGGAGCCGGCCCACAACCTCGCGACGGCCGCGCAGATCGCCAGCAACGACCACGGCGACCACAGGTATGCGGTGCGGGCGTCGGACGGTGCCGCCGTGCTGGTGCTGCCCCGCGACCGTCAACCATCACCGCGCGGCGGTCTCGACGTCGTGGCACTTGAGGAGGTCGTCCTCGGCGGCGCCTGCGCGATCACCCCCGAGCGAATCACCGAGGGCGCCCTCCGCTACACGCGCTCACTCCACGAGATCGAGCGCGCGGTGCAAAGCGGCGACGCGGCACTGGGGTTTGGGCTGCGTGGCTGCACCACGGCGGAGCTGATTGCCGTGTCCGACGCCGGTGAGACGATGCCCCAGAAGTCAACGTACTTCTACCCCAAGGTGCCCACCGGACTCGTCCTGCTGACGCTCTGACGCGACTGCCGAGCGGATGCGCGCCCTCCGCCGGTGGGCCCATTGCCGTCGCACTACGCCGCAGTGTGGCGGCGCTGAGGGCGAGGAACGTCCCGCTACCCTCGTGGTGGGCTTAACTGATTGCGCCACGGGCTGGCGCGGGATTCCCGCGCCCCGCGGCGCGGTATGCGAAGTGAGAAGGAGACACCGTGGCACAACGTCTACAGGGAACTGTGGCGCTGGTGACCGGGGCATCGAGCGGCATCGGCGAGGCAACCGCGCTGGCCCTGGCGGCGGAAGGCGCGGCGGTCAGCCTCGCCGCACGGCGTGGCGAACGGCTGGAGGCGTTGGCCGATCGGCTCCGCCAGTCCGGGGGAGGGGTGCTGGTCAACATCGTGGACGTCACCAATGAGGCGGAGGCGCGCAGCGCGGTGGCTGCCACCGTCGCCGAGTTCGGGCGGCTGGACACACTGGTGAACAACGCCGGGGTGATGCTGCTGGGCAGCATCGTCGACGCCGACGTCGAGGAGTGGCGGCGGATGGTCCAGCTCAACCTGCTCGGACTGCTCTACTGTGCGCACGCTGCTCTGCCGCACCTGCTCAGGGCCGCGGAGAGCGGGCGCCAGGTTGCGGACCTGGTCAACGTCAGCTCGGTTGCGGGACGCGTTGCCCGCAGCGGCAGCGGGGTCTACAACCTCAGCAAGTTCGGCGTCAACGCCTTCAGCGAGTCGCTTCGCCAGGAGGTGACCCGCCGTCATGTGCGCGTCTCGCTGGTGGAGCCGGGGGCCGTGGAGACCGAGCTCGGGTCACACAACCGTCCGGAGGTCCGCGAGCAGATGGCGCAGCGTTTCGGAAGCGTCGAACGGCTGCAGTCCGAGGACGTCGCCGATGCGGTCACCTACATCGTGACTCGCCGGCGCCACATCGCCATCAACGAGCTTTTGATCCGGCCCACCGAGCAAGAGGGCTGAGGCTCTGGGCCGTGCTCGGGCAACGCTTCGCTGGACGCTCCCACTGGGTGACGCTCACGCGGAGTGAGCTCCCGGGGGTGTGGCTCACCGGGTGTCGCCCAGGCCCCCGGCGGACGTCGAGCTAGGCGTCGGGGAGAGCGAGCACCCGGGGAAAGATCGGCTCGGGGGCGGCGGTGCGCTGCCCGGCCAGAGACCGGCCCCACACCATCGGCGCCGCGATGGTGTCGGCCGCTCCTGGCGCCAGCTGGGCGAGGATGCGACCTGACGTGGTGGGCAGGAATGCGCGAAGCTGAAGCGCGATGATCCGAAGCGCCTCCACGACGGTGTGAAGCACCAGGTCGAGCTCGGCTGCTTCGCCCGCCGCGGCCAGCTTCCACGGGGCCGACTCCTCGATGTACCCGTTGGCGCGGCGGACCAGCTCCCAGATCGACGCCACGGCGGTGCGGTGGTCGTAGGCCGCCATCGCTGCGGCAACAGTCGCACCAACCCGGGCCGCCACCGCGGGAAGGTCAGCGGCACCCGCGCCCAGGGGATCGGCGGGGATCGGCACCACCCCGTCCCGATAACGACCGACCATGGTGAGGGTGCGGTTGAGCAGGTTGCCGAGCCCGTTGGCGAGGTCGGTGTTGTAGCGCTCCACCAGGCGCCGCTCGGTGTATTCCAGGTCCTGGGTGAGGGGCATCTCGGCAAGCAGGAAATGGCGGACGGCGTCGACGCCGTAGCGCGCCGCCAGCTCACCCGGGTCCGCCCACCCGCCCGCTGACTTGCTCATCTTCTGGCCACCGCTGTTGACGTACTCGTGCACGAACAGCGTGGTGGGCAGGGCCACGCCTGCGGAGAGGAGCATCGCCGGCCAGTAGACCGCGTGGAAGCGAATCACTCCCTTGCCCAGCGTGTGTACCCGGCTGCCGACACCCGCCCAGAAGCGCTCGAAGAGGGCGCCCTCCGCTGCGTAGTCGAGCGCATTGATGTAGTTGGTGAGAGCGTCGATCCAGACGTACATCACCTGGGTGGGGTCGCCCGGGACGGGTATGCCCCAGCCGTGAGCCCGGGTCTGCGACCGCGAGACCGAGATATCTCGGACCTCGCCGCGGAGGAAGGAGAGCACCTCGTTACGTCGACCCGGGGGCAGGATGGTCATGCGCCCCGATTCGATCGCCTCCACCAGCGGTTGCGCGTAGCGGGAGAGCCGGAAGAAATGGTTCTCCTCCTCGACCAGTTCCGGCGGGGGAAGGTGGCGTTCAGGACACAGTCCCTCCACCAGCTCGTCCTCGGTGTAGAACTGCTCACATCCAACGCAGTACAGACCCTCGTACCGCTGGGTGTAGAGGTCGCCCGCGGCCTCCAGGCGCTGCCACATCTTCACCGCACCGGCGAGATGGAGCGGGTCGCTGCTGGTGCGGATGAAGTAGTCCCATGACAGAGTGAAAATGCCCGCCAGGTCCTCGAAATGTCTGGCATTGCGCGCCACCAGGTCGGGGACCGCCACCCCCTCCCGCTCCGCCGCCAGCGCGTTCTTCAGCGAGTTCTCGTCACTGCCGGTCAGATAGAACACCTCCTCGCCGGCGAGGCGATGCCAGCGCGCGAAGCAGTCGCTCTGGATGTACTCCAGGACATGCCCAAGGTGGGGCTCACCGTTGACATACGGGATGGTCGTGGAGATGAAGTAGCTGCGTGTGGCCATGGCTTCCTTGTCTGAGACGAGCCGAAGCGTACCCGGCCCGTCACGCCGAGCCGCCACGCAGCCGGCCGCCGCGTTGGCCCGGTAGGACGGGGGCCT
This sequence comes from Candidatus Dormibacteria bacterium, assembly GCA_046262435.1. Lineage (GTDB taxonomy): Bacteria > Chloroflexota > Dormibacteria > Aeolococcales > Aeolococcaceae > JBHEMT01. The sequence continues at coordinate 137 of JBHEMT010000116.1, read as the reverse complement.
GCCGCTAGGATCACATCGTGGGCAAGCGCATCTCGGTCTACCTCGAGGATGAGGACATCGGCGACCTCAACGCGCACACCCGCCTCTCACCGCTGAGCAGGAGCGAGGTGATCAGCGTCGCCCTGCGGCGCTTCCTC
>JBHEMT010000115.1:0-13282 GCA_046262435.1 Candidatus Dormibacteria bacterium | reverse complement strand
GGAGGCCAAGCGCCTCGGTGCTCCATACGAGCTGCTGGTCGAGATCCATGAGACCGGCAAACTACCGGTGGTCAACTTCAGCGCCGGAGGCCTGGCCACCCCGGCCGACGCGGCACTCCTGATGCAGCTTGGCGCCGAGGGCACCTTCGTGGGCAGCGGCATCTTCAAGAGCGACGACCCGCTCGCATACGCCAAGGCCATCGTCGCCGCCACCACCTACTTCGACAAGCCCGAAATCATTGCCGAGGTCAGCGAGGGGCTGGGCAAGGCGATGCGAGGTATCGACATCAACCAGCTCCCCAAGGAGGAGCTGCTGGCCTCACGCGGCTGGTAGCGGCCCGGCGGAACGAGCGCGTCGGCGCAACTCGGGCATCGAACTGGCCGCCGCCCTGATCCGCCGGCCCCGGTAGGGCATCCCGCCGCGCGCTCGTGCGACGAGGGCCAGCCAGCTGGCGATTCCGCGCTCCAGCACCCACACCGGGGCCAGCAGCGAGGCGGTTGCCGGGAACACCCGTTGGCCCCCGTCCCTGCGCCGGCCCCCCTCGGCCACGCCGCACACAGCGGCCGCGGCGCCGACCAATGCCCGCCAGCGGCGGCGGTGTGCCAGCTCAATGGTCAGGGGCAGCACGCACAGCGCGGCCACGAGCCGCCACGGGCGGGCCAGCTCGTCGTACGCCTGTCGGACTCTCTGCGAGAGGAACCTGGTGGTGCGCGGGGGCAGACGACGAACCATGATGTCTCGGGCCACGGCCTCGCGGCCTCCCCCCGCGCGCACGGTGCGCACCAGCTCGAGGTTCTCGAAGAGCACGTCGCCGCGGTAGCCACCGGCGAGTGCCCCTCGATGCACCGCCAGGGTGCCGGGCCAGTCGCCGCCGCAAGCGCGGTTGAGCAGCGAGCGCGACGTGTCCACGAGCGCGTGCCAGGGAAGCGGGTCGAAGTAGTTCTGGGGACGCACGACGGCACAGCCGTCCAGGCGCCTCAGGACCTCCACCAACGACCGGTCGTCGTAGCGCACGTCGTCGTCGGCGATGACCACTCTGTCGTGGTGGGCGGCCCGCAGCCCGGTGAGAACGCCGGCCACCTTGCCGTTGCTGCAGTCGTGCACGGAATCCGGCCGCAGGTGACGCACCTGTTCCGCCCACAGCCGGGCGTGAACGGCGAAGACCTCGGCGGGTGAGGCGTCCACCACCAACACCTCAATCAGCGGCGCCAGCCAGCTCAGGTACGCGGTGAGCCCCTCGCGCTCGCCGGCGGTCTCGCGTTCCCAGCACAGCGGTAGGACATAGCTGGCCCGAAGCGCTTCCCTCACGGCCACCGGCTGCTCGACACAGGCTGGAGCCGGGGGCACGCGGGGAGTTTAGGAGGCCGGCCCGCCACCGGGACCCGCCCCGGCGGCCCTCGCGCCGCGAGGTGAGATGCCGCCGTGGAGGGGTGGCGGCTCGGGAGCCGCCGGGTACACTGAACGGGTGACAGTCGCGTTGCGCCGTCCCCCCAGTGGGTGGGCCGGACGCGCCGTCGGAGCTGCGTGACGGCTCCCCGGGTCGGTGTTCTCGCCCTTCAGGGCGATGTTCGCGAGCATGCGGCGGCCTTCGCGCGCCTCGGCACCGAGCTCGAGCCGGTCAGGTTTGCCAACCAGCTTCCCGAGATCGACGCTCTGGTCCTGCCCGGAGGCGAGTCCACCACCATGAGCCGGCTGCTCCGGGTCTTCGGGCTTCTGGAGCCGCTGCGCGAGCGCCTGGCCGCAGGTATGCCGACGCTCTCCACCTGCGCCGGGGCCATTCTTCTCAGCCGCGAAATCCTTGATGGGCGCCCCGAACAGTTGGCCCTGGGCGCGCTCGACCTGGCGGTGCGGCGCAACGGTTACGGGCGCCAGGTGGAGTCGTTCGAGGCCGACCTCACCATCCCCCGCTTGGAGGGCGGGGCCTTTCGTGCCGTCTTCATCCGCGCCCCGGTGTTCGAGCGCGTCGGCGCCCAGGCGGACGTTCTGGCCACCCATGGCGGCAGCCCGGTGGCCATTGCCCAGGGCCAGCACCTTTGCCTCGCCTTCCATCCTGAAATGACCAGCGACGACCGCCTGCACCGCCTCTTCCTCGATGGCCTGCGCCGACGCTGGGAGCATGCCGCGTAGCGGCCGATGAACGTACGACCCGCATCCTTCCGCGACCTCGGGCGCATCGAGCAGCTGTACCGCGAGAATGCTGTGGCCGAGGAGGAACACGGCACGGCACCGGTGCTCAGCGCCGACGTCCCGGTACCCCAGCGCACTCTTCTGCGTTTGTGGAGCTCGCTGAGCAAGACCCTGTCATCGCTGGTGCCCTACGCCGAACAGGAGGACGTTCTCTTCGTTGCCGAGGACAGTGATGGCCACATCACCGGGTTCATCCAGGCCCAGGCGATCCCCGGACGCCCGCGCTCGTGGCAGATCCTCAACCTCTGCACGGCGGCCGGGCCGGCAACCTTCTCGCGCGAGCCGCTTCTCTCCGGACTCTGCACGCGCGGCTCAGAGCACGGCGTCAACCGCTTTCACGTTCGGCTGCCGCTGGACCATCCGCTCGTCCCCGTCTTCCTGGAGCAGGGGTTCGCTCAGTACGCCACCGAGCAGATCCTCTACCGCGACGACAGCGCTGCCGCTCCCCGGCTGACCCCCGCCGCCCCGGCCCCGCTCCGCGCGGCGCGGCGCGATGACCTCGGCGGGATCTACCTCCTCTACCTGAGAACTACGCCGTCGACCATTGCCAACCTCGAGGGTGCGTCGCTGAAGGCGTGGCAGGCGTCATTCCAGGGCGGCTGGCCGGCGCGCCTGGGCCGCGATGACGTGCGCCACTTTGTCGCGGAACGGCCCGGGATCACCGCCTGGGTCGGGCTGCGGCCCGCATCCTCGGCCCGGCCCACCCTGCTCGCCCTGATGTGCGAGAGCCACGAGCCGGCTTTTCGTGAGGACGTGATCAGCGCCGCCCTCGCCCAGGCCCCCCCGGGGCCCCTCTCCTGCGTGCTGCGCCATTACGACTCGGAGCTGATCCGCGCCTTGCAGGCACGTGGTTTTGAGATCTACGGGTCGCAGCTGCTGATGGTGCGCGACCTCGCCGCCAAGGTGCGACTCCGCGCCCTGGCCACCAGCAAGAAGCCCGTCCTCGTCCACGCCGGGGTGACCCAGTCCGTGGATCTCACGATGCTTCCCGCCACCGTCAACAGGAGAACGAGATCGTCGCCGATATGACGCCCTACGGATCCGCCTGGGAGGAGGAGCTCTCGCTGCTCTTCGAAGCCCTGCCGCCCCGCATCGCGACCTCAGCGCAACGACTCTCGCAGACCCGCGGCGACCTCCTCGAAATTGTCATGGACCTCGGTCGCGACCCCGAGGCGCGGTTTGGTGATGGGGAGGCGGTCCTCGACCCGGTCCAGGTGACCCACGCGGACCTCGACTACGTGGCCGCGAAACTCGGCGCGTTCGGTGACGACAACCGCGCCGGCATCGAGCGCACCCTGCACCGGATCAGCGCCATCCGCAACCGCGGCGGCCGAATTGTGGGGCTGACCTGCAGGGTTGGGCGGGCGGTCACCGGCACCGTTGACATCCTCAAGGACATTGTGGTCAACGGCCAGTCGGTGCTCCTTCTCGGCGCCCCGGGCATCGGCAAGACCACCATGCTGCGCGAGTGCGCCCGGGTGCTTGCCGACGAGTGCGGTAAGCGGGTGGTCATCGTCGACACCAGCAACGAGATCGCCGGCGATGGTGACATTCCCCATCCCGGCATTGGCCGGGCACGGCGTATGCAGGTGAGCACACCGGCGATGCAGCACGCGGTGATGATCGAGGCGGTCGAGAACCACATGCCTCAGGTCATCGTCATCGACGAGATCGGGACCGAGTTGGAGGCCGCGGCGGCGCGCACCATCGCCGAGCGCGGCGTTCAGCTGATTGGCACCGCGCACGGCACCACCCTCGAGAATCTGTTGGTCAACCCGACGCTGAACGACCTCCTCGGCGGCATTCAAACGGTCACCCTCTCCGACGAGGAGGCGCGGCGCCGGGGGACTCAGAAGAGCGTGCTGGAGCGCAAGGCGCCGGCCACCTTCGACGCCCTGGTGGAGATTCAGCAGCGCGACCGGGTTGTGCTGCACATGCCGCTCGACGAGACCGTCGACGAAGCCCTGCGTGGCCGGGCCAAGCCGCCGCAGCTGCGCATGCGTGGGGAGGCCGGTCAGATTCTCAGCCGGGTGGACACCACGGTGCGCGACCGGCCGGGCATCTTCGAGACTGCGGGGTTCGGCGGGGCGGGAGAGCGGCGCGGCGGCCGGCGTCGCGAGCGTGAAAACGGCGGCCCCGGCCGTGACCGGAGGCCATCGTTCCGGGCCGGCGAGTACGAGTCAGCAGCCGGCCACGATCAGACGGAGGCCGCCGAGCAGCCATTCCGCGGGGTTCGTCCAGGGCAACCGCTCAGCGTGTTCCCGTACGGCGTGTCCCGGTCGTACCTGGAGCAGTCGATCCGCGATCTGCGGGTCCCGGTGCGCATTCAGCACCACGTGGACGATGCCGACATGGTGCTGACCCTCAAGAACTACTATCGGCGCAAGGACTCACCGGTGCGCAGCGCCGAGTCGGCCGGCATCCCCATTCAGGTGCTCCGGTCGAACACGGTGGCCCAGATCAAGAGTGCGCTGGCGCGCGTTTATGCTCCCGACCGCGCCGCTGCGGATCCCACCGACGTTGCCCTCCAGGAGACCCGGGAGGCGATGGATCTCGCCCATCAGACCGGCAGGCAGGTGGAGCTGGGCCCGCAGAATGCCTACATCCGGCGACTGCAGCACCAGCTGGTGGAGCGCAACGAGATGGCCGCGCGCAGCACCGGGCAGGAGCCCAACCGGCGCTTGGTGATCTTCGGCGACGAGAACGGAGTGGAGTAGGCGGACGGCGGCGTCAGACGGCGGTGATCGGCACCGCAGTCCCGCTGACCCGCACTCCCGCCGGCGCCGGGGTGATCTCCACGGTCAGTAGGAGGCAGTCTCCGAGTATTCGACCTCGGCGGCGATGCGCTGCATGGCGACATCGTCAAGGTCGCGGGCGTCGAGCACCACGCCCGCTGGGTTGCCGCCGGCGGGGGTGGTAGTGAATGCCGCAGAGCGAAGGACCTCGCTCATCCGGCCAGTCTCCAGCGCCCACCCACGCGGGGTCAAACTGTGGGCAGCGCCTCCGCCCGGCAGGTCTCCACAATGGCGGCCGCTACGGACCGGTGGGCAGGGAGGAGAGGGATGGTGAGCAGCCGCTGGCCGGGATACTTCATCTCCTTCGAGGGTCTCGACGGGGCGGGCAAGAGCACCCAGGTGGCGTCACTCAGCGCCGCCCTCCGTGCCGCCGGTCACGAGGCGACCAGCGTCCGCCCCAGCGATACCGAGCTCGGCGATATGGCCCGCTCCTTCCTGCTCCAGCACCAGGCCGACTTCCCCCTGGATCCGTGGGCGGAGGCGCTCCTGTTCGTTGCCTCCCGTGCGCAGCTGCTCCGCGAGGTTGTGCTCCCCGCGCTGAGGCGCGGCCAGATCGTCGTCGTCGACCGCTGGGCCGATTCGACCCTCGCCTACCAGGGCGGCGGCCGCGGCCTCGACCTCGAGGCGCTGCGCGCCCTGCACCGCCAGGCTGTCGACGACGTCTGGCCCGACCTCACCGTGTTTCTCGACCTTCCACTCGAGACCGCGATGCACCGCCAGCGCGCCGAACAGCTGCCCCTCGACCGTATCGAGCAGCAGCCGGGCGAGTTCCATGCGCGGGTGGACGCGGCATTCCGCAGCATCGTTGAGCGCGAGGCGGCCCGGATCGTCAGGGTCGACGCTACCGGCTCAGCCGTGGCCGTGGGTCGCAGCGTGTGGGAGGCGGTGCAGCGCCGGCTGCAGACCGACCCGAGGCTCAGCACGGAGGTTCCGGGACGGCGGACCTGACGCGCGGGTCCAGCGAGCTCCCGCCATGGCCCCTCTGTTCTGTACCGAGCGCGGCGGCTGCGGCCTCCTAGGAGGTCCCGGTGGTCGGCTCCCCGTCGCCCAGGACCCGCAGCACTGCGGCAAGACCCTGCTCCAGGGCCGCGATCTCCGGCTCGGTGAGTTGCCCGACCAGGCTGCGGATGTGCTGCTGTTTCATGCCAACCATCTCCTGCACGATCAGCTCGCCCTCCGGCGTGCGTTCGATGTGGACCACGCGCCGGTCATCGTCGTCGCGGCTGCGGGTGACCAGACCACGCTGCTCGAGGCGGTCGATGATCGCGGTCAGCGATGACGGGGTGATCTCGAGAGCGTCGGCGATACCCCGCATCGTGGTGATCCGGCCGTCGCGGAGCATCATCAGGATCCAGAACTGGGGCAGGCTGACATCGCGGGGACACGGGCGGGCGGTCATATGCGCCCGGCGCAGCCGCATCAGCTCACCGACATGGCCCACCGAGGCGTCGATCAGCTCTGCCCGGTGAGCCGTCGACGACCTGGCAGCGGGCACCGTGGTGGTCACGACGTGGCTCCCGCCCCCACCCCGGCGGGCACCGGTAGCGGGGCAGCCTGCCGTGGACTCGGGACCTCGCGGTCCTCGGTTACGCGCGCCGGGCTCCCGCGCAGGGGCACGTCGCGGATCACCAGAAGAACGATCAGGAATGCGAAGGCGCTGGAGATCACTCCGAGCCAGAAGATGTGGGCCACCGACAGCACGAACGCCTCGCGGACGCCGGTGACGATCCGCGGCACCAGGGTCTCGGGCACCCCGTGACCGCGCAGCGAGCCACCCAGGTTTCCCACCGCTGTCAGCTCATTGCTCGACCCGCCGTTGAACGCCCGGCCACCGAGCCGCGTCGGCACCCCGTTGGCGGCGAGCCGGCCGGGAAGCTCGGAGCGGAAGTTGGAGCTGAACAGGGTCCCCGCGAAGGCGAGCCCAACCGACCCGCCGATCTGGCGGAGAAAGGTCAGCGTGCTGGTGGCTGCACCCATGCGCGCGCCGGTCACCAGGTTCTGAACCACGGTGGTGAAAGCGGACATCGAGGGGCCGACGCCGAGCCCGACCACCAGCAGCCACAGCCACAGGACGGTGTTTGTGGTGGAGAGCTGCAGCTGGGTCATCAGCACCGAGCCAACCACGAGGAGAAATGACGAGACCACGATGATCTTCTTGTAGCTGCCGATCCGTGAGATCAGGATGCCGGTCCCGATGCTGCTGCCGAGGAGCCCGACCAGCAACGGCCAGACCATGTACCCGGACTTGGTTGCGCTGTAGCCCTCCACCGCCTGGTAGTACCGCGGCACGAAGATGATCGTCGCGAACATCGAGAAAGCGGTCAGAAAGGTCGCCGCCATCGTGCCCCAGTAGGTGCGGTTGCGGAACAGGTCGAGCGGCAGGATTGGCTCAGCCGCGCGCGACTCGTTGATCACGAACACGGCGAGCACCACCACCGCGATGACGAGCAGGCCGCCGACCGACCACGAGAGCCAGTCGTTGGTGTTGCCCTGGGTGTCGGTGAGGCCCTTGTTGGTCAGGCCGAGCAGCAGCGGGACCACGCCGGCGGTGAAGAGCACGACGCCGGCGTAGTCGAGCCGCCGCACCGCTCCCGCATCCCGCTTGACGTTGGGCAGCACCAGGGCGATCACCGCCATCGCAACCAGGCCGATCGGCAGGTTGACGTAGAACACCCAATGCCAGCTGAGGTTGTCGGTCAAGAATCCGCCCAGGAACGGCCCGAGGATGAAGGAGATGCCGAAGGTGGCTCCGAACAGCCCCTGGTACTTCCCGCGCTCACGGGGGGTGAAGAGATCACCGATCACCGCCAGGGCGATCGGGAAAAGGGCTCCGGCGCCGAGGCCCTGAAGAGCGCGAAAGGTGATCAGCTCGGCGACATTCTGGGAGAGGCCGCTCAGTGCCGAGCCGAGCAGGAACAGACCGATGCCGATCATCAACATCGGCTTGCGCCCGAACGTATCGCTGAACTTTCCGTAGATGGGCACGGTGATCGTGCTCGCCAGCAGGTATGCGGTGACCACCCAGGTGTACAGGTCATTGCCGTGCAGGTCGGTGAGGATCCGCGGCATGGCCGTCCCCACGATGGTCTGGTCGAGTGCGGCGAGGAACAGCCCGAGGAGGACCGCGCCCATCACCGCCATCTTCCTGGCGTGGGTCAACTCGGGGGTGGCTGCGACGGCGGTTGGCATGTGCGGCTCCTGGCTGGCTGTTCGGCTCAACCTGGCATCCTAGCGCAAATACTTCATAAGAGTCAAATCATCGGATCATTGCTAACTGTTGGGCGTTGCCTGACCATGTGGATACCCGGAGCTTCGCCTCACCCGGCAACCCCTCGGGAGGGGGTCAGCCAGCGGTCCGGGCGTCGAGCACCACCTCGTCCGGGGCCACCACCCGCTCGATCTTGGTGCCGGCCAGGTGCACCCGCACTCCGGGGATCGCCGTGGTCCCCGGTTCCCATCCCTGGGCGAACAGCTCGCGAGCGGCGCCCAGGGTCGTGGCCGCGCGCTGCTCGCGGCCGTCGGTGAAGCTGAGCGGTCCCGGACGTGACGGGTACCCGAAGCGGACCTCGCCGCCGGTCTTCAGGTACACGGTCGCCTCGGCGAGCGGACGATCCGGGTCCAGCGGCGACTGCTCAGCCTCGAGTGCGTCGGCCAGGGTGGGCAGCTCAGCGCTACCCGCCGACTGCCGCACCGCCTTGCGCTCACTCTGGCGCCGGCTGCGCTCGCGGCGGCGCTGCTCGGTCGCGACCAGCGCGGCGCGCGCCCGCAGCTCACGCAGCTGACGGTCGTACGGCGACATCGCCGCCCGGGTGGCCCGTTCCACCGCAGCGATCTCCCCGAGGAGCCTTTCCAGCGCGCCATCGCCCAGCTCGCGCAGCGCCTCGCCCTCCACCTGGGCGGGCAGATCGGGAAGGGGGAGAGAAGGCGGGCCGGGGCGTGGGGTGGGCGTCTCCATCGTCGAAATCATGCGCGCCGCCACCGCCGCGAGACCGCGGCCGCTGTCGCCCCCCTGGGCTGCCGGGCTACCGTACCGCCGGTCAGTTCACCAGGAGGCCGCAGTGTCCAGCGAAGGCTCCCCCGTCCGCGTCGACCGCCGCGAGGGCTACCTGCTCCTCACCATCGACCATCCCCCCGCCAACGCGATCAGCCGTGCGGTCATCGCCGGGCTGCGCGAGGGCATCCAGCGAACCCACGAGGACTCCGGCCTCCGCTGCGTGGTGATCACCGGGAGCGGCCCACGTTTCTTCGCCGCCGGCGCGGACATCAAGGAGTTCCGTGAGGCGGGCGGCGAGGCGATCTCGGAGGGCCAGCGGCTCACCCTGGAGATCGAGGGGTTGCATGTCCCGGTGATCGCCGCGGTCAACGGGATCGCGCTTGGCGGGGGCTGCGAGATCGCGCTGGCCTGCGACATCCGAATCGCGGCCCGCAACGCACGCTTCGGCCAACCGGAGATCAACCTGGGGATCATTCCCGGCTGGGGCGGTACCCAGCGGCTGCCCCGCCTGATCGGTCGCTCCCGGGCAATGCCGCTGCTCTACACCGGCGAACAGATCAGCGCTGAGCAGGCCCTGGAGTGGGGCCTGGTCAGTCAGGTCGTCGACGCCGGAGAGCTGGACCAGGCCGCGGCCACCCTGGCGTCGGCGATCGCGAGCAAGGCGCCGCTGGCGGTGGCCGCCACCAAGGCTGCGGTGGCGGTTGGCGTCGACAAGCCGATCGCCAAAGGGCTGGAGGATGAGCGCCAGGAGTTCGTCCATGTCTTCAAGAGCGACGACGCGGTTGAGGGCGTCAGCGCCTTCCTCGACAAGCGCGCCCCGGTCTGGAAGGGACGCTGAACATCCGGGTGCCCTCCCGACGCGGTTTCTATACTCTGACGCCGGTGTCAACTTCGCTGAACGTCGGGCGCCCTGCCTCCCGCCGGCCGCGGCTGCGCTGGAGCGCAAGGAGGTGCGCGTGATTGCCATCGTCAGCCCGGTTGTCCTGGTGCTGCTCACCGGTACGGCCACGGCCCTGACCGCGCGGCGATGGGCCCGGCTTGTCGCCCTGATGCGTACTGCCAAGGGGAAGGACCCGCGGCGGGGAGACGCCGGCCGTCGCCTCAGCGGTTTTCTGGTCTACATCGTGGCCCAGGCGCGGATGCTCCGCTGGCCGTACAGCGGCGTGCTCCATCTCTTCATTTTTTACGGCTTCGTTCTTCTGCTCACCGCCATCGTCCAGGGCATGCTCGAGGCCCTCTTCATCGGCTTCCGCTTCGATGAGGTACCCCTCAACGGCGCCCTCGCCCTCTCCCAGGACCTCTTCTCCGTCCTGGTGATCACCGGCTGCGTCATGGCCCTGATCAACCGCCTGGTGGTACGGCCGATTCGCTTCCGTGGGTCGCACACCGGCGACGCCGTTCTCATCCTGGTGTGGATCAGCGGACTGCTGCTCGCCATGCAGCTCAACTACGCCACCCGCATCGCCCAGGGGCGGCCGCCGGAGGCGGTCGCTCACTGGCGACCCTTCGCATCCGCGCTGGCCCGGCTCTTTGCGCCGCTGGGCGCCCGCAGTGAGGCGCTGGTCGTGCTCCACGGCATCTTCTTCTGGGGCCACCTCATGCTGGTCTTCGGGTTCCTCGTCTACCTCGGCTACTCCAAGCACCTGCACATCGTCACCTCGACTCCGAACGTCATCTTCCGCAGCCTCCGTCCCAAGGGGGCGCTTCCCACCCTGGACATCGAGGCGCTGATGGAGGAGGAGGAGCCACATTTCGGCGTCTCCACCCTCGAGCAGTTCTCCTGGAAGGACATGCTCGATCTCTACACCTGTACCGAGTGCGGCCGTTGCCAGACCCACTGCCCGGCCTTCAACACGGGAAAGGTCCTGTCTCCCAAGACCCTGATCACCGACCTCCGCGACTACTCCTACGAGCACCTGGCCGGTGGCTACGGAGCGACGACACATCAGGTGCACAGCGACGGCACCGGTATGGACGACGCCACCCGGCACGCGCCCGGCGGGGTGGCCACCGACGGGGGCGGAGCCCACGGGGGCAGCGGCAATGGGGCTGATCCCAGCGGTGGGTACGGAGAACGCGCCGCACCGCCGGCCCAACGCGAGGTTCCCGGTCTCTTCCAGCCGTCGTGGTTGACAGTCGCCCAGGTCGAGGGCGCGGTTGCCGCCAACGACGGCCAGCGGCCGCTGTTCGGCGGGGTCATCAACGAGGAGACCCTGTGGGCGTGCACCACCTGTGGCGCCTGCGTCGACCAGTGCCCGGTGCTGATCGACCACGTCCCCAAGATCATCAGCATGCGGCGCGCCCTGGTGCTCGAGGAGAGCCGCATCCCGCGGCAGGCGGAGACCGCGCTGCGCGGCATCGAGAACCAGTCCAACCCCTACGCGCTGAGCAACAGCACGCGCGGTGACTGGGCGCGCGACCTCGGGGTGCACTTTGCCCGCGACAAGCCTGACGCGGAGTACCTGTACTGGGTGGGGTGCGCCGCCTCGTTCGACGACCGCGCGAAGACCATCGCCACCGCGCTGGTGACCATCCTCCAGGCCGGCGGCATCGACTTCGCCATTCTCGGCAGCGAGGAGAAATGCAACGGCGACCCGGCCCGGCGGCTGGGCAATGAGTATCTGTTCCAGGAACGGGCCAAGGAGAACGTCGCCACCCTGCGGGGCTACAACGTGCGCAAGATCATCGCCTCCTGCCCGCACTGCTTCAACACCTTCGCCAACGAGTACGGCGACTTCGGCGGTGACTACGAGGTGATCCACCACACCCAGATGATCGACAGGCTGCTTAAAGAGGGCCGCATCTCGATGGACGAGACCAAGCAGCAGCAGGAGACGATCACCTACCACGACTCCTGCTACCTGGGCCGCTGGAATGACATCTTCGCGCCACCGCGCGACATCCTCGAGCAGGTCCCCGGGCTCAAGGTGGTGGAGATGAAGCGGAGCAAGAGCGAGGGGATGTGCTGCGGAGCCGGTGGTGGCCGGATGTGGATGGAGGAGGCACAGCCGCGCATCAATCACCGCCGCGTGGAGGAGGCGGCCGACACCGTCGGCACCGGCAAGGTGGCCACCGCGTGCCCGTTCTGTCTTTCGATGTTCGACGAGGGGATCGCATCACAGCAGCTGGAGGGCCGGGTGCAGGTCGACGACGTGGCGGTCTACGTGGCCCGCTCGCTGCAGACCGGGCCCACTGTTGCCCAGCCGCCGCAGCTGAGCACCGCCGCCACGCAGCCGGGCTCGGTGGACGCACTCCCCGGGGGCAGCGCCACCGCTCCCAAGGCCATCACGGATCAGCCCTACGGCGCGGGCGGCGCGCGTGCCGTCGACGAGCCCGAGCGCTCGTAACCGCTCGGTGTCCACGCCGGCCGGCCTGCCGATCGCCGTCGAGGCGGGGGCGCTGCAGGGAACCGGCGCAAAGGCACCGGTCAACACCCACGGGCTGACCGGTGGACGGTCGGACCGTCCGGTTGCCCCCGGCCCGGTGGTTCCGCTGCGACCACGCTTCCTTCGAGTCCGCGGCCTGCGGATCAACTATGTCGACGTCGGCAGCGGTCCGGTGGTTCTCCTCCTCCATGGCATCGGCCACAACATCTACGGCTGGCGCAAGACGATTGGTCCACTTGCCGCCGCGGGATTCCGGGTCATGGCCGTCGATCTGCCCGGCTTCGGCAGGAGCGACGCTCCGGAGACGCTTGGGCCGGACACCTACATGGAGATCCTGCTCGACTGGCTCAACCTCCACTGTGTTGATCGAGCCAGCTTTGTCGGCAACTCGATGGGCGGGGCGGTCAGTGCAACCTTCGCCGCCCTGCACCCTGACCGGGTTGAGCGACTGGCTCTGCTCGACCCGTCGGGTTTCGGCCGCGAGGTGTCCTGGTGGCTCCGGCTCGCCTCGGTGGCGCCCCTGCAGCGGCTGCTGCCTCGCCGGATCAGCCGGCTTCAGGTGCGCATCGCGCTACGGACGGTGTACTTCGACCCCTCCCTGATCGAGGACGAGGAGGTTGATCGGCTCACCGAGGACTTCAGCCGTCCCGGGGTCCTTGACACCTTCCAGAGCATCGCCGCGATGGCCCTGGGGCTGCGTGGGCTGCGCAGCGACTTCACCATCGACGCCCTGCCGAGTCGCGTCGAGGCACCCACCCTGCTGGTGTGGGGCGATCACGACCGGATCATCCCCGTGGCCCACCTCGAACAGGCGAAGCTGGCAATCCCCCACGCCGAGAGCGTGGTCTTCGAGCGCTGCGGCCACTGTCCGCAGCTGGAGCGCCCCCGGCTGCTCAACGAGCGGTTACGCCGCTTCCTC